>NZ_CP066775.1:0-308148 GCF_009754905.2 Mucilaginibacter ginkgonis | reverse complement strand
ATTTCAGTTAGTAGCGCCTGCTTGGCACCGAAGATATAACCTGCCCCTAAACATAACCCTTCGGCGAACCTGCCCTTGGAAAATATATTGATGGTTGGCCTGAGCTCGATATAATGGGTAGTATCGCTTCCTTTACCGATTGTGTTTGTCCTTCCTGTTGCCAATCCTAAATCAAATATCCCATAAGTGCGGCCAATTTCTATTGATGGTACAAACCTATTTCCGAAAGTGCCTTTGGTGTTAACGAAGGCCGTCGTGCTAAGTGTGGCGTAAAAATACTGTGGTTCCTTATTCTCTTTGGTCGTATCAGATTCGATGACCGTATCCTTCCTGGCGTTGAGATTTTGTGCATGGGGAATGTTGTGCACTCCCGTTGTTACCTGACAATAACTTGTAACGTATAAGGCTAAAAGCAGACAGCTAAGTATCAACTTCATAGATTAATCATTTAATAAGGGTATGATTGTAATGATACAAAATTAATTAAAGCTTTAATCACACTTAATCATTATGGAAAAATCAAAGACCTGGCATGAGAACCATCACAATTCGAGGGGCTTTGGACAAAGACTGGCGGATGGAGTAGCAAATGGCATGGGTTCCTGGACATTTATTATTGCCCAAACCATCGTGGTAGCTCTTTGGATGAGCTTGAATGTAATAGCCTTTATCAAGCATTGGGATCCCTATCCTTACATACTTCTTAATTTGCTCTTTTCAACTCAGGCAGCGTATGCCGCGCCAATCATTATGATGGCCCAAAATCGGCAGGGAGAACGTGATCGCGCACAGGCTACCAGTGATTATGAGACTAACCTGGAGGCAAAGAAGGAAATAGAAGAATTGATGGAGCGCCTGAACAACATTGAACTACAAAAGCTGGATAAGATTATAACCTTACTGGAAGAGATGAAAAAATAATTGTCGTTGCTATACGACATTTCCGCCAGCTCAATTTAAAATTGGACTAAGGATTCAAGCCTTCATGTGCAAACGCGTATTAAATCGTAGCGTTGAAAATAATTAGACTTCTGAATTGAAACATTGTATTTGTCAAAGACTACAGAAATAAATAAGCTTGGGAACGATGCTGCTTACCAGTATAGCTTATACCATTTTATAATATTAAGAACTTTTAAATGAACATGTCAGTATGAGCCTCTTTAGCAAATAAGTAAATAGCCGCAAACCACGTTATCATTGGCAATTTGCTTCCTCAAATATTGCTATTAGTTTTAACGGTGTAGATACGCTTGCATTCTGAGCATTTATAGCTAATGCTGTCTTTGAAAACATATTTCCAAATTATCTGAGAAATCCAATAACACGCGTAGAGAAATTTGTTGCCATGCAAACTGTAATTGAAAGTTAATTTAAGCTTTAGGCGATTTAAAACAAGAAAGTATATTTTATCAGGACCGCTACACCTCTTAAAGGATAAGAATATGATGACAGAGAATTACCAACTAACGCAGTGGTTTTATATTCCTTAACATTTAAAAGATTGCTTCCTTGAAGTTCAATAAAGGATTTCAATTGATTGATATTGTAGCGAATGGAGGTATCTAAGAAAAAATAGTTTGCGTCCAGGGCTGAGGTGTTTTTGTTGTATTGCGAGGAAATCGTACCTGCAAAAATGAGATAATTGTTAATTTCCCAATCACATTTAAAAAGATTGTTAAGACCTTTTGCAGAAAAACTATTTCCTGCAAAAGCATCATTATCAACTGGACGATTAGTATTTTCAGTATAGGAAGTCGTATAATAGTAATGCATAGTACCGGTAATTGTCCCATTAATTTTAAGTCCAACAACTAGTTGCTGTGATAAAAAAGGAAAGATCTTTGAGTTAACAAATTGGTTTACCTGGCCTGTTTGATAACTTATACTTCCATTGATGGTCAAATTAAATTGCGAAATGTACTTGCTTAGGTTGAAACTGGATAACAACTGCCGGCTTGTATTATTAAATGGGATTCTTTGTATAACTGATAAGTTTTGGTCGATGCCTTTGAAAAAAAGACTATTCGTGTTAGTAAGCAGATAATTAATCAACAAATTAGCGTACAGTATCTTTTCTGGATTTTTATAGTTTAGGGATGCGCCGATGTTATTTATATCATTTTTGCTCACTAGTCCTGTGTTTTGACTTACGCTTCTATAATTATTTAATACCACCCCATCGAAGCTTTCCAGAATGTTTCCTACATCCGCATTTCGTTGATAGGATAATCGTGCAGCCAACCCTGAACTTGGATCATATCTGAACGAGAGATCCGGGTTGAATAAAAAATCATCATTGAGCTGTCGGGCGTGGTTGTCGGAAGAAATGTGCTGAAACGCTACAGGAAGTTTTGCAGAGAATTTCCAGTTATTTGATTTCCATTGATACCCTGGCTCAAAAAAAATTCTTAATTGCGCCCATCTGAGAGCATTTACTCCATTTGTAGCATCAACTTTTATAGAATTTTCATCCGCCTGAAGTGTTGAATTGAATGATTGAATTTTTGTATTTGCGCCTAGCTTATATGATTGGGCAAAGTCTCCTTTAACAAAATGCTTCACAAGGTTTTCATTTGTGTAGAAAGTTGGGATGTTGACTGCTTGAGAGATATTTCTCAAAGAAAATAGGCCGCTGAATAATGTCGGATAAGACAAGCTGTCTATAAGGAGTTGTTCCGGAGAGTTACGATAAACTATAAAAGAATTTATCTCTGTTATATTTCTACCGCTTTTAGCTTTAATCAGCTTTAATTCGTTTGAGACTTCGTTGAATGTGGAGTTTCGGCTTTGGAGTAGAGGGGAGAAGTTAATCGCTGCATTAGCAGCGTCGCCCTCGTTATAATGCTTAAAATTGGTAACGTTATTTAAATAATAGTCGGGCTGGTTTATTTGTACGACCAGATCACCGTATAAATTCTGGATTTTATTCCGACTATTTTGTGTTTCCCGATAATTAATGGTGTCTGAAGGAACATAGATGCTTGTTTGATTATTATAACGTTGACGTATGATATCATATTGATAATATACCTTTGATTTGATTTGTACGCCTGATTTGGTTTTCCAGAGGTTAGCACTATTTAGCAGTCCGGAGTTATTAAACAAATACCTCGTCGGATCTAATAAAGGAGTGTATGCGGTCCCAATATTTACCTGGCTTGGGTGCGGCGTGTAACCACGATTGCGCTGCGTTTCTCGTTCATTTAAAGATTGGATGTCGTCAGATAATAAATCACCCGTGTTATTTAATTTAACCTCGTTAATGGCTTTATATTTTCGTTTAAGGGAAATTGCATTGCCTTCTACATTATATTGATTTGAAATGCCACCGCCGACCTGGCCTTCGCCGAATATTTTAAGCTTTGCGTTTTCTTTAAATGTCAGGTTAATGTCGACGTCCTCACTGAATATCTTATTCTTAAACGCAGCTATTGCCTGATGATTTTCAAGCACCTGGATTTGGTTTACGACATTTGACGGAATCGTTCTGGTGCCAATGTTATATTTATCGTCCAATAAATCATCACCGTCTAGGTAAAGCATTTTGACAGTCTTTCCATTAAACTTGATTACCCCGTTGTCTTCGACCGTTATGCCCGGGATCTTTTTTAAAACGTCACCTATGGTTCGATCGCTTTTTGTGGAGTAGTCACTGACTTTAAAGCTTGTCGTATCGCCGTTAGATTTTATCCTTGGAGTATTTGCCACAACGACAACATCCCTCAATTGAATTGTTTCTTCGTGCAATGTGAATGTGTAGGCGTATTGGTTAGGGTTTAAGAGTTGTATCTGCTTTTTAAATCCTAATAGTTGAACCTTGATTAGCAAACCGCCCTCATTCAAATTCTTTAGTGAGAAGATGAAGTGGCCGTTTGCATCGGTATTCGTATAATCAATTACGGTAATTGTATCGCTGCTCGTAATACTCACAACGGCATTTTGTAGCAGGCTACCTGAAGCACTTCGTACAATTCCAACGATCTGAGCAGAATTTTGCCCGAACAGATGAGTGGAACACATTACGATTAGAGATAAAACAATGAATGCGCGCTTCACCAAAACTCATATTTTCACTGAAGTTCGCGTTATTTTTTCGAAGGTGGGACTTCTAATGGGAAGTTGATGTTTTTATCAATTAGCAGGTTTTTATGAGCCATCGGCCTTCCTGTTGTGATCTTAACATTAAACATTGATTCCATAGCAGCTTTTGGATCATTCTCGAAAGATTTGGCAATGTTTTGGTATTGCTCATAGGTAATACTTTTTGCACTCTTATCCCATTCGATTGATTTAGATAGATCTTTCACCTGACGGATTGATGCAAGTTCGAACCTGATTCGTCCAGTCTCATCCGCTGCTGATACGATAAGGCCTGGAAGCCCATGCAATTTCCATGGTCCCGCTTTAAATGGATATTCTGTGTCAAACCATGCTGTATATTTTCTCCCCATATATGAGGCTGTGGCCTTTTGACAAACGAGGTTGGCGATTCTTTTAGTTTCTTTCAAAATAGACCATTGTAATTTATTAAATGGCCTTTCAATAATGTAGTTTCCTAACAGACCAGTTTTTAAATAGGCTTTTTCAGGACTGAAGTAAAAATATAGCTCGTCTGAATTTGTTCTCTTTAATCCGGCAGCTCCGCCCATCATTCCTGTTAGCTTGTAGCTTGCTTGGGCAATAGAATCTTGAATGACACGGTCAAAGCTTTTGTATGCTGAGGATGTTTGGCCTACGAGAAGAACATAATTTTCAACTTTTATGCGATTAACGTCGGTTGTATCATATTGGTGCGTGAATTTGTAGACTACTTGCAAGACTACAGGTTCAGGCTTCTGGGCGAATACCTGGCTTGAAAATACGAGCCAGAGCGAAAGGATTTTAAACAGAGGAAATTTCATTATAATGATTAGTGATTGTAAAAAAGTTTCACCAACATGATAAGTTGGTGAAACATACATATTTGCGTTGACTAAGAATCGCAATCAATCATGTCATATAATTCCCAAAAATAAAAAGCATTTTGCGGCGTGATTCCCGGGCCACAATACATATACGTTGTTCCGCAGGTAGTAACGCCACCTTCACATTGTACGTCCCCGTCTTTTTTAACGGTGCTAGATTTTTTGCTGACTGCATCCGAATTTGTCGCAGCAGTCGCACTTAACCCTACCAGTAGGGCTGCGCAAATAAAAATTTTTTCATGTTTTTTGGATTAATATTGACAGGCAACATATGCCTTTTTATAATTCATCCGTACCGTGTTTTGACGGTAAACTACACCGTTAAATCACGGTAAATCAGCCATGTTTATGTAAGAATGCAAGGAATTTATTTATTATTCAAATAGCGTAATTTATTATCTCGAGCTGTTTTGAACTTAGACTTTTCTCATCGTTGAGTCTTTTAGTCACTTTATGTCTTGACGCTGCAAGTGTAACTATTTTTCCACTTTCACCTTGGCTCTTACCAAAGAAGTTCTCCAGTTTCCGCAAATTAATATAGTAGAAAGGCAAGGTTAGTTGCGGTATCGTTAAACTTAACGCGGATCAGATAGCGCAAATTACAATTAGGTTATATCTGTAATCTATTTAATACAATGGAGGGTGTTTCAATGTAATATCACTGATGTTACACCTTTGACACTTAATTCTTTCTCAAATGAATATTTAAAATCTGGTCTGCCTCACTGGACAAATTTTGTTCGAGTTTGATAACCCGCTCTTTTAAATCTTCATATTTTTCTTCGCAGGCATAATAACCTCTTCGGAATTCTCTTGCATATTTAGCTTCGTTCCAACCCCGAAATGGGTTAATAACCTCTTTCATATCATGATAACCCATAGTCCATTTTTGATAAACATTATAGAGGTAATAAATAACCGCCTGAATCGCTAATAGTGTTAATACAATTTTAAGTGTTTCCATAGCTTTTTCAATTTGTAAGGATAGAATAACAGCTAAAAAATACCACTTGTTTTTCCTGTCCCTACGGTCAGGCTTTTCACTCCATCTTTCAACCCGAAAGTATGCCATTGTAATCCCTGGCAGTTTTTTGCTTTAACATTGAAAATAATCCCCGCTCCTGCCTTTTCGCCTTTGCTGCAAAAGCATACGCTGTTTCTGTAAAGATCGGTAAATGCGTTAAGCGCATCACTCAATCTTTGCCCGTTTACCCGCTGCGCCGGGAAAACCGGTGCCCTGCCTTCACTCAGCACTTAACTCACTGCTTTTAAGGGATCTTGATCCGGGCTGCTATTTTCCAAAGAAAACGGACAAAAGCGGCGTCAAGATCGGTCTGCCCGTTCCTGCGAACGCATAATGTCATCCGCTCCGCTCCTTCCACCCTCACGGGACTTATAGTTCTCCGGCCCGCGGCTCACCGACCGTCTGTCTGACTTTCTTTTTTACCGTTTTTTCTTTTGAAAAATAGCTTTCAGGGAAGGCCTCGGGAGGAAAGGGAAACAGAAAACAAATTTTTTAACCCTTTTAATTATTTCAGAAATGGAAACAGCAGAAAAAAAAGCAGCAGCGGTACAAGGTACAGCAGGTGCAAATGGTTCAACTAACAAAACAGCTAACCGCCCAAGCCTGACAGGCACAGAGGCAAAACAAACTGGCAATGAAAAAGACCATGCAAAAGCTAAAGATCAGTCACCTGCCGCGACTGCGCAAAGCGGTGCGGGTAAGGACAGCACCACTGCGGCCGGCAGCAGCGCTGGAGTGGTTAACCAACCCCTTAACGGTCAAAGTCAGTCAGCAGGACAGGTAGCAGCGGACAAGCAGCCCGAAGCAGGACAGGCAAACGCTGCTGATAACAAAGCAGACATCAAATACATCAGGCCTGTTTTCGGTTTAGAGCAGACCCTTAAATCCGTGGAAAGCCTGCACCGCCTGAGCATCCAGCGTTTAGCCCTGATCGCACGCATCAAAACCCTTGAGGACTTCGAGGTAAAGCTGGTCGAAGAAGGTGACGAACTATCATCTAACCCTTACCATGGCTGTAAGCTCATCATCAAAGACGACAAAGGCCGTGAGTTTGTGACCAATACGCCGAACCTTATCCGCATGGTATCACAATACATCTTCGATGCCTGCAATGATAAACTGGCCGAAATCGAAGCGCACATCGTTTTCCCGAATGCCTGAGCGCTGAACAGTCCCTGCCCATCTACGGGTAGGGACTTATTTAGTTTTTGACAGCATAATACAATAAGACATGATAGAGCAATTTATAGAACTGACCGACCAGATTTATTGGGAAGGCTATGCCGCACAACTGGCTAAAGATGACCCTTACCGATTTCAGTCTGAACTAAACGACTTTATAGACACCTATCGATTTTGAATTCATGGAGGACACTATCTTTTTACTGGTCAGGGTCAGGATCAAGACCAGTTACCCGAGCATACATGACGCTATCGCCGAGGTACAAAGCCATACCACCTTTACCATCGGCAGCTCTGATAAGGTACAGGTCACCGAAGCACAACTCATTCCATTAAAAACAAAAAAGTAACAGAACTTATGGCACATCAAATCAATTTCAATGAGAAAACAGGCAAAGACAGTTTTATGTCCGTTAAGGAAAAAGCATGGCACGGCTTAGGACAGGTCATTGACCGCTACCCGACCAGCTCGGAAGCGATACAGCACGCAGGACTGGATTATATTGTAGAAAAACGGCCCCTATTCACCTATGACACGGCAAACCATACAGGCGGGGCGAGTGATGGTTTGATCATCCCTGAACTTCCCGTTCCCAATTTCTTTGCCACCGTCAGGGCATACACCGAGCAGGTACTCGGCGTGGTAGGCAACGATTACGAGGTCGTTCAGAACCGTGATGCGTTTTCCTTCTTTGACGCTATCGTCGGTGGAGGTGACGGCATCCTTTACGAAACCGCAGGGGCATTGGGCAAAGGTGAGCGGGTATTCATTACCGCTAAACTGCCTGATTACATTAAAGTAGGTAATAAAGACTGGATAGAGCAGTACTTATTCCTCACTACATCGCATGACGGCCTCGGCAGTATCACCGCAGCCTTTACCCCTGTCCGTATCGTTTGCAACAATACGCTCAATGCTGCAATGCACAACCATTCAGGCGCTGTTAAAATTCGTCATACCGCCTCCGCTGCCGAGCGGCTTAAACAGGCGCATACGCTCATGGGGATCACCAGGTCATTAGGCGGCGGGCTCGAAGGCCTGTTTAACCACTGGGCGAAAGTGCGCATCACCGATGCCGAAGTAAAAAAACTCATTCAGATCGCCATGGCGCCAAACAAAGAGGTGCTCGAAAACTTGGCACTGGGTAAACAGGAATTGCTATCTGCACATTACACCAATATCGTGGATAATGTATATGACTACGCTTTATCCAGTCAGACCCAGCAGATGGAAACGACCGCGGGAACGGTATTCGGCGCTTACAATGCCGTAACCGGTTATTTTCAAAACGTGCGCAGCTTCAAAACTGGCGAAGCCAAGTTCAGGTCGATCATGGACGGGACTGCCAAACAACGCGCGCAATCCGCATTTGACCATTGCCGTAATTTCGCCGCCTACGGCAGCGATGCACTGATCTACAATTAATGATTGATTAAGCTAAGCCCTTATCACGGGCTTAGCTTAACGAAATGTTTCGGCTTGATATAAAGCGTTAATGATTTTCAGTCTACCGGTTTTGAAATTTTAAAAATGCCCGGCGGCCCCGCCATGCGGGGCCGGGGAAAAACGCCCCCTGTTTTCTTTTAGTTCACTAACGGTTGGTGAAACAGGGGGCGGCATTTTAGAAACAAAGAAAATCAAATTAAGGATTTAGCTATCGTTTTGAAATCTTATATAATTTACCGCTATCCGTAGCTGCATAGATAGCACCATCTTTACAGGTTGTTATTGCACACCACCGATCGTTTTTATCTTCCAGTAAACGTTCTTCGAGAACATTCTCGAACGAGACCCATGCTGAACGGCAGCACTAATGCAAGGTGGAGAACAAAGAAACTGTGGAGGTTCCAAGCATGGATACCCATTTTCGTATTGCTACCTTGAAGCGGAGCGAATATGTGCTGACTTGTCAGCTACCTTTGTGTTGAGAATAGAGAATTAAGTCTCATATTACATTAACTAAAACCTCTCATATGTATATCATCGCAATTATATTGTTTGCTATCATTGTTGCCGTAATTATCATGTCCAGAAATAGGAGTAAGACTAATAACAACTCTGTTGAAATTGAGAAGAAAGGCAAAAACAACAATCCACCAAATGTTACAAGCAAAGCTGGTATTCCAGAGCCAGTCTTAAACTCAACTTTAGCACAACATCTCAAACAGTCTACAGATGATATCACTCTATCTGAACATAAAGCACCAATATATAATGCTAGTCCAGAACCTAAGACGAGTCCTTTCGAAACACTTACTGCATCGGAATTAGTTGAAAAGTTTGGTTTATATGATCCTAAACTTGACTTGCCTGATTACAAATACCCTCCAATTGATCTACTCGATACTGATCTAAACTCATCTCCTGTAAATGCTGGAGATCTTGACAATAACAAGCAGCGCATAGTAGCACTTCTTAATACCCATCGAATAAAGATTGATGCAATAAAGGCAACTGTAGGACCAACAGTTTCGATATATGAAATCACACCTGCCACTGGGGTAAGAATACAGCAAATTAAGAATTTAGAAACAGATATTGCCTTAACCCTTTCCTCAGTTGGAACCAAGGTAATAGGGCACATTCCCGGCACAAATAATATTGGTATCGAAGTGCCTCATTCTACCCCACAATTGGTTTCTATACAATCAGTGTTAGGTTCTCATACTTTTGTAGATGCATCCATGCAATTACCCATTTGTTTAGGTAAAACTATGGACAATAAAGTGTTTGTAAAAGATTTGGCTACATTGCCACACTTACTAATAGCTGGAACAACAGGGCAAGGCAAATCTGTAGCTCTAACATCAATCATAACCTCACTTCTTTATAAAAAACATCCAGCCGAACTCAAGTTTGTAATGATCGACCTCAATGGGATAGAGCTTACCCCATATTCCAGTATCGGAAATCATTTTTTAGCTAAGACATCCTCAGCAAAAAAAGCTATTGTAACAAGCCTCGATGCTGCAGAATCAAGTTTATCAAGCCTTTGTATCGAAATGGACAGAAGATACTCTCTTTTTCAAGATGCTCAAACTCGTACCATTGTAGATTACAATAAGAAGTTTGTAAATAGAACGTTAGACCCATCAAGTGGTAATAGATATCTATCTTACATAGTTATTCTGATTGATGAGTTTGCTGACCTTCAGACAACTACAAATAAATCAATAGAACAACTTGTAATTCGACTTGCTCAAAGAGGACGGTCAGTTGGTATACATTTAATCATTTCGACCCAACGCCCTTCAGTCAAAATTATCACTGGAGTCATTAAAAGTAACATTGCATCTCGCTTGGCGTTGAAAGTGATAACAGCGATAGACTCTAATACAATTTTAGATACATCTGGCGCAGAGCATTTAAATGGAAATGGTGAAGCTTTATTCTCTGATGGTATAAACATCACACATATTCAGGGAGGGTTTGTCTCTAGTGCAGAAATTGAAGCAGTCAATAGCTTTATAAATCATCAACATAGTTATGCAACCCCTATGTTACTTCCAGAATATATCGACTCTTTTGCCCCTAAACCATTTGATTCGGACGACCGCGATCCAATGTTTGAAGATGCTGCACGCCTTGTAGTTTTACATCAGCAAGGAAGTCCATCCTTAATTCAACGAAAACTTAAGCTTGGATACAACAGGGCAGGTAGAATAGTAGATCAACTAGAAGCTGCCGGTATAGTTGGACCGTTTGAAGGTAGTAAAGCTCGAGAAGTGTTATACCCTGATGAATACTCATTAGAAAGGTATTTGGAAGGGCTTAATTAAACAAATCGTTAACAAGTCATAACTATGAAACGTAGATTAATATCTTCACTTGTTGTCCTATCGACATTAACAATCTCATGGGACCGCGAAGGTCACAGTATAGTTGGTCTAATAGCGGAACGACATCTTACTCCCCAGGCTAAAGCAGCAATTAAAGAGTTGCTCAATGGCCAATCATTATCAGAAGTTGCAAGCTGGGCAGACGAGGTTCGTAACCAACCTCAATATAAATACAGCGCACCTCAACACTTCGCAAACTTTCCCGGCGGTCTGACTTATAAACAGTTCATTGACTATGCTAATGGTGGTGATATAGGACCTAATGTAATTTTCGCTATACCAATGACAGAAGCACCTTAATGTCTTCTGCTACGCCATTTGAACAAAAAGTTGACGCCCTGAAATTCTTAGTGCATTACATTGGCGGTATTCATCAACCAATGCACATCTCACATAAAGAAGATAAAGGTGGAAACACTATCCAGCTGCAATTTGATGGTAAAGGAACTAATCTGCATTCTCTTTGGGACAGTAAGCTTATCGATAAGCAAGGGTTAACACCAGCAGATTGCAGACAAGGTAAATCATGTTAGCCTATCACAGAGTCACAAATGGCTGCAAACATCAATCAATCAATGGGCATGGGAAAGTTACCAGATTAGCGAGAAGTTATATGCAGAGGTTGCCGCTAATAATATGTTGAACGAAAATTATTACGTTAATCATATTGATATTGTTGACACTCGTTTGGAACAAGCCGGCTTGCGTTTAGCCAATGAACTTAACAGAATATTTAAGGATGGATTCCCTGATGCCCATGTTATAGCTGAAGCGCCTATAACTAACGATGGAGTCAAACCAGGGTATCAACCTCAAACTAAACTTTCAGACGTTACAAATCATGTCGGCTAGGTAATAGTAGTGCAAGGTAGTATAGCTGATTATAAAGACTTTAATAATATGATCTTAATAATCTTGGCGCTCCGTTCCCAAATCAATTACTAACGATAGTGGCTAAAGGCGAAGCACACGCTAAAGCCAAGAAGCGCTATCTGATTGATGAGTTCTTCCACCCGATAATTGATGGCCGACCAACTAACGCAAAGAATGAACTTTCAGTCAAGGGTAAAGTCATCCTGTATAAAGGAAAGCCAGAGATTGAGGTTAGTGATTCTAAGCTTATAAACACCGCGACAATTCTAACAATCGTTGAACCATAGACTAAACATTCACCATGGGTATATACGAGTTTATGGCACTAAGCTTCAATGAACAAGCCGAGGCGACATGGTAACGTCCACTTGTATTTGAGAATCAATTTGCCTGAATCTATCGACATAATCATATTAGAGTTATAACCTATGCCCTTAGAATTTGATGCGTTTTTAATTCATAGTAACTTGTTTGCATTTCTGCTGAAGTAGTTGTCAATGAGAATCTTGCAATATTTGAATCGTACTTATCTATATTCGATTCTATAGGTACATCAACATCTAGATGAGACGCAGTAGCAAATACATAAATTGGTTTTCTAGTTAAAAACAACTCAAAAAATTCTTCTTGAGAATAATTATTGGTGCTCCTTCCCTTGGCTTTAAGTCCATTATAAAGCTTATCGAAGAAGACTTTTTGTTTGCTCGAAATTGCCTCTGTTAACCTACGCGCGCTTATCAATATTTGATTTGTTAGCTCTCTTACCCTAGCGGTGAAGCTATGTTTGACATGAATTAGATAAATTTCGACATCAGTTATGAAAAGTATATCGCATAGTTCAACTCCATCAGCGATAATCCTGTCAAGGACTATATAATTAGGTCTCCCATTGTAAAGCATGTTGTAAATTTCCTCATTACTGAACAGTTTTCTTGCAACATCATAAGTCCACGGTTCATCAATTATAGTTGATGTAAGTTTCGAATTTTTAAGTACACGCTCAGTTTGATTTTTCAGACTTTCAATAAATGATTCTTTTAGAATGTACCACTTCCCATCTACCAAAAAAACAGATTCACCGTTGAAAGTGAATTCTGCATTAAAATGATACATAAAACCTGACGACGCCACTGATTTTTTACCAATGCAGGCATGTATATTTACACTATAAAGATAGTTGATAAGTCCTGATTGATTATTGCCGTAGATGGTATAAGCTTTCTCTAGTACCGTTTTGAAGATTTCGTTTTTATTAAAAACTGTTGCAAAAAGTCCATCCTTTCTTTTATTTGTTTCAGAAGGTTCAACTAGCTCATAATGCTCAGCTTCGTAAAACTCTTCTATCTTATTAGGGTTACAAAATTCAAACTCGAAGATATCTCTCGGATCATTACTTTGATTGATAATATAAGCAATATTGTTATAAACTTTCTCATTTAAAAGCTTTTTCAATTCAGTCAAGACAAACTTGTCTGTGATGTTTAAATAAGAGCTTAGAAGCTCTTTGGGCGCCAAGCTTGTTATAATGTTCAACTCAATCGAGAGTCTATGTAATAGGTCAAAGTCAACATCTTTCGATATTTTAAACCCGCGACCAGCAGTTATTTGCAATCTTTCAGTCGACTTGTTAAGTAAGAATTCAAAATGAGTTAAACTAGTTTCATTAGCTAGTTTTATATGAAGCTCTTTTGGTACTTTACCAAATTCAAGATAGTTAATCATCCTGTAGTCGTCACGATACTGTTCACTGATACCGGCTCTTTGACCAGCGATTGTTCTAGACTTAGTCGACACAGCTTCGTCTTTTTCTAATGAAATAATTCTATCATAAGTTGTAAGGCCAAACAAGTGATCAATAAAGGTCGCGATTAAAAGATAACCAGTTCCGCCAAATATCGCTAACAACTCATGATCAGTTTCCATGAACAGAATAAGGTTAACTTTCGTTTGCTTAAATGATTCATCGCCTTTGAGTTCACTTGGAAGAAAGTCTGCCCAATCAGATTCTTTGTCATCAACAGTGTATGTATAAAGATAATATTGTATATCCTCTTTTTTGTAGGCCGTAATGTTTAAAAATGAAGCATCAAAAGCTTTATCTCTTTTTGTATGAGACTCTATAAGCATTTGAAGAATTATTGAGTGAGAGTCTTCTAAGCCTACAAGTTTACTATGGGTGCGATCAATTCTGAAAACGGTTGGTATCATAAAGATATTTGATTGTGATATTGACAATCTGCGCGTTTAGGTAAGGCATTGTATATCAGACTTAAAATTCAACCTAAACAATGATACATAAATAATTTTAATCATATTAATTTTTCGATTTATCGAGCCGTACAAACCAATGCAGAAAAACGAAGTGGGTTGCGAGTTGGTGGTTATTGCCTGGGCTTTGAATAGAGATTATATCTACCTTTTAGATCATCAATGAGTCTAGATATATCTAACTCAAGACTATCGAAATCGTTGTGAATTGTGCTCAACGGTATTGCATCTGTAAAGAATACATCATTTATCGCCAAGTAGAGTTGTAAACCTATTCCTTTTGTTAGGTTAAGAAACATTCTATCATCGTCAGAAAGGTTGCATTGCTTGGTTATTCGTTTGAGCCGTTCATCTGAATCAGGATGCATTTTACCTCCTCTCACGTCTCCGTTATGTGCGCTTAAAATAGATGTCAAATGTGCTACAATTGCGCCAAGGAACCTACCAAAAGCCTGATCTGTATTCTTATTAGTTCTTGTTATACACATCAAAGCGAAGTCGTCAGCTTGAAGTTCCATATTACGTGACCGTCGACGGTCTTCATGAGACATCTTGTAGCCTTCTGATTTAACCATCTTAATAAATTCTAAAGAATTAGAATGAAGAATTAAGTGCGCTAATTCATGATATAAAACATAAGATAATGTATATGTGGTTAAAGCATTCGCCTGAATGGCAAGTGCAAGTTCGTCAACAGGACTTACCATATCCTTAGGCCATACTTTTAGTCCTGAGACAAGCGATTGTCCCCAGTTGAAAACCTTCTTCATTTCAACATAATCGTCCCTATGATCGAATTTCAAAACTTGCACATTTTCATTAGAAGTTTCAGTGGCAAGGATGCTCACTCCAAGTAAGAAATAAGAACAACACCAAACAAAACCTAGATATGCTTGATTTACCATAATGGTTTTCGTAAGCAAATTGACATTTGGAAAAGCAAAGTTTTGACTATAACTATCGATGCCAATAGAAATTTTATTTTCTCGAATGTACTTAATCGTTAACGGTGGTAATCCATCCGCATCTGACTCGAAAGATCTTTTAAGGTTGTTATACAAACGCTCATATGGATCAGTGACGAGTTCTTGTGTTATCATATTCTTATGATCGATAGTATTAAATACTCACGTTGCGTTACTATTGGAGCTTTGATATTCCATACTTTCGAATAGAAAGTCTGCAATCGCTAAAGAAAGGTTAACAGCAAGCCTGGCATGATGCTTACGAGTTTTGAATTTAGTAGCATGACGATCAGAAGCATTGTTGCTAAGACCTGCGAAGCCCTTAACCGCTGTATCAATACCACCAAGTATTTGAAATATGCTTTCAGGTAGATCCGTCTTGTCTTTCAGGTCAAGCTTAAGAGCTTTCTTAGTTCTTGCCCATAGGCTATCTACGTTGCCGTCATTTCTAACTTCAATGGCTTCCTTCTTCTCTATGATATCGATACATACTGCTTCAATCAGACTTCTAGCGTTAGTTATTGCTCCACTATAATCACCGTTATTCACCTTCTCAGTAGCTTTAATTATTTGATCAAAGATGAATCTATGATCGATTGCCACTGCTATCTTAGATTCTACTGCGGCTATCTGAGTTCCTTTAATAATAACTTTGTCATTCTCTAAAACAACCATATACCCATCAAACTTTAGAATGTTGTTGACTGCATGTATTGCATGTTCAAAACTTACTTTAGCAAACAGATATCGTCTGGAATCTAGCACATCTATGAGTACATCTTCTAATATGGTTGTTCCATTAAGGCTTTTAACTTTCTCTTCAGTGTAAACCCATCTAGATGGAAATCCTGATTCATAATTATCCTGAAATCCATAACGCCTAAAGAACTCGACAAGTGTTGTTCCAGTCATGTAGGGTGCTTCATTGGTGTCACCACAAATAAACTTTGCAAGCGGATTAATAACCAATGCAGAGATGTTCATCTTTAATTAAAATTGTTAGTTTGATAAAGATACATAAACTCTGCGAGCGTGATGCGAGTAGAGCAAATGGTCTGTGAAGAGAAAGCTACAAAGCTGATTCACAGAATGCTTCACAAAGGCTTGGCCGCAGCTTTTGACTTATAAGGCATGTGGTGGCAACAGAAGGTGTGACAAGGCTGAAGCCATTTGCGAGGAAGCAGGCGAGCTAAAATTATGATGAGCGATTACATTTACATATCATGATCGTTGCAAGTTCACCTGGTTGCCAAACCAAGTGATAAACGCAGCACAAGGGAAAGGTTTGTAAATGCAGAGAAAGCGAATATGAAGCAACGTCATTTGCGGGAGCAAAGCTTATGAAAGGTTGCTATGGAATGGAAAGCGCACATTTTATTTACAGGGTGTCTAATATGAAGTTAAGTAAATAAAAAATGTGCATGAGTACTGGGATTGCAGTTAAGTAAGACGTGCCGGCAGGATTAACGAAGCTTAACCACACCTGGCGTTAGCTTTGTTGCATTTAAGGAGCGTAATGCTATTGTACCATGTAGGATATGGCCTTTGCGACACGGCCACAGGCAAAGCTATTCATTCCCTGTAAACAGCTTCTTTGGGATTGAATAGCATAGGCTTGCGGTAATGGAATTATACTGCTGATTAATAAGCGCCTTCCGGTATCGGCTCTGCAATCAGTATTGTACCTGAACAATCTAAATAAGTGCAAAGCATGTTGTTTGTGTCAATAATCCATTTTTCAACTCCCGCATCTGCAACCTGCTTACAAAACGTCATAAAGTCTGTCTGTCCCTGCTGATGGATTGATATAGCGTGCTCAACGTCTTGAATCGATGACGCTTTCGCGATACGTAACGCTGGATAAATGGCTTCCCCTTTTATGCAATATCCCCCTTGTGAGTAATAGTTAGTCGAACCATCACTTACAATAAATTCATATGTTGCTAAACCTAATTTCTTAATCTCTTGGATGTAATTTGGAAAATCTGCACCAGTTTTAACCCTTGCATGGGCCGCTTTTAATTCTTCTAATGTGAACATGTTGTGTTTGTTATGTCCAGCGAAGGTAGTCTGTCTCGTTATGGCACGATTGTAAAAAATCGTTTTTCAATCAGCCTTTCTGTACTGTTTGTAATACTGTTGTGGCGTTAAGGATGTAAACTTCTTGAACTGGTGTATGAAGTGGGACTGGTCGTAGAAGTCTAAAAGGTAATCTGCCTTTTGCTTATCATTGATCTCTAAAGCCTGGAGCATACGTTTCATTCTAACTATTGTCGCATACTTCTTCGGCGTTGTTCCAACGATCGCCCTGAATCGTTTCTCAAGCGGACTTAAACTTGTATTAAGTTGTCTAGCCATAGCTTCAATACGGATAGTGCCTTGTGAATTGTCGATCAGATCAATAGCAGCCTCAACCAATTTGTCTGCTTCCCTGCCGGTCATATTCGTTAGTAGGAACTGCTCTATACAAGCAAGTCGCTGAACGTCGCCGCTACTCTCCAATAGCTGTTCCTGAACAAGACTTAAATGATAGTCCTTAACCAGATCATTCAAGGATAGACTTTGTGAATACAACTTTTGCAATGGCTCAGCTATGAACTGACTTGCGCCAGCTTCGTTGAAAACTACTAATATGGAACGTGTATCGGAAACATTCTTAAAGACTCTGCATGCATCAAGTATACCAGTAATGCCATTTTGTGCCAATGGTCGCTGGACGTCACCTTCGACATGACTTAGTGCGCCCCGATATTGAAATCCCATGACCAGCGAGGTATCTGGCAACACATTGTAAGATTGCTCGCTTTCATTCTCAGAGATAGCAAAGTGCTTAACGTATGGTGCCAATCTTGCACACGGCTTTACAAGTTCGTATCGCATGTTCTGTGTTGACCAAAGATACTGATAGTAAAATAAATATAGCTTGCCTTATCCTGTTGTAGCAATAGAAAGTGGAGAGGCAAGTAGGCTTATGGATTATTTTAATACCTTCAATAAACGCATCAAGTCACCATGTCTTACTTAGCAAATGTCGCCTTGATTATTCTTGTTACAGCAACTTATATGGCTATTGGTAAACATAGCTTTATAAGTTACGCATTGTTCTATGGTTCTTACCTCATGATTTATCAAGGCATCAATTACTGGATACGCGGCAATCGTCAAGCGAACGAAGACTTCACTGATTATGATAGAGCATTGAATTCTTTTGCTAAAGACAAGTTCGGGTGATGTCAATTTTTCCAGTGTAAGATTCCGGGAATAGAATTCAGATACAGCCGAGTTTATAAAGAATGGTTGATGTTTAATGAAAACCCGTATGTAAAAGTGATCGATGATTAATGAAGAAAATATTAACGGATTTTGGTTCTTACCCGAATTTCCTGATTAGCATTTTAACGGACAGCTATTCTTTGGCTCGAATGCTTCCCCAAGACTATTACTGTCTTCGGCTCCCAACATGGATTTCTCCAACTTTTCTTTGAACTGCCGGTTATACCATTTGGTGTACGTATACAAAGGGACAGCCCCTGAGCCTTTTCGGTTGTAACCGGCTTAAAATCAGCTCTTTTGGAGCGGCATACAAACCGCTAATTTTATGCTGCATAAATCGTCTTTGGAACCTATATTTCCAGCGGTGAAAACGAGTTTTTTGAAAGTATACACATTCTTTTGACGGTTTGGAGGATTGGGTAAACATCTGGGACATAGCTTGAATATGAGGCCAAAAGATGCCTACCAGTGAGCTATAAAAACCAGATGATATCGCCTTTAAAATCAATGACAATATCAACAGTACGATTAGCTTCTGGAACAATTTTCCTCAGATCAATGTTCGTGAAACAGAAATTGCGCAGGACACGCTTTTCGGCTTAACTATTTTCATCTGGTAAGCATTACGACCATCATTCAAAATGTCTGGCACCTCCAGCAATTGATCACACTTCTTATGTTTGAACAAATTGGTGTTAAATTGATATATGCACAGGCAAACGACAGAGAATACCGAATCTTTTATCGTCAGTGCCAACACGATAAAGAAGACAATGGTCGCAATTTATTTTTTCTACCTGGCCGGGCTCTACAGTAAAGAACAGATAGCCTTTTATTCCCAAATGATTATCTCGTTCTTGAAATAATGATTTTAGGTTGATTATTACAACTCATCAAATTTAAAACCAATTCGTTTTCGAGATTTTTGAACTTTTTTGCTCTCAATCAGCTCATCTAAATAAACAAATACAATTTTCATATTTTTATCCTGATTATCCAATTTGGTTTTAATTTTCTCAATTTCTAAGCGCAGTTCAGTGTTATCGAAAATCATTAGACGTATACGGGTAAATATTCTCATTACCTGTATATTCACTTGAATAACTTGTTTACTGGTTAACACGCTGGATAACAATAACACGCCATGTTCAGTAAACACTTAGGGCAGTTTTTTTATGCCCTCCCTCTTTAATGTCGCACTTTGCGACATCAAACCTTCAAACTCTTTTTCATTTGACCTGAACATAAAATCGTCGGAGTACCGATCAGTATTCCTTGCAACCTGTTCATTTAATCTTCTCGTTTCCACACCGTACAATTCTGCCAAGTCGCTATCTAATATTACCTTCTGACCTCCTATGAAAAAGATTTTGTTCATGATGATCTCGTATGGAGTTGTTGGTATAGTAGTTATTATTTCTTATTTAAGTGTTTTGGAAAAAATTAGGATTGCAAATTGTTATCACATATTTACTCAAACGCCATTTAGTTGCCCAACTTTATTAAATAATTTGCTTTCGAGGTCAGCCATATTATTACTGATTTTAAGTTTAGTAATCTTGGCATATATTTGAGTTGTTCGTAAGTCTTTATGACCAAGCATCTTACTAACTGTTTCGATCGGCACGTCGTTCTCAAGTGTAACTGTTGTAGCAAAAGTGTGTCGGGCAGTATGGGTTGTTAAATGTTTATTGATGTTACAGATGTTAGCAACTTCTTTCAGATATGAATTATAGCGTTGGTTACAATTAACAGGAAGCAACTTGTTGTTATCGGTGCAATAAGGATGGCTTTTATATTTCTCAATAATTTCCAATGCAATTGGCAAAAGTGGCACGGTTTCTTCAGAACCTGTTTTGGCTCTTTCTTTTGTAATCCAAAATCTTCCATTTAAGCCTCGAAAAATATTTCCTGGTTCGAGGTTATAAACTGTTTCATAGGCATAACCCGTAAAGCAACAGAATATATAGGCATCCCTTACCTCTGAAAGCCGGTCGTTAGGAATATGCTTGTTATACATGGAAATTATTTCATGCATTTCTAAATATTCCCTGTCCGGGTCATTATAAGGGCACTTGAAACCATTGATCGGACTATGCTTAATCCATCCCTTGTCAACAGCTTTTTTAACAACTTGCTTTAGGGTCTTAACGTACTTAAACGCTGCATTATCGTCAATGTCTTGCATGATCAAATAATGGTAAAAGTCTGCCGCGGTTGAATACTGAATATCATCCAAATTTATATCCGTGTGTTTATATTTTTTACCTAGGAAGTCAATCACCTTGTTTCTTAATCGCTCGTAACGCTTTAAAGTGCCTATTGACCCTTTACCCTTTGAAATACGCTCTTCAAACTCTCCGTTGTGGGCATCGAAAGCCTTCATCAGAGTATGCTTAGTTGCTTGTTTTGGCATGTAAAGTTCCTTAACCATTGCAGCCGTAGTGATATTATTTGTCACCGATAATTGGTTGTAGCATTTTTCTATGTCAGCTCTAGTCTTTGTTATATAGCTGTTAATGAGATTGGCGTCCGGACATGCTTTCGCAACTTTTTCAAGCTTATCATTCCAATACTCTGGAAGCAGTTTTTTACCCGAAGAAAAATTGTCCCGCCTGCCTTTAACCGTAATTCTAACATAGATGGGCACTTTGCCATCTTTCGTTCCTTTCTCGTGTTTAAGCCAAAATAAAATTGACAGATCTTCATTTACTTTCATAACCATTTCCTTTTTTGTGATACATGGCCCAATAAACTGTAAATCAAACAGATACATATTAAAGTCAGATTGATTCGGTACTCAAATTTCTGAAAAAACAAATGAGTACCGAATAGAGTACCTTTTTGGTTGTATTCGGTTGTGCTTACTTGTATTGAAATATTTGAGAAAATTGCGTTTTAACGCAAAAAAGGCCTCTTTTTCAAGAAGCCTTTATTACTTTGATGATCTTTCCGTGATCCCGCTGGGACTCGAACCCAGGACCCCAACATTAAAAGTGTTATGCTCTACCGGCTGAGCTACGGAATCATTTATCGTTTCCGATAAAGTGGTGCAAATATAGGGTTATCGGCCTTTATCTGCAACCATAATTTTCAAAAAACATAAAAGCACAAAAATCGCGCTGTAAATAGCTGATTTCTACCTTATATGTTTTTTTACTATTGCTTCCAGCTCTTTAAGTTCGAAGGGTTTTTTAAGGTATCCGTCAGAAAGTCCGGCGTCTGCCGTCTCTTTTATGTTGCTCACTGCCGAAACAATAACTACCGGGTAATGACTTGTAGCCGGGTTGCTTTTGATCTCTTTACTTAATTGCTGCCCGTTGGCATCACTCTTCCAATCGGTAAGCCAGTTGTCAAGCAAGATCAGGTGGGGGTCTATCTCGCTCAGGTTTTTCAAAATGCGGGCGTTATCAGATGAGGTTATCTCATAGTCGCCTTGCAAGGCAAAGGTTATGGTGTCCCTTATGTCTTTATCATCCTCAATTAGTAGTATTCGTTTTTTAGACATGGCAGTGTATTCCCTGTAAGTGTATAGGCTACAAATAGTCGCTTGTTATTAATATGCTATAACACCAGTTATGCGGCATTTTGTTTGCCAGGGTAAACTTTTTCTAAAGAATTTTTAAGATTTGTACCATTGACGGGCCCTACTTATTATCAAGCGACGGGCCCAGGTTGAAACACTTGCGGCAGCGTGGCTCATAGCTCTCTTTTTCGCCAAGCAAAACACGTGCACCATTAGGCACCAATCGGTACGAATACAGGGCAGGGTTACCGCATTTTACACATACAGCGTTTACTTTGGTAATGGATTCTGCAATAGCCATTATAGCGGGCATGGGGCCGAATGGCAACCCCTTGAAGTCCATATCTAAACCCGCGACAATCACACGTATGCCACGGTTGGCAAGTACATTGCAAACGTTGGGAAGTTCGTCGTCGAAAAATTGGGCCTCATCTATACCAACAACATCTGTATCATCTGTCACCATCAATAATAGCACAGATGAATGGTCAACCGGAATGGAATGAATCGAATTTTTGTCGTGCGATACCACGTCGGTATCGTCATAACGGATGTCTGTCTTAGGCTTAAATATTTCTACCCTTAGCCTGGCAATTTGCGCACGTTTTATTCTGCGGATCAGCTCTTCTGTTTTGCCCGAAAACATAGACCCGCATATTACCTCAATGCTGCCGCCAAGCTCACTTTTTCTCCTAAAAACATCTTCGCTAAACAGCATTACAATCAATTTACGGGAGGACTAATATCAGAATTAAATCCTACTTTTGAGAAGCATTTTCCTAACATACTATGAGGCAAGAAGAGGTTTTCAATAAGATTGGCGGCATAATTAGCGAACTCACAGAGCAGTACAATTACCTTAAAACGCAAACGCTCCCGCTTGATGATCTTGAACTTGAACTCTTTGCCGCCAACGCAGATTTCCTTGGCGATCACCTCGAGGTATTGAGAAAACTAAACGCTTCGCTGGCTGCAAAACCGAACACTGCAGAACCGGCTATAAGCCAAGTGAAACCTCAGGAAATACCAACAACAGTTACAGAATTTATAGAACCGGTAAACCAGGCACCGGATACAGAACCGCAAACAGAGACAAATTTTACGGAGGTACGACAGCCGGAAAATCAACCTGCATCTGAGTTTGATTTTACCCCGGACGGACCTCAAAACACTGCGCCGGAGAATACAGAGGACGATACCGATCATGATGATATTGCTTACCTGGAAGAAGCAGAATATGAGTATGAACCTGCACAAGAACATGCTGCCGAGACTATTCAGGAAAGCAGCCAAGAGGTTGCTGCGGACACACCGGTACACGATATAGACCTACGCCCTGATACAGGGCAAGATCATTTTTCATTTATAAGATCAACCGAGACGTCAAACGAAGGGCAGGAATTTCATCTGAATGAATCTTCAGCCTTTAGTGATGATGAACCACACCGGGAAACAATAGCCGAAGCATTGGCCGATCAGGCTGAGGAAAGTGAAGTGGCGCATAGCGAACCCGAACCTGTACCAAACCATTATACCGACGATGTGCATACACCAGCTCATGCGCAGGATGAGAAGCCGCTTACTTTCAATGATCGCATGTCAGCACAAATGAACAGCAACGCGCCTGCACCCGCGCAGCCAATTACGGACTTGAAATCGGCAATAACGCTTAATGACAAGATGCTTTTTGTGCGCGACTTATTTAATGGATATAGCCTGGCGTACAGCGAAGCCATCGAAATACTAAACCGCTTTAATAAACTCGAAGATGCACAGCGTTTTTTATCCGTGAATTATGAGGAGAAAAACAACTGGCGCAGTAAGCCCGAGGCGCGCCGTAAATTTGAGGACCTGTTAAAACGCCGTTTCCCTAATTAGGGCTGATAGTTCCCATACGGTTCGAGTCGAGCTTGATCAATACGAACAACAAAATCGTAAAGCTCCATAATGAAGAACCGCCATAACTGATATATGGCAGCGGAATACCTATTACCGGCACCAAGCCAATGGTCATCCCGATATTGATGATCACGTGGAAAAATATCACCGAAGCAACCCCGTAGGCGTATATCCTCGAGAATGGCGACCGCTGTCGTTCGGCAATGACAATGATGCGTAACAGCAAAAACAGGTAAAGCCCGATTACAACTACAGAACCTGCAAAACCCCACTCTTCGCCTACGGTACAGAAAATAAAATCAGTGCTTTGCTCTGGTACAAATGAATATTTGGTTTGCGTGCCCTGCAAATAACCTTTACCCCACAACTTACCCGAGCCTATTGCGATCTTAGACTGGTTTACATTGTAGCCCTTTTTCCGAAGGTCTGTTGTGAGGCCTAAAAGGATGTCTATACGCTCTTTCTGATGCGGTTTTAAAACATTCTGGTACAGATATTTTACACTGAAGATAAACCCGATGGAAATGGCTATGCCTATCACCAGCATCAGCATAACGCCGCGATAGCGCCTGAATATCCAGATTAAAAGTGCGCCTAATGCGATGATCATTATAACGAGATATATCTGGTTAAACAGTAACGTGAGTATGAACAACGTGATTAGCAGCGCAATAACCACTAAAAAGTATGGTGATAAACCTTCACGATATAGCACGAATATAAGCGAACAGAACACCAGCGTTGAACCGGTGTCGGGCTGAAGCATGATCAGCAACATAGGCAGCGCGATGATGCCCGCCGCCACAAAAAATGATTTCCATTCTGTTATGCGGATGTTGGTCCCACTCAAATATCTGGCAAGGAGAATACACGTTGTCACTTTGGCAAACTCCGAAGGCTGCAGCCTGAAACTGCCTAAAGGTATCCATGCCTGGTTACCGCCAACGTTTCGCCCAACGACGAGTACAGCAATAAGCAGTATAATAGTAATAACGTAGAATATCGACGCGAATGCTACGAAAAAGCGGTTATCTAACAGTAAGATAAAAATGGCCAGCACCACCGACGACATGAGGTAGATAAACTGCTTACCATAATTGGTGTCAAAATCTACAATGTATTTATGCTGAGGGTCATAAACGGCAGAGTGGATATTGAACCAACCTATAGTGCAAAGGGCTACGTAAAGCAGCACGGTTAACCAGTCTACATTATAAAACAGGCCGCGTTGTATGGTACTATCGCGCATGCTCCTCCTCTCTTTCCGGCAAAGCCGCGATTAAAGCGGGCTTCAACTGCTTCTTGTTTTTACGGGATGCCGCCTTAAGTGCGGCATTCTTTTTAGAGGTATCCGCAGCAGGTTTCTGCACAGTGTCAACTTTAGGTTTGTACACAGGTTTAGCGCCAGGCAACTCGGGTAAAAGGTTGGCACTCTCGTAATAATCCAGCGATATTCCAGACGGCCTCGACGAGATGGTTCCCTTTAAGTATTTCTCAACCAGGAAACTGGCGATTGGTGCTGCCCAGGTAGCGCCCTGGCCCGCGTTCTCTACTACCACAGCTATGGCGATCTTCGGATTGTCGCGCGGAGCGAAAGCCACAAACACAGAATGCGGTTTACCATGCGGATTATCCGCAGTACCGGTTTTACCGCACATGATAATGCCGGGGATTTTTGAGCCTGCAGCCGTACCCACATCTACCACGCTTTGCATGCCATTTATCACCGGCTCAAAGTAATTCGAGTCGACACCCACATAGTTACGGATAGTGTACTCATGCTTGATCACTTGCTTGTCTCCGATGGCTTTGATCAGGTGAGGCTTATAATAAAACCCGCGGTTAGCAATGGTAGCTTCAACATTTGCCAACTGTAAAGGCGTGGCTAACAACTCACCTTGGCCAATACCTAAAGAAATAACAGTGCTTGATCGCCAGCCCCCTTTGCGATATGCCTTATCGTAATATTTAGAAGTTGGTAAGAATCCCTTGCCCTCGCTTGGCAAGTCAAGGTTCAGGCGACTGCCTAAACCGAACTTATTTACGTTGTTGCGCCAGTTGGTAAAAGACGAGTCGGTCATTTTTGCGCCCAACCTATTGATCAGCCGCTCAAAAACCATGTCGAAATATCCGTTACACGAGTGTGCTACCGCGGTGCTTAAAGTCACCAAGCCATGCCTTTCGCCGTTGTAGCATTTTATATGCCTGTTACCTGCGGTATAATAGCCCGGGCAAAAGTAGGTAGTTTGCGGAGTGATAACGCCCTCTTGCATAGCAATTAACGCACTCAATGGTTTAAACGATGACCCCGGCGGATAGTATGCTTGCACCGGCCGCGTAAATAATGGCTTGTAAGGGTCTTTGTACATCAAAGAAACATTCTTGCCCCGCTCCCGGCCAACCATTAAGTTTGGGTCGTAAGTTGGGCTGCTGATGAAAGCCAGGATTTCGCCCGTTGATGGCTCTATTGCTACAATGCTGCCTACCTTATTTTGCATCAGCTTTTCGCCCAGTTTCTGAATTCGGGCATCAAGGGATGACATCAACCGGTCGCCGGCAACGGCCACAGTATCAAACGCGCCGTTGGCATAACTTCCTTTGCGTATGTTTCTCGAATCCACTAAAACGTTTTGAACACCCCGCTGCCCGCGTAACAAGTCTTCATACGACCGCTCAACACCCGTGCGCCCAATGTAATCTCCGGGGTGATAGTAACCATGCGATTTCTCTATGTCGCGGTCTGTAACCTCGCCAATGTAACCCAAAAACTGGGCGGCTGTAGTGTCGGGATAGGTGCGTATGGTACGTGGCTGCACGTTAAATCCCGGGAACTCGGGCAGGCGCTCCTGCAAAGACGCATAAACGTTTACAGGCAGCTGCTTCTCAAATATCGAGACCCTGTACGGCGAATACTTAATGGCTTTGGTTAGGCGTTTATCAAAGCCTTCGCGGTCTATGCCTATCAGTTTGCAAAATTCAACGGTGTCAAAAGGCTTAACTTCGTTAGGCAAAACGGTAACATCATAGACCGGCACGTTTTGCACCAGTATGGTGTTATTACGGTCTAATATCGGCCCGCGCGCGGGGTAGACAATAAATTTGCGAATAACGTTATTGTTGGCATAAAGCAGGTAACGGTCATCAATGATCTGCATATAGAACAGCCTTGCCAGCAGTATCAAACAAAAGGTAATGAATATACCGGCCATAACGTACCGGCGCGCAAAAAAACTGTTCATTTACGTTCCCTGCTCCTGAAAAATAAGAAGCCTGATATCAGCATTAAAAATACGGTAAAAACCGAACTTAATAAAAAACGTAATAAGGTGTATTGTATTTCTGACCAGCGAAAAACTTCGAGGTTGAAGAGGAAGAAATGATGAAACAGCGTCAAAATGCTGGCATACGTGAAGAACCACCTAAAGCCCATGACACTTAAAGTTGGCTCGGGTTCGTTATCAAAGCCGTCGCGCTGCACCGTTATGCTAATAAACGCGATGCGCACGGCTGCCAGCAGCACACAAGCCGAAGTATGCAGGCCGGGAGTGTCATAAAAGGCATCAATAGTAAGACCTGTTAGAAACGCCAGTAAAAACAATATAAAGTTAGGCGTCTCAAACGGCAGCAGCAGTATAAAAATAATGTATGGATATGGTGTGGACAGGTTATATAATGTCAAGTTTTTTAACAGGAAAACCTGTAAAAACACCAGCGACAAAAACCGCAGCAGATTTATGATCAATACTCTAATCATTGGTTTTTTGCTGCGCCTCCAACGCTGCCTGTTCCACCGCAAGCTTATTGGTTACCACGTATACATACTCAAGGCGGCTGTAATCAACAGCAAGCTTAACTTCCATATTTAAAAAGAAGCCCCCGCCCTTAGCTTTTAAGTTGCTCACCTTGCCAATAGGGATACCAGCCGGCCATAATGAAAATCCGGAAGTCACAACTGGTTCGCCAACCCTGGGCTTCACATGGTTTGGCACGTCAATCAGTAATCCTGTATTTGGCCCCGACTCTTCATTCCAAATCATAGAGCCGATATCTTTTGTGTCGGTAAGCATGGCGCTTACCTTGGTGTCTTTGTGCAAGAAAGAACGTATGGTTGCAAAATGCGGCGAAACATTTACGACCAAACCAACCAGCCCGGCACTGCTAATAACACCCATATCCTTTTGAATGCCTGCTATGCTGCCGCGATTAATGGTCAAGTAGTTATTGGACTTATTGATCGAATTGTTGATCACTTTTGCACCAATATAAGTGTACTGCTGCTTATTGATGGTATCTACAACTGTATGTTTGGCAGCAGTGTCCTGGTAAAACGCGCCGGTTAAACGTCCGCGCAGGCGGGCATTCTCCGCCATCAGGCTATCGTTACTTTCCTTTAAATAAAGATATTGGTTAAGCTTATTTACGCGGCCGTATATGTTGCCGGTAACCTCGTTAGAACTGTTGATAAATGTAGCGCGTTGAAAAGAATTGTACTTGATGTAAATGATCAGCGCGCTGACTTGAAATATCAGGAAAAAGAAAAATGCGTTGTACTTGTTTATAAAAATCAAGAGGTTACGCATGTTCCTTCAATGAGTGAGTTAGTGAATGATAGAATGAGTGAGTTTAAGTTTTGCCGGGAGAATAATATCCCCCATTCAATCCTTCTCCTCATTCAATCATTCTATCATTAGCTTATTGCATTAAAAATTTAAAGTTGCCGATGTTCTTAAGTGCCGTACCTGTACCGCGCACAACTGCCCTAAGCGGGTCTTCTGCAACGTGTACAGGTAATTTGGTTTTTGCAGCTACACGTTTATCCAGGCCGCGCAGCAATGCACCACCACCTGTTAAATAAATACCTGTTTGATAAATATCTGCAGAAAGTTCTGGCGGAGTAATCTCCAACGCCTTCAAGATTGCTTCTTCTATTTTAGAGATAGACTTATCAAGGCAATGCGCAATTTCTGTATACGATACAGTGATCTGTTTTGGCACACCGGTCATCAGATCGCGGCCTTGTACGGCAAAATCTGCCGGCGGATCTGCCAGCTCCGGCAAAGCAGCACCAACTTCGATCTTGATTTTCTCGGCAGTACGGTCGCCAATCATGATATTATGCTGACGGCGAATGTATTGAACAATGTCTGCATCAAAGTTATCACCTGCTGTACGTATAGACTGATCACAAACGATACCTGACAAGGCAATAACCGCGATCTCTGTAGTACCACCGCCGATATCGATGATCATGTTGCCCATCGGTTCTTCTACGTCTATACCGATACCCACGGCTGCTGCCATCGGCTCATAAATAAGGTAAACCTCTTTTGCGCCGGCTATCTCGGCCGAGTCGCGCACGGCGCGTTTCTCTACCTCTGTAATACCTGAGGGGATACAGATCACCATACGCAGAGAAGGGAAAAACCAGCTTTTGCCTTTGTTGATCATTTTGATCATGCCACGTATCATGTGCTCGGCAGCGTCAAAGTCTGCAATTACGCCGTCTTTTAACGGGCGTACGGTACGTATCTTTTCGTGTGTCTTACCTTCCATCTGCATAGCCTGGTGCCCAATGGCAATAACCTTATTGGTTTGCCTGTCAAGCGCCACTATAGATGGTTCGTCAACAACAACTTTATCGTTATGTATGATCAGGGTATTCGCGGTACCAAGATCTATGGCAATTTCTTGCGTAAAAAAGTTAAATAAACCCATTGAATCAGCGTGTCAGAATAATCTGCAAATTTTAAAAAAATTAGTCAAAAACAGGCATTAATCGCTTGCTTTTTAATGCCTTGCATCTTTGTGCAATTTAGTGTTTGAAATGTCTTACACCAGTGGTAACCATCACAATATTTTTTTGGTTAGCCATGTCGGTCGAGTCCTGGTCTTTTATAGAACCCCCTGGTTGTAACACAGAAGTTATCCCTGCTTCCGATGCTATTTCTACGCAATCAGGGAACGGGAAAAACGCGTCCGAAGCCATTGCCGCGCCTTGCAGATCAAAACCAAAACTGCGGGCCTTCTCTATGGCCTGGCGCAAAGCATCTACCCTTGACGTCTGGCCAACGCCGCTTGCCAGCAACTGGTCATTTTTAGCAAGAACAATGGTGTTAGACTTGGTATGCTTTACAATCTTATTGGCAAAATGCAGGTCCTTTAGCTGTTGCTCTGTAGGCTTCGCATTGGTAACCGCTGTCATCTGCGCCGGGCCTTCTATCACCAGGTCTTTATCCTGTTCGATAACGCCGTTTAACAAAGTCTTGAACTGCTTGATAGGCAGTTCCACCTTTTGGCGGATCAATATCACCCGGTTCTTTTTGGCCGTTAAAATGGCAAGCGCCTCGTCAGTGTAGGCCGGCGCTATCAGCACTTCGTAAAACAATTTGTCTATCTCGGCCGCGGTTTCTTCGTTTATTTCCGCGTTGGCAATAATCACTCCGCCAAAAGCCGAAACAGGGTCGCAAGCCAGGGCGTCTATCCAGGCTTCTTTGATAAAACTGCGTGAGGCCACGCCACATGCGTTGGTATGTTTCAGTATCGCGACAGTTGGTTCGGTAAATTCGTCTATCAACGCAACTGCCGCATCAACATCCACAAGGTTATTATAAGACAGTTCCTTGCCGTTGAGCTTGGTAAACATAGCGTCTAACTGGCCGTAGAATATACCTTGCTGATGCGGGTTTTCGCCGTAGCGCAAAACCTGGCATTGCTGTATGCTCTGTTTAAACACAGGCAGTTGCTCATCCTGATTAAAATATTTGAAGATGGCGGTATCATAATTGGATGATACATTGAAAGCTTTCAACGCGTATTTTTTGCGATCTTCTATATCTGTTTCGCCATTCTTTTCTCTAAGGATGTTGGCTAAGGTCTGGTAATCATCTTTCGATGAAATGATCACCACGTCTTTATAATTCTTAGCCGCCGCGCGGATAAGCGAAATACCGCCGATGTCTATCTTCTCGATCACATCGTCGTGCCCGGCGCCGCTTTCAACCGTTTCTTCAAATGGGTAAAGGTCTACAATAACCAGGTCTATCTCAGGGATCTCATACTCACCCAATTGTTCCTGATCCGTTTGTAAACTGCGACGCGCCAGTATGCCGCCAAATACCTTGGGGTGCAAGGTTTTAACCCTTCCGCCAAGGATAGACGGGTACGATGTAAGGTCTTCTACAGCAACAACATCGGCACCCAAACTGCGTATAAAACTTTCTGTACCACCGGTGGAGTAAATAGTTACGCCAAGTCTTTTCAACTCGGTGATCACCGTTTCCAAATGGTCTTTATAATAGACAGAAATTAAGGCGTTTTTAATTTTAACAGGCTGGCTCATGCAAAGGATGTTTCGAGCCGCAAAAGTAGATAAAATGATTGATGTAGCCGCTGTTTGTAACATTTTAACCAGTCACGTAAATGGTAATGTTTAACAGCATCTTTTAATTTATATTTAACTACTTTTTACATTTATCAATTAAAAATTCAACCTGTCACCTGAATGGACGCCTACAAAAAAGCCATATCACTTCTAAAGGATTCAACCTCATTTTATACCATTGCCGTTAATATGGCGGGTGAGTATTTTTACGTAAGCCAGAACTACGACGATAACTTCAGGGTAAATTTTGATACACTACTTGGAAAACCTTTTTACAGCACGCTCCACGAGGACGACATAAAAATTTGTGAAGAAGTTGGTGCACAATGCTTTGCAGAGCCTGATAAATTATTCCCGGCTACCCTGAGAAAGCATGATGGTAACGGCGGCTATGTGATCACTCAATGGGAGATCAAAGCAATTATGAATGAAAATGGCCAGCCCGAAGGCGTTTTTTGTATTGGGTACAACATCACCAAGTTCATGAATACCGAAGAGGAACTTCTGAGTGCACGGTCTGAAATTGAGGCTGCAAACGGTAAATTGTCGGAGATCGGTTTTATGCAATCGCACATGGTGCGGAAACCTGTCGCCAATATTATAGGCTTGATAGCATTGCTTAACACCACTCAATTAAACGCCAACGCTAAAAATATAGCAAAGATGCTCGATCAAAGCGCGAAAGAATTGGATGTGATGATAAAATTGATGACGGATAAAACTAGCGACGGTAATTAACTCTTCATCTTTGCCAGCAAATGCTCTATAACGCGCGGGTAATGGTGGTGTTCTAACTGCTGGCCCTTAAACTTTACAACTTCGAGGTTGTCTTTATGGTCTATTTTAAAGCGGGATTGGTGGATCACTTCGCCCTCGTCGAAATGCTCGTTTACAAAGTGGATGGTAATACCAGATTCTTCTTCCCTGTTGTCCAGAACAGACTGATGAACCTTATCGCCATACATGCCTTTACCGCCATATTTAGGCAGCAAGGACGGGTGTATATTGATGATCTTATTAGGGAATGCCTGTAATAAAGATTGCGGTACAAGCAGTAAAAAACCAGCTAAAACGATTAGATCTACCTGAAGATTTTTAAGCAACTTAACTATCTGGTCGGTATCGTAAAGCTCGTGTTTGCTGAAAGAATGTGAAGGTATCTCGAAGTTGTCGGCGCGCTGCAACACGTAAGCGTTGGGGTTGTTGCTCAAAACCAGCACCACCTCGGCAACGTTGCTGCGCTTAAAATGCTCAATTATCTTTTGGGCATTTGAACCTGATCCTGACGCGAAAATGGCTATCCTCTTTTTCAAATCATGCGGTTTGTAACCACCTCAAATATAAAATTTTACCGATAATTCCGACGTAAAATTGAATTTTACTGGTGTATGAAAGCCCAACGCTTTATGTGGCGCACTGTTGAAGATGTATAGTAAGTGTTGATGTCGCCGGTCTCTAATATCAATGAGTAGCTGCCTAAATTTGCTATCCTGGCGTTTTTAAACGGCATGTCTGTAGTATCACGACCGCCTAAAACGGTGTCCTTAGCTGTAAAATTGGCCATCAAGGTTAACTTATCGTCGCTGAATTGCCAGTTGCCACTATTGCTGCCTGCCCGGCAAATGAAATTCTGGTAATTGCAGGTATTGTCGCTGCTGAAAGTAAAAATCTGCTTTAGCAGGCATTTGGTATTCAGCGTATCAACCTTATTTTCTGTGGCACCAACGTAATTATGCACTTCAACAGATGCCAAAGTCCAGGGCGAGGCGGTTAACAATGTCGGCGTGTAAGACTGATCGGTTTTCTTGCACGAATTTGTAATAAACACAATTAATATGAGTGCCGGAAAAAGAAGTAAGGACAATTTGAACTTCATGGTTGCGTTCTGCAAAAATACAGATAGTTTTTGTACCCGCTATTAAACATAAACTGCGAATGATGAACGTTATTGCCTTGGCGCTTTATAACGGTAAAAACTAAAGTCGGCTAAAGCCAATAACTCGCGGTCGCCGACACTATCTCCGTAAGCATAAAGCTGATAGTCTTTCCGGTTAGGATAGGCATTAAGCAGACGGTTTACTTTCTCCTGCCCGTAGCAATTTTGAGATTTAAATTTCCCGGTTATGGTGCCATTGGCGACTTCGACTTGTGTGGCCAGCACTTCATCAATCCCACTGTTATTTGCCCAGGGTTTGATCCAGTCTTCAATAGAAGCACTGATCACAACGGTTGTATCGCCTTGTTGCTGATGTATAAGCAATTTATCCATCACTGCCTTATCTAATATTTTATCAACTTCCGCGGCGTAATTTCTGCATAGGTCTCGATATTCATTTACAGACATCCCCGCAAACAGGTGGCCGAACAGCCGCTCTTTAGCTTTATGATTAGACACCAGCTTAATTTTGTGCAGAATAAGTACAGGCGACAGCACCGCCAGAGCCCTGAATAATTTTCGCCTGCCGAATGCGAAAATGATGAAGTGAAAAAGTGTGTCCCTTGTTGTAAGTGTTCCGTCAAAATCAAATGCTGCTATTACCATTGGCTTAGTGCGATTTGCTTTTTAACACCTCATCCAATTTAAACAAATATGGTTGCGGCAAAGGTTGCGGCTGCGTTTTCAAATGAACCATCGCATGGATATATTTCATCGGGAAATTAACCGATGCACTGTCCAGCTTTGCTTCTTTAAAAGGGATGTTATTCTCCGTAAACTTTAACCGCGAGTCTGTATAGATGTCGAAGTCTACCGTTACTGTATCCTTCAAAGTCTTCAACTCGGCCAATTGATACTTCGTCTTTTGGGTCGCGACAAGATTTTTAAATAATGACACCGCGCCAAGCAGGCAGAGGTTTAATACAATAAGAACATAGGTAATATTACGCACCCATTTCACCGGCGTGCCGGTGCATATCTCAGAAAAGGCAAGTATAATGATTGGCAAAAACCATATTTGAGGTGCATACCTGGCCCACCATGAATATTCAAAAATGAATACGGAAACCAGTATAGTACCTATCATAAACGCAAGCAACGCACGGGTTGGTTTAGACAATTGCCTGATCGTGAAGATCGCTAAGATCAAACTCAGGATAATAATACCACTGAACAATACGCCAAAGCCACCAATGCGGATGTCTTCTTCGTACGAGAAGCGCATTTCTTGCATTTTAAATGTAAAAGGCACTTTTAATTGCGGCTGATCTGTTTGCGGCAGCAGCATGTTGGCCGTGCGCGAAAACAGCGACGTAAACAGATTGTGGAACCTGTTATTCTTTGGGAAGCCCATCGGTGAATTGCGGGTCATGATGTCGATCTTTCCTTTACCGGCAAGCGGGTAGAAAGGATTTTTATGGTCGACCGTGTTGGTTACATATGGGTTATATCCCACCACTGCGATAGCGGCAAATGTGGCAAGGGCAGCCGTGATAAAAACCTTCTTAAACTGTGCCACGTCTTTGCGGTAAAGCAAAGTGACCAGTATGCCGATCACTAAAACACCAACAAATATGATGGCCGTGAACTTAATGTTCAAGGCGATGATGATCACCGCGGGCAGCAGCCATAGCTTAAACTTGTCTTTATCTATCAGCAAAAAGCAACCTAACAAAAACAGGCACTGCAGCATCAATGCCAAATGCGAATCGATGCAGTAGCTAAGCAATTGCACCAATATCACCGGATTGAAAGTAAGTATGGCGGCCAACAGATATACTTTAAACGTGGTAAACCTGTTGAACTTAAACAGGAGGGAGACCGTTAAAAAGAAAGCGCCAAGAAATAAAAAGAAGTTGGTGGCCTTACCGGTTTCTATCTTATTAAAAAAAGCATAAACAACTGCCTGCGGAATCTCCGCGCCCTTGCCATAATGGTTAAGCCAGATACTAAATTGCATATCGGCAGGTAGCTCCTGGTGGAAGGGGTTCCAACCATTTTTCAATTGGATGATAGTATTTTGATGATAGGTCTGCCCGTCTATCGATGAGTCGAAAAAGTACCCTGCTATTAAAAATGAAACGATTGATAAGCCAACAATAAGCAGAACCGAGCGTAGAAAGACCGCGTTGTCTTTCACAAAGTAGTATCTCGCAGAAAGAAAATAGTTCGTCACCAATGCTATAATTATCGACAACGGAAAATGCACCGGCGAAATGGAGATACCAACAGCAAACGACAGCGCCGATAATGCAAGCATTACCCCTACCAGGTTGATAAAAAAGAAAGCCAGCAGAAAGGCAAAATCCGACCGGCGTTGAGCGTTAGCGATCATTATAAGGTATTAGTGTAAAGTAAAATGAAAAAGGTGGCCAGCCAGCCTGCGATTGTCAATTGCAAAAAGCGGTCGCGTAAAAGTATGATAGATGGGTTGCCGCTTTCATGTTTAACAAACGTAACCTGCAGGTAACGCATCACACCGATCACTACAAAAAAAGACGTAACGTAAACTTTCTCTCCCACCATTCGTACCACATCGGGAGAGGTGGTGTACATAATGTAGGCGACGATAACCACGGCCGACATAATTGACATCGACACATTCAAAAAGTCAAGATTATAACCGTCGATGTTGCTGCGCATTTTGTTGCCTGTCTTTTCAAAAAGCAAAACGTCGTCGCGGCGTTTGGCCAGCGCCAGGAATAAGGCAAGCAGGAAGGTAATCAGTACGATCCAATGTGAAAGCGGCGTGTTGGTTACAATGCCACCCAGCACTATCCTGATCAGAAAACCCAGTGCGATAATCACAATATCCACAATGGCGATATGTTTAAGCTTTACAGTATAAAGCAGGTTTTGCACAAGATAAATTATTACCAATACCCAAATTAAAGGCTGATTTAGCGTGAGGAACAGGAGTAGTGACCCGGCCCCTACAAGTACAAGTATAATGATCAATGCTTGCCTTGTCGTAACCAGGCCTGCCGCTATCGGGCGGAATTGTTTTTTGGGATGCAGCCGGTCTGCCTCTACATCTATCAGGTCATTAAAAATATAGACCGCGCTGGCAAAAAAAGAAAAGCCTATAAAAGCATACACATCATTCAGCAGCAAATTCAACTGCATGATCTTAAGACCGAAGAATATGGGCAGGAAAATAAAAATGTTCTTAACCCACTGATGAACGCGCAGTAAAGAAAAAATTTGTTGTGGTTTGGCCATGCTGGTTGTATGCAGCTAAGGGCACCAAGGCTGCGCAACCAAAGATATTATAAACTATTTAATTTGAAAGGCTTGGAAGATGGCCTTATTCCGCGTTAATAACGGCTGCCTGCCACTTTGCAGTATGCTCATCATTGGATATTGATGGCATTTTGAAATTTGCAGTAAACTTTACGTCGTTGCCTACACCAGATACAAAAGCCCAGTTGCCCCAGTTACTGGCCGGCGAATAGTCTATCAACTTAGCTTCGAACCAGCGTGCGCCCCTTGTCCAATCTACCTTAAGTCCTTCAGTTAAGTATTGGGCACTGATCTGCCTGAGATTATTTGGGATATAGCCCGTAGTATTTAGCTCTGTTATAGATACATTGACGGTTTCGTTATCCGTTGATGCAGTTTTCCACCTGTTGAATGATTCTTCCTGTTCCTGCGACAATTCCGGCACCTCGCCACTAAAACCTTCTACTTTAAAAAAGTTCGCGCTGCCATGCTTTTTAAACATGAACCTGAAGTAGTCGCGCCACAATAGGTCAAGCACCACCGGATTGTTCTGATGCTGAAACTTGGACATGAAGGAATGGTACACTTCCCGGGGCGAAAGGCACCCAACCGTTATCCAGGGAGAAAGCCCTGTATTGAACTTTCCTGTTTTACCGGCTTTTGCAACAACCGCTGTACTACTCTCTAACGCGTTTTGCAATTGAAGCTTTCCCGCCGTTTCGCCACCTGTAAAACTAAATCGCACACGCGGATCGGTTACCGGCTCTTGCAATCCAAGATCCGCCAGGGATGGGATTATGCCTGCTTCAAAATTGTCCGGGATGCTGATGCTGTCGGGCGTGGGTACAACAGGCCTAACTACGCTATCGCGCTCCACCTTTTTCTTGAAAATGGTAAAGCTGTCGGGTATATCTTTGATAGGGAATGGCAGGTCTTCTTTGTGGTATAACGTGTGGCCGATAAAATGCTTAAGGTTAAGCTTAATCTTCCATAAAGCCGATTCCACCTTTTCTGAAATGGCAGTTTCCTCGAACGATACTTCCCGGTGATGATAAACCTCATTAACCTGGTATTGCTGCGCAACTTGCGGAATGATCTCGGCAGGGTCGCCAATGCGCACCATAAGGTTACCGCCAAGCGCCTGTAAATTTTCACGAAGGTTGCCGACAGACTCTATCAGAAACTTTGACCTGATGCTGCCTGTTTTCTGTAAACCATCCGCATCCGTGGTGAAATAGTAAGGATCAAATATATAGAGCGGCAGTACTTTATCGGCCTTGCGGGTAGCTTCTAACAAGATTTCATTATCGCTTACGCGCAGATCATTTCTAAACCAAACTAATATAGTTCTATCGCTCATTAACAGAAATCAGTCAACAGGTAAATTTGCGATTATTTGTGTCACTAACACACGGCGACAAAATTTTTGACACCATTTAAACAATCTAAATAAAGATAACAAGACAGGAATAAAGATACAAGAAGCAAGATGTTAAGACTCGTTAGTTCTGTTCGATCTGCATTTATCGGAGCAGTATTTTACGTCATCCCAAACCTTCTCCCATTTTTTTCGCCAGGCAAATGACCGGCCACATGTAGCGCAGATCTTTTGCGGCAGGTTTTCTTTTAAAATTCGTTTTGGTGCGGGCATTAGTTCACAGGCAATTATAATTTAAGCATGACATTTGCTAAGATATTAAACGGTAACTTTAATACAATAAAATCGCGTTATGGCTACAGCAGAAAGTATACAAAAAGCTTATATAGACTACGTTTTAACTCACGGCGAAGAACCCAAGTCGGTTTACGTGTTCGCCAGGAAAAATAAAATGGCCGAGGACGAATTCTACAAATTTTACGGTTCATTCGAGGCGGTAGAACAAGGCGTTTGGGCAGACATTGCCAACACCACCATTACAGAGATCAACAATCAGGATATCTGGCCGCAGTACTCGTCGCGTGAGAAAGCGTTGTCATTTTTCTATAGCTTTTTTGAGCTGCTTAAGCGCAACCGTAGTTTCGCTGTTTATAGCCTGAAGAAACATAAAACCATGCTTACTCATCCGCAAGCGCTGAACAAACTCAAAGAGGTTGTCGAGAATTTTGCGGACAGCATTATCAAACAGGGTTTGGAATCGGGCGAGCTGGCGGACCGTAAATTCCTATCAAAACGATACAAAGACGGTCTGTGGATGCAATTTGGCTTTGTGCTTAACTTTTGGGTGAATGATACTTCTGCCGGGTTTGAAAAAACTGACGAGGCTATAGAAAAAGGCGTTAATGTAACCTTCGATCTTTTCCAGCGTTCGCCCATCGATAACCTTTTGGATTACGGCAAGTTTCTGGCAAAGAACGCCGGGTTTAAAGAGAAGATGGGATTCCCTGTCTAAACATCGCCCCCGCCCCTGAAGGGGAGAATTAACAGGGCTGAACCTATCACCCAAATTCCATCATCGAAATATTTATAAAAGCCTCCCTTTAGGAGAGGTTGGAGGGGTTAATGAGCGAAAATAAAGAACAGAATAGTATACCTACCTCAAAGGTAGAGCGCAGTGCCAAGTTTATTAAAACAGGTTTCCAGGTTGGCGGCAACTATATTAAGCATTACTCCAAAAAGCTTTTTAACCCGGATCTGGATAAAACACAATTGAACGAAGATAACGCAGCTGATATTTACAACTCCTTAAGCGAGCTGAAGGGCAGCGCATTGAAGGTTGCGCAGATGCTGAGCATGGATAAAAATCTGCTGCCCACTGCCTATGTCGATAAATTTTCGCAGTCGCAGTATAATGCGCCGCCGCTTTCGGGGCCGCTCATCGTTCAAACGTTTAAGAAATACTTTGGCAAAACACCGGATAAGATCTACGACAAATTCAATCTTAAGTCTACCAATGCAGCATCCATAGGTCAGGTTCACCAGGCCGAGTTGAACGGAAAAAAGCTGGCTGTGAAGATTCAGTATCCGGGTGTGGGCGATTCCATATCATCAGACCTTAAACTGGTTAAGCCATTCGCGTTCCGTTTGCTGGGCATGAGTGAGAAGGAACTCGACATCTATATGCGCGAGGTTGAGGAACGCCTTTTAGAAGAAACCGATTACGAACTGGAAGTTCGCCGCTCTATTGAATTTTCTAACGCCTGCGCTAATCTGGATACCATCGTTTTTCCTGAATACTTTCCGCAACTGTCGAGCAAACGTATCATCACCATGAGCTGGCTGGATGGCATGCACCTTAAAGAGTTTTTAGCTACCAACCCATCGCAGGAGCTAAGGGATAAGATAGGCCAGGCGCTTTGGGATTTTTATAATTTTCAAGAGCACGAGCTGCGTGCGGTACATGCCGACCCGCACCCGGGTAATTTCCTGATCACGCCCGAAGGTAACTTAGGCATCATAGATTTTGGCTGTATCAAAGAAATGCCCGAAGATTTTTACTACCCGTTCTTCGCGCTTACCTCAACAAACCTATTGGAAAATAAAGAAGAGACCATCAAAGCATTCCGCGAGTTAGAGATGATCTTGCCGGGCGATACCCCCCAGCAGGTAGAATTCTTTTATGGCATGTACAAGCAAATGATAGGCCTCTTTGCTAAACCCTATTTGAGTGAAACCTTCGACTTTAGCCAGACCGCATTTTTTGACGACCTGTTTAGCTTTGGTGAGAAAGTTGCCCGCATGCCCGAATTTAAGCAGGCGCGCGGTGTAAAGCACTTCATCTATGTTAACCGTACAAATTTTGGTTTATATAATATTTTGCACGACCTTAAAGCCTGCGTTAAAACAGATACTTACAAACCGCATTTGCTGGCCGTTTAATTCCTAAATATGCAATTCGAAGATTCTTTTGTGCACCATGTACACTTTTGGTTGAAGGACAAAGCCGACAAGGCCAAATTCATAGCCGGCCTCGAAACGTTGAAGCCAATTTCGTTTATCAAACACATGCACATTGGGGAGCCTGCAGATACGCACCGCGACGTAGTTGACAGAAGTTATGATGTGTCGTTGCTGCTGTTGTTCGCCAGCGCGCAGGATGAAGAGGCTTATCAGGTGGACCCAACCCACGTGGCCTTTGCAGAGGGCGTTGCCAAACCGCTATGCGCTAAGGTGGTGGTTAGCGATAGCATACCCCCAACCCCCTGAAGGAGCTTTGTTTTCGGTTCCCCCTCTAGGGTTTGGGGGTTACAATTTCTTTTTTTAAAACCCCATTGCCTTTTTTATTGTTGGTGCTACAGATATGAAGGTGCTGGTAACTGGGGCTAATGGATACATCGGTACAAAACTAATTGTTGCCTTGCTTGATGCGGGCCACAATGTGGTGTGCTTGGTGCGCGATGAGGCACTTTTTCGTAAGCAAAACCCAAATGCCGACCGTGTTACTATCGTAATCGGCGACCTGCTCCGAAACCGCAGCATCGCACCCATCCCTACCGATATTGACGCGGCTTACTACCTGGTAAACGCCATGATCCAAACATCTGGCTTTGCGGGACTGGAAGCCCTTGTAGCACAAAATTTCCTGGAAGCGATTGACAATACCAATTGCAAGCAGATCATTTCGTTAAGTGACATTGACGATCACCTGACTGCCGAAGGTCTATCGCGCCAGCATGTGGAAAATATTTTATGCAAGGCCGATGCTGCCATTACTATCCTCAAAACTACCATGATCATTGGCCCGGGCAGTGTGGCAAATGAGTTAATGGACGGCCTTACTAAAAAAATGCCAATCATTATCGCCAACAAATGGTCAAAGGCGCAGGAACAGCCTATTGCCGTTAGCGATGTGATCAAATACCTTATCGGGTGCCTTTTAAATAAGGATGTTTATGACGCTGAATTTCATATCAGCGGTCCAGACGTAATGACCTTTAAACAAATGCTTAGCATTTACGGCGACATTTGCCGCCGCATAAAAACCACCATTGTTACCGTGCCCGAAGTTTCTTCGGCACTTTCTTCATATTGGCTTAATTATTTGACCCCCATCAGTTATTCGCATGCCAAAACACTGGTCGAGAATTTGAAGTATGACCTCATTTCCCGAGACGACGCTATTCTGAATATCGTCCCCATGCAGCGGTTAAATTTTAAACAAGCCTTGCAGCATGCGGGCTAACACCCAATATCAATGCACGTACTTATAACGGGGGCTACCGGCCTTATCGGCACTAAACTTACTGCCGACTTATTAGCTAACGGATACACCGTAAGCCACTTAAGCCGCAAGCCCGGTAGAGATCCAAGGGTTAAAACTTATCTATGGGACGTTGAGAGCGGAAAGATAGACAGTAAGTGCCTTAACGGCGTAGACGCCATTATCCATCTTGCCGGCGCAAGCGTTGCAGAAAAGCGGTGGACAAAAAAAACGAAAACAAGAGATCATAGACAGCCGGGTAAAATCCATCAGCTTAATTTATGATTCGATGCGAACCACTGCTCATCAGGTTAAACATGTCGTTTCTTCTTCTGCAGTTGGCTATTACGGCGATAGCGGCGATGATATCCTACATGAAGAAACAGAACCCGGGACCGATTTTTTGGCTGAGTGCTGTTTGTTATGGGAACAGGCCGTAGATGATGGTGTGCACCAGGGTTTGCGCGTTGTTAAACTGCGCACAGGCATTGTGCTGTCAAAAAATGGCGGGGCGCTTCCGGCACTGGCCCTGCCGGTTAAATTTGGCTTGGGCACCGCGCTTGGCAGCGGCAAACAATGGTCGCCCTGGATACATATCGATGATGCCGTGTCCGTGTACATTTATGCGTTGCAAAACAAAGGATTAAGCGGTGCCTACAACATGGCGGCACCAAACCCCGTAACAAATAATGATCTGACTAAAGCCGTAGCCAAACAATTGCACAGGCCTTATTGGCTGCCACATGCACCGGCATTTATGCTAAAGCTTATACTGGGCGAACGCAGCATCATCGCTTTAGAAAGTACACGCGTTTCATCAGAAAAAATTACAGCCGAAGGTTTTACCTTTAAATATACACAGATAGATACAGCCCTTACCGACATTTATGGATAAACAAGCGATAACAATATTCTGGTTCCGGCGCGATCTGCGCCTGCATGACAATGCCGGGCTTTACCGCGCACTTAATAGCGGCAACCCCGTTCTCGGCCTGTTCATCTTCGATAAAGAGATATTGAATGATCTGGAGGATAAAGACGACGCAAGGGTATCCTTTATTCACGAAAACGTTGACGGGCTAAAAAAAGAGCTTGAAAAGCATCACAGCAGCCTGATCATTAAATATGACAAGCCCGAAAGTGCTTTTAAAGAAATTATAAAGGAATATAATGTCGCGGCGGTATATACCAACCGGGATTATGAACCTTACGCTAAAGAGCGCGACAGCCAAATGGCTCAACTGCTAAAAAAGCACGACATAGATTTTAAGGATTTTAAAGACCAGGTAATTTTTGATAACGATGAGGTTTTAAAGGATGATAAAAAGCCCTACACCGTTTTTACGCCTTATAAAAACAAATGGCTGCACACGCTTAAACCATTTTACTTAAAGAGCTATCCCACAGACAAATATTTCAAAAACTTATTCCATACCAAGCCGCTAAAGGATGTTTCTCTAAAGGAAATGGGCTTTGTACCAACAACGCAAAAATACCCGCCGTTACAGTATAAAAAGGTAATAGACAATTATGTGAACACCCGGAATTACCCAGCTATCGAGGGAACATCACATGCTGATGTGCACCTGCGCTTTGGCACTTTGAGTATAAGGGAACTGGCAACTGAAGCTAGTAAAGCAAAAGAGCGTACCTGGCTTAATGAATTGATATGGCGCGAATTTTATATGATGGTGCTTAATCATTTCCCTGATACAATGAGCCATGCTTACCGCCCCGAGTATGACCGTATAAAATGGCGCAATAACGAAGCAGAATTTAAATTGTGGTGTGAGGGCAAAACCGGTTATCCATTAGTTGATGCCGGCATGCGCGAAATTAATGCCACAGGGTTTATGCACAACCGCGTGCGGATGGTTGTTGCGAGTTTTTTGGTAAAACACCTGCTGATAGACTGGCGCTGGGGCGAACATTATTTTGCGCGTCATTTGTTAGATTATGAAGCATCTAGCAATGTGGGCAACTGGCAGTGGGTTGCAGGATCGGGGACTGATACTATGCCATACTTTAGGATCTTTAATCCAGAAGCGCAGCTGGAAAAGTTTGACAAGAAACTTATCTACGTCAAGAAATGGGTGCCCGAGTATGGTACAGACGAATATCCCGAACCGATGGTGGATAACCGCGAAGCCCGCGACCGCTGCCTGAAAGTGTATAAAGCAGCAGTGGCCAAATAAATATTGGCCACCGGTATTCTTTAATTGGTTATTGACTCGATAGTGAAATCGTAGTATAAACAGGAGTTTGGCCCTGGTGATGATACACTAAACCCATATGGGCTTGATGGCGTTAACCCATATCCTAAAGCAGATGGAATGATCAGCGATAAGTTGGTGCCTTTAGTTACATTCTTGAAACCTTCCTGCCAGCCTTTTGGTATCTCTGCATAATCACGCGGTGATGCCGAAGAATCTGATGCGGTGTAGTAATCAAAGATCACCCCATTCATTAACCTGCCGTTAAACTGCACACCGATTGTGGAGTTGGGCGTAGGTACAGATTTACCCGTTCCTTGCTGAGTGATTTTGTAATAAAGGCCCGACGCTGTTTTGGTAAAGCCAGACAAACCGTTTGTGGTCATATAGTTCCTGATCACCAGGTCATCATAGGCTGCTTGTTGGCTTGGATCTACCATGTTAATATAGTAATCCAAACTTTCATTACCCGGCAAACGCGTACTGCCAGTACCCTGACCTGTTGCACCATATGCCAACCGTGACGGAATGATCACGTGTGCCTGCGTTCCACGATATTTAAGAAGATTTTTGATAGCCAATTGTAGTCCCGGAGGCGTTAAATGCCCTACGTAATTATAGGCATGATTAACGGCGGTGTCTGACAGGGTGTATTTACCATCAAGGCTGGTTGCTGTGTAAACGTAGAAAACCAGATCAGGGTAGTCAAGCGCCGTACCGGTGCCTTGCTTTGTGATCTTGTAATAGATACCTGTTGTGTCGCCACCTGTCAGATCGCGGGTGTAACCGGTTAAATTATGGCTCGATATATAAGCCTGTATCTGCTGCTGGTCGTAAGTTTTGATATCAATATTTTCGGTGTCTTTACGGCACGAGGTTAACCCGCCGGCCATTAAACCAATAGTAGCAATAATAAGAAAAGTAGAAAACGCTTGTTTCATTCAATCAATTAGTTACATCGTACATATTTATATCAAAATCGAGCAATGAATTGGCTGGCAATCCATACTGACTTTGATCATACGGCCCGTAGCCATACCTGGAAGACATGATAATCCTAAGCCTTCCCCCTTTATTTATCTTGGCGGCACTTATACCCAGCTGCCACCCTTTTATAGTTTGTCCTAACACAAAAGAAGGATTAACCCCCGCCGCATTGGCACTTGTTGCAAAAAGCTGGGTGGCGCCAAGTATTTTAGCAGTAAACCCGACAGTTATAGTAGACGATCCCGAGTATAGTGCCGGCACTGTACCCGCGTCTTCAACTATATACCACACACCAATGGTGTCTACCTTTGGCGCGCCGACATGCACTGCGTTAAGCTTATTTATAGCAATGTAATTTGCAATGGCCTGGTCATCAATCGCGGCTTGTTTATTAATGTTGGTGGCCACGTCGTTAGACTTTTTGCAGCTGCCAAATATCACAAGGCTTAATACTATAACCGCCCACCTGCGCATGTCCATTTTTTCAATCGGCAAATTTATCGTTTTAAAATTCAAAAACAGCAGGTTAACATATTTTAACACATCAGCATAACGCAATAAGGCTTGTTAAATTACCCGCTTTAGCTTAAAGGGTCTGGAGGCTTATAATTGAGGGTAAGCTTATTCAGCTTCTTGAGCATATCGGTCAGCTGATCCTTTTCCTTATCGCTGAAATGCCCGTTAAGATAATTATTGAATTCCTTTACCACAGCCTTTGCCATGCGGCTTTTTTCGATACCAAGCGGCGTTAGGTAAATCTTTACAGAACGCTTATCGCCCTTATTTAATTCGCGGTAAATAAGGCCCATTTTCTCTACCTGGCTTAGCATACGCGACAAACTGGTAGACTTTGCCCCCATCAGCGCGGCAACTTGTGACACCGTTGTACCTTCTTCGGGATCGATGTTAATGAGCATATAACCTATTGACTGCGTAATGCCGAAATCAGCCACTATCTGATTATAACGTGTAGCCATGGTTTGCCAGACTATCTTAAGGAAATAGTCTATCGTTTCGTGTTTCTGATGTTTATTACGCATTGAGGCCGGTAACAAAAGTACACCCTTAATGGCGTGTGTGCAAATATATTACCAGCCTGTAACCGTGTCGTCGCCGCGTGGATCGGCGCCGCCTTGCAATGAGCCGTCTTTATTTAGCAATATGGCATCAACCCTGTTCATAGGGCCTTTAACCACAATTTTATAGCCCTTAGCCTCCAGCTTTTGCTTAACCTCATCTGTAAAAGTGGCAGCTGTTTCTATCGATACCTCGTCGGGCAGCCATTGGTGATGGAAACGTTTTGAAGAAACGGCCTGCTGCATATCCTGGTTAAATTCTATAACATCTAAGATGGTCTGGTAAACGGCGGTTATAATTGTCGATCCTCCCGGGGTACCCACCACCATAAAAAGCTTGCCGCCTTTTTCCATTATCGTGGGCGTCATAGACGATAACATCCTTTTGCCCGGTTGTATACTGTTGGCTTTGCCACCGGTAACCCCAAACATATTGGGCACACCTGCCTTCGAACTAAAATCATCCATCTCGTTATTCAATAAAAATCCTGCGCCCTTTACAAATATCTTAGAGCCGAACGAGCCGTTAAGCGTTGTAGTAATAGAAACGGCGCTACCCTCTTTGTCAACTATAGAGAAGTGCGTGGTCTGGTCGCTTTCATAGCCTACAAAACTGCCCGGCTTTATATCACTGCTTGGCGTTGCTTTATTCCAGTTAAAGCTTTGCATGCGCTTGGCGGTGTACGCGGGGTTTAATAAGCTGTCGACCGGGACTTTGAAATAATCGGGGTCGCCCAGGTATTTAGACCGGTCGGCGTAAACGCGGCGCTCCGCCTCAACGATCAATTGCACGGTCGAGTCTTGATTATATCCCCAGCGGTGCAAAGGGTACTTCTCAACCGCCGATAGCAATTGCAGCAAAGCTATCCCTCCGCTTGAAGGCGGCGGCATGGTGATGATTTTATAGTTTTTATATTTACCAATGATAGGTTTGCGCCACACTGAGTGGTAATTTTTCAGGTCGGTTTGTGTGATCAAACCACCACCGCTTTTCATTTCGTCAGCAATTTGTTTTGCTACCAAGCCATCGTAAAAACCATCGCGCCCCTTGTCCCGTATCAATTTCAGAGTACTTGCCAAGTCCTGCTGAACAAGAAGCTCGCCCGCTTTCCATGGCGTATCCTTAAGCATATATGTTTTGCCGGGGTTACCTTTTCTAAAAGCGTCTGCCGTGCGGTTAAGGTCATTCGCCAAATGCGCAGTGATGACAAAGCCTCTTTCTGCAAGATCGATAGCCGGTTGCACAAGGTCTGCCCATTTTAATTTGCCATATTTTTTATGCGCGGTGATCATGCCATCAACAGATCCAGGCACACCTGAAGCAAAATGAGTAGACAGGCTCATGTTCGGCACCACATTGCCGGCCGCGTCCAGAAACATGTTAGTAGTCGCTGTGGCCGGCGCTTTTTCGCGGTAATCAAGGGTGTTGGCTTCGCCCTTGGCAGAACGGTAAACCATAAACCCACCGCCGCCAATGTTACCGGCTTCGGGCAATGTTACCGCCAACGCGAATTGTACCGCCACTGCCGCATCCACTGCGTTGCCGCCTTTCTTCAAAATATCGACGCCAACCTTTGATGCATCCGGATAGGCGCACACTACCATCCCGTTGCGATAAACGGCAGATGAAGGTTGAGCATTTACAGCAGTGGATAAAAAAATTGAGGCGATGACAAGCGACTTGAATACAGACATATGCAAATGGTTTGACAAGCAATATACGATGTTATACAGACTTATTTTTGATGGCCTGATTGGCAAAATGCTTTAAGCGTAGTCATAAAACGCAACTAATGCCGTTTAATATCAAAATCGTCCTCATGAAAAAATATACATTCTTGTTATCCCTTGTTTCGATGTTAATGCTTGGCGCCCTTAAGGTGCAGGCCCAGGATTACCCCACAGCCGCTGGTTTAAAATTTGGCGGATATGAAATCGGCCCATCCATTAAGTGGTTCGCCGATGAGCATACCGCGCTCGAAGGCATCGCTGGTTTCCGGAGCGGCGGCTTTGCCATCACAGGGCTGTACGAAGTGCATACCCGCGCATTTAATGTAGACAAGCTGAACTTCTTTTATGGCGGCGGTGCGCACTTAGGCAGCTTAAGGCCGGGCAGCTACAACGGTGGCCGCAACATTTATGATAATAACCGCCTACTCATCGGTGCCGATGGGGTTGTTGGATTAGAATATTTATTCCCCGGCAGCCCCATCGTGATGAGCGTAGACCTTGACCCACGTATAGAATTTGCTACCGGGCCGGTATTCGACCTGGCGCCGGCTTTGGGCATTAAGTATTCGTTCTGATCTATCGAATAACGATAACTTTTTTGCTGTAAGTTTCCCCGCCGAGGGTTAGCTTCAACACATAGGTCCCTGCCGGTAGCGATGCTGTGCTTACCACTGTGCTGTAAGCACCCGCGGCTATAGTACGCTCTTCCTGCCTTTGTATCTGGCCCGCACTGTTTACAAATGTTAGTACCAGTGTACCCGCGGTCTTTGCGGTAAATGCCAGATTGATCTTTGTATTTGCCGGGTTAGGGAACAAGGCTAAGCCTATGTCACTATTGTCGGGATGGAGGGCTGTTAAAGCAAATGCGAAGTTATCTGATATCGACGTACAACTTCCGCTCACTGCTACAGCTACCTGGTAATTGCCGCTTTCGACAGGGCTCAAGGTCGAGCCCGTTGCGCCCGGTATTGCAACGCCGTTGAAGTACCATTGATTGCCTGTGGCATAATTTGAATTCAATACGTTGCCATTTCGTGTAATTATTGGTTTAGTCAACGCGACTGCCACTCTTGACGTCGACGGGCAGCCGTAACTGACCACCTGCATGTTATAAAAGTAGTAATAAAACGTCTGCGGATTTGGTGTGGCCGAGTTAGTTGTAATGTTAAAGATATTACCCACACCAAACGGATAGCCCGTTACACCCGCGTTACTGCGGAATAGTGTAGCGTTAGCGTCATAAGTGGTGTTGATAGTATAAGTACCTGCATTCGGCAACACAAGGTTTAAAGTATAAACACGTCCCTGATCTGCCGGATCATCAACCTGTGCACCCGCCCCCGGCGTGGTCCGCGTCGCGACAGCGTTAATGGTTGTTGTCGACACGATCTGCCCCGTACTGTCTGCTACGCTAAATGTAATCTGGCCCGAGTTACCAATGTATAAACGTGCGCTCTGTATCACTACGGGGATAGCGGTTTTTACTGTTACATACGGCCCGAATTGATTATAGCCGCCGCCTGAAAATGCCGATTTTGTAGCCGGACCTACTGTTGCCGAAAAATCATTGATGCCAACATAATAGCTTCCGTTAGCAGGCGGCGTAGTGGTCGACGTTAAGTTACCTGCCGCTACAGGGACGGCTGCCGTTGCAGACGGGTACCACAATAATGCCGGCCCGCCTGTACCTGTAAGCTGATAACTGCTGGTATTAACGCAATAAAATGCAGATAGCGCGGTGGGCACCGGTGTTGGCGCGATAGGCAAGTTGGCGCTTGTCTGGTTGTCAGACGTTATAGGGTCTGCCGCCAGATTTGTAGCGCCTGTTAAAACATACGTACTGCCGGCCTGAACGGTGTATGTGTTATTGAAAACATAGTCTACACTGGCATTAGGGGCGATAGAGCCTGTATATGTTTCGTTGAACGTAGTAACCGTACCGTCGGGTGCTTTGATTGATAACGTAACCGGAACGCTTGTCAACGTAACAGTCCCAAAGTTTTTGATGGTGACAATGAAATTGGTTTTGCCCGCGCATAAACCGATCGGGTTAGCACCCTGAACGTTAGTAGCGCCCGCGTCTATACTTGGCTGTATAAATTGTACCCTGTAATCCTGGGTTTCGCCTTTGGCATATGTACCACATGGCGAAATGGTGGTTGGATCATTAGTTTCTGAGAGCACGACACGCAGCCTTGTATAGTTACCTACTATCAGGTCAGGCGGTGCAGTGATCGTTGTGGTAAAAGTACCCGTTGCGCTGATTACCCCGGTGGTAGCAATTAATTCGTTGGCATCTGTGAAATCGCCGTCGCTGTTCCAGTCCACATACACCTTAGCAATCTTATTAAAGTTGCCGCCGCATGTGCCTGCTGTTAGGCTTAAGGTGTAAGTCTTGGCCGGTTCAACTTGAGCCGTAAGCGCGGTATAGTCTGAGTATGAGGTGCAGCCTGCGGCCGGAGTATTATTTATTCCGGCGAAGGTAAAGTTGTTGATCCTTGAATCGGCAGTCGACGCAGGTGCTGAAGCGCAATAAATGCTGCCGCCGCCACCTATCGATACCAGGGAATATGCCTGGCTGCCTGTGTTCAACGTACCTTTATGGGTAATACTGATGGTATATTGCCGGCCCGGAACGGGGTTGGCTATGTAAACCTGTTCCACATTATCGCGTATGTTGTTGCCTGTTGTGGCAGCAGCGTTGGGATGGTCGGGGTCTAACACCCAAGCTAAATAAGTGGTAGTGCCATCGCTCACTTTTATGTCCAGGTCATTAATCAACTTGGGCGTTCTGCTGTTGACAGTGCCGTCCGCGGTTATCGTGCCTTGTGGATCTGTCCAGCAGATGGTTGATACCAGCGGGCCATTGCCCGAAGCCACCACGTTAAAAGTTTGTGTTTGGCCGGTGGCTAAACTGTTCTCTTTAATAATGCTTTTAGTGCCGTTATCAGTGATTGCCTGCGCGGCCTTCTGCATATCCAGCAAACCCCAGCCATAAATATAATCGGGACCAGCATTGCCGGCGTCAAAAGCAGTTCCGCAGGCAAGGCCTTTTAATGTTGCTGATCGCATAAAAGCGCCTGCATTTTGCTTGGCCCAATATTCCTGAAGCAGTAACAAAGAGCCTGTGACGTTAGGCGCTGCCATTGATGTACCACTTAAGGTAACATAAGATGTGTTGCTGGCACTGCCTGTGGAGGTAACGTTTAGGCCATCGCCCATAATGTCAGGCTTTACGCGGCCATCATCTGTTGGCCCCCAACTACTGAAAAAAGAAACCTGAACATCGTTCTTCGAAGTCGGCCCGCCGGGGATAGGATTCACTGCGCCAACTGTCAGAATATTTTTCGCGTTAGCGAAATCGGGGATTATGTCGTAATAGGTATTGCTGCTGATGGTCGCAGGGCGGTTTCCCTTGTCAACAAAGGTTCGGTCGGTGCGGCTGTTATATCCCCAATAGTCCGACCCAACTGCCGGACCGGGATAACCCCTGCTGTTACCTGCTGATTCAACAATAAGATATTGCGGTGCTTTAACAGCGATGTTGTCGAAAGCCTGCGCCTGGCTGCCGTAAAAACCGAATTTATAATCCACGCTGTCGCCGGGCAAGCCGTACCAATACCAGCGGCTGGTCGACGAATCATAATCCCACCCTGCAATAGTGCCATAGGAGTGATTAGACAGCAACAGGTTAGCCGCCTGGGAAGACATCTCTGATACGTCATTATTAAAATCGTAGGACACCAACGTATTCATACCAAAAGCCATCCCCTTCGCAGGGCCATAAACCCCTTTAGCGATCATGGTGCCCGATACGTGGGTGGCATGCTCGTCGGTACCTAATTGTGTATCATGAATGGTGATCGTTTTGCCCGCAAACTCCTGATGTGTAGCTAAAGGCGCGCCGCCGTCCCAGATCCCTAACTTTCCTGCCAAAAATGTGCTGGATCCGCTTAAGTTTAAATTGAGCGCGCCGCCCGGCTGAACATAATTTGTGCGGGTCGTTGCTGCAGCGGTTGTGTTGTTATCAACCCTAACGTAAATTGGAAAGCCTGATGGCGAAATATCATGAAGCGCGATGTAACCACCGTTCTTCCGTTTGGCGTTCTCTGGCCAGTTATGCTTTTTTCGCAGATCTGCAAACTTGCTTTGTTTGTCCTGGTAAGTTTTATCGTACTGTGTAGAGAGTGATTGCAGTTCTATTTTATTAGCTTCTACAACAGGGGGGCGTTGCTGGGCATAACTATTGCTAAACAATGCCGACAAAAGCAGAATAATGCACAGAACAAAAAGAGGGGTATTACCGCCGCTTAACCGGCGCGCACTATTCACTGTCACAATTTTATTAGGATGAGTATAAGTTGTCAAATTGAATTGCTAAATATACTTAATAGCTTAATTTTAAGCGTTTAATTTTTCTCTCTATGAAATATTTTTTTTCGATGCTGCTGCCAATGTTAGTAGCCTGCAAGACATTTAACAACAAACTGCCGCTTACACAAGGCATTAAAGGCACTGTGGTAGAACAAAGCGGCAACATGATGCCCCGCCCGGGACGGGAAAAACCAAAGCCTAAAGCAATTTCTGCCACTTTATACGTTTACGAATCTACAACCGTTGCCCAAACACAAGGTAGCCTGCCTTCATTTACAAGGATCAACAGCAAATTGGTAACCATATTGAAAACTAACTCATACGGTGTTTACGCCACTTATTTGCCGGAGGGTACGTATTCTGTTTTCATAAAAGATGATAAAGGATTTTTCGCCAGCGAGAGCGACGGCAATGGTATCATTAACCCCATCACCGTTTCTAAGGGACAGGTTACCGAACATAACTGGGTATTATCGAGAAACGCTGTCTATTAGTTGCACTAGAACGCAAATAAAAAATCCCGCTTCTAAATCAGGAGCGGGATTTTTATAAGGTAACTGGTTACATGGTTGTTGGTAACTGTTTAAATATACCTTCAACCACTTTAGGTAATTCTTCTATGGTTTTTTGCGGGTCGTGGTGCAGTTCGCCTACCCCAAAACCTCTCCAGATGATCTTGTTGCTTTTGCGGTCAATCAGATCGATGATGATGGTACCTTCTTTATAAGTTTCGGGCACAGCGTAAGTGCCTCCGCCGTAATATGGGAAGCCGCCATACCAGTATGGGCGATAACCCCAGTAAGGCCTGTAAAAAGCACCGCCCCAATAGTATGGGTAAGCAGTATAATAATCAAGGCGGGTACCGCGGCCTACTGCCGATGTATAGTGCACCAACAGGTCTGGTGTCTGCTCGTCGATCCTCAAACCTTTGGTCTGTAAATTAAATAAAGCTGCCGTCCGGATGGCTTGTGTTGCCTGCGGATTATTGTAATACGCGTTGCCGGCATAAGGCTTGCCGCCTTTATCTGGCTTTGGGTTACTTTGACCCGGGTCTGCTATCCAGGCAAATGTGTGATATTGTGAAGTATTCAGTTTGGTTGCACCCGCTTTGTAATAGCTGTAGGTGTCGCACGCCTGAATAAGCGCTACGCTGATCAGGATCAGCCCGGTATATAGAATGCGTTTCATTGAAGGGTATAAATTTTATAGTTATTAGACAAATGATTGCTCAAAGGTTTAACAGTATCATGAGTTTTTTGTGAGTTTTTAAGACAGATATTTACCCACCAGCGGCATCCGCCTGCCCATACCGAATGCCTTTGGTGATACCCTTAATATCGGTGGGGTTTGGTAGCGCTTATGCTCAGAAATATTGACTAAACGAAGCACCCGTTTAACCAATGCCTCGTCATAGCCCATCTTTACGATCTGCGATGATGAGCAACGGTTCTCGATATATTCTTTCAAGATCTTATCCAGCACATCATAGTCAGGCAGTGAATCACTATCCTTCTGATCGGGGCGCAATTCGGCCGATGGCGGTTTTACGATAGTGTTTTCGGGGATGATCTCGCGGTCGCGATTGATGTATCGCGCCAGTTGAAATACCTGCGATTTAAACACGTCGCCCAAAACAGAGATACCGCCGCACATGTCGCCATACAAAGTACCGTAACCCACCGCGGCTTCGCTCTTGTTTGAGGTATTCAACAGAATGTACCCAAACTTATTACTCATAGCCATCAGCAGCACAGCACGGCTGCGCGCCTGAATGTTTTCTTCGGCGATGTTAAAAGGCAAGCCCTTGAACTGCTGTTCGAGTGCAGACTCGAACGCCTCCGTCACGGAACGTATAGCGATCATCTCTGATTTGCAGCCCAGGTTATTGATTAAATCTTGCGCGTCTTTTAATGAATGGTCTGTTGAGAATTTTGAGGGCAGCATAACTGCCATCACATTCTCAGGTCCAAGCGCTTCGGCGGCAAGCGCTGCAACTACAGCCGAATCAATACCTCCCGATAGGCCCAAAATAGCCTTACTAAAGCCCGACTTTACGAAGTAATCTTTGATGCCCAATTTTAACGCCAGGTAGATCTGCTCAATATCCGACTGGCGTTCTGGCATCAGCGTTTCCTTTTGTCCGGGAGTGATCTTGCCATCAGCGGCTAACTCATAATAGGTAAGCGCTTCTTCAAAATAGGGCATCTCGTCAACAATTGCGCCTTCTTTATTAAACACTAACGAACCGCCGTCGAAGATAAGTTCGGTATGCGCGCCAACATGGTTTACATAAAAAAGTGGAAGCTTATACCGGCTGGCGTTGTCGCCCAATATGGCAATGCGTTCTTCGTCGTGCTGGTATGAAAACGGCGACGCGGCGATGTTGATCATCACATCCGGATTCTCGCGCATTAATTGGTCCATCGGCCTGTTAACGTACAACGGGTTTTCAATGGTATTCCACAAGTCTTCGCAAATAGTTAGCGCAATGCGGTGACCCATAAAATCTATACATTTAAAGGTCATGCCCGGCTCAAAGTATCGGTATTCATCAAACACATCATAGTTGGGCAGCAAAGCTTTATGAACTACGGCTTTAATCTCGCCATCGGCAATAAAGTACGCCGAATTAAATAAGTCCTTCCCTTCGGGGTTATTATTTGGCGTCGGCACGCCGATGATGCACGCTATACCCTGACATTCTTTAGCTATCTGTTGTGCCGAAATTTCGCAGGTGTTTATGAATTCACTGAATTCCAGAAAGTCGCGCGACGGATAGCCGCAAACGCACAATTCGCCAAAAACCACCAGGTCAGCATTTTTTGCCTTAGCTTTGCGAATAGCATCGATGATTTTTTGCGTGTTGGCTTCAAAATTGCCGATGTGATAATTAAGTTGTGCGAGTGCGATATTCATATTAAAAGACTGAAAACGGCTGCAAATTTTGCTGCCTAAGCATTAATCTACTAACAAAAAATGGCCTCTACTGTGTTAAAAGGCAACCAAATCTACATTTTTTTTACATGCCTTATCTTACTGGCTGCCTGCACCGGTAATAACAAGGTTGATGTAAGCAATATCCCGTTAACAGTTTCTATTGAACGTTTCGACCATGACCTCAACAATTTAAAGCAGCCACCTGCCGAACCCAAGGCCCAGGCGATGAAACAGAAATACGGCTTGTTTTATCAGGATTTCATTGAACGGATATTGCATGCAGGCAGTATCAATTCGCCGGCATATTTATCAAAACTAAACGCTATACTTTCTACGCAAGCTTACATCGACCTAAAGCACGATGTTGATTCTATTTACCCAAACCTCGATAAGCAAAATGCAGAACTGACCGATGCCTTTAAGCGTATAAAGTATTACTTCCCGCAAAAGCAGCTGCCAAGGGTTTATGCGTATCTATCAGGTTTCGAGGCGCAAACCGCTATTGGGAACGGCTATGTGGGCATTGGGCTCGATCTGTTTCTGGGCAATAAGTCGAGATTTTACCCTGCCATTGTAGAAGCATATCCTATGTACCTGCAGCATTTCTTTACACCCGAAAATATTACCCCGCGTGTTGTTGAAGGCATATTGCGCGAAGATATGTTCCCGGAACCGAACAGCGACAAAACCATGCTGCAGAAGATGATCTATAACGGCAAAATCATGTACGCCATGGACCTTTTGCTGCCCGACGTGGGCGACACGACCAAAATCCGATATACTACCCAAAAAATGCAGTGGGCAGAAAAATTTAAGGCCGATATCTGGGGATATTTCCTGGAAGAAAACATCTTGTACAGCAGCGATGTCCTAAAAAATCAGGTTTATTTTGATGATGGCCCGTTTACTGCCGGACTTGGCGAGCGCAACGAGTCTGCGCCGAAGCTGGGCACATGGACAGGTTGGCAGATAGTGCGCGAATACATGAAACGTAATCCAAACATCACCCTTAAACAATTAATGGCTGTTGACGACGCTCAAAAGATCTTAAACCAGTCGCATTACAGGCCAAAGTAAAGTCTCTTTTTTTTAACGACGTTGCGAGCTACAACACTAACGTGATTTTGTAATGAGGCGAGTGTAAATAAAAAGCCCCGCTAAAAGCGAGGCTTTAATATTTCTAGAATCTTGTGGCTTAGCCTAAAATATTTTTGATTGCCCTAAGCGCAATAACCACACCAACAACCAGAATAGCGTTAGCAGCCCATGACCAGTAAGGCGCATCACCGGCAAAACGCAGGTAAACACCTACAATGCCGATAAAGATGGCAATGGTCATTAAAATATAGTGTTTCTCTGAGTTTGCGTTTTCAATGCTGTTCATGGTGTTGTTTGTTTAAGGCAAAAATATAAATGTTTGTATAAATCCTTATTGTCATGCCGAATTTATTTCGGCATCCCATCGTTAGGTCTTGCATGTGAGATCCCGAAACAAGTTCGGGATGACGTTAGGTTCGCGAATTACCCGTTACTTAATGCTGCCGCACCGCTCACGATCTCTGTAAGCTCTGTGGTGATGGCTGCCTGCCGTGCCTGGTTGTAAGAAAGTTTCAATGCTTTTAACAATTCACCGGCGTTATCTGTAGCCTTATCCATGGCTGTCATACGTGCACCGTGCTCAGACGCATGCGAATCTAATACCGCGCGGTATAACTGAATCTTAATATTTTTAGGAATCAGTTGTTCAACGATCTCTTCCTGATTTGGCTCTAAGATGTAATCAACCTGTGCCTTTTTCTCCTGCTCTTTGTTCTCGGTTTTCGGCACCGGCAACAATTGCTCTGTAGTCAATATCTGCACAGCCGCGTTGCGGAAGTGATTATAAACCAAATCTACCCTGTCATAATCGCCGTTCACAAAACCCTTCATAATGTCTTCGGTGATCTTAGACACTGTAGTAAAGTTCAGGTCGTTGTAAACCTCGGTATTGTTACCGATAACATTGTATTTACGGCGCTGATAGTATTCCTGTGCTTTTTTACCGATAGCAACGATTGATACGTTGCCTTTGGCTAATTGTTCAGGATATTTTTCTGCAATTAGATTGTTAGCAGTTTTGATGGCGTTTGTATTGAAAGCACCCGCCAAACCACGGTTAGAGGTAACAACCACAACCAATACGCGAACGGGTTCGCGGGTTTGCAGGTACGGCGAAGTACCATCTTCCAAACTTGCCGAAAGGTTGGCCAGTATTTCTTTAAGCTTTACTGCATAAGGGCGCAACTGCATAATGGCGTTTGTAGCACGCTTCAACTTAGCAGCCGAAACCATTTTCATGGCTTTGGTGATCTGCTGCGTTGAGTTTACAGATGCAATACGGTTTCTTACTTCTTTTAAATTAGCCATTCTTTTTCGAGATGTGAGATGTGAGATTTGAGATATGAGATCGCTCTCTACTCATTTTCATCAACTCAATTCTTCTTATGAAAGATGCAAGATTCTGTCTCAAATCTCACATCTAATATCTCATATCTAATTAATATTTCCCTGACAGTTCTTTAGCTACAGTTTCTAATACGCTTGTTAAAGAATCGTCAAATTTACCTGCTTTCAAAGCTGCAAGGGTTTCCGGGTGGCGTATCTCCATCTGGCTTAAGAATTCTGTTTCAAATTCTTTTACCTTATTTACAGGCACATTACGCATCAGGTTTTTAGTACCAAGGTAAACCATAGCCACTTGTTTTTCAACCGTTACCGGCGAGTACTGCGGCTGCTTCAACATCTCTACGTTACGTGCACCTTTATCCAATACCAGTTTGGTAGAAGCGTCAAGGTCTGAACCGAACTTAGAAAAAGCCTCTAACTCGCGGTATTGTGCCTGGTCTAATTTCAAAGTACCGGCAACCTTTTTCATCGATTTGATCTGCGCGTTACCACCCACACGTGATACCGAGATACCTACGTTGATGGCAGGGCGAACACCCGCGTTAAACAAGTTAGACTCCAAAAATATCTGACCGTCTGTGATAGAGATCACGTTGGTTGGGATATATGCTGACACGTCACCCGCTTGCGTTTCAATGATAGGCAAGGCGGTTAATGAACCGCCGCCTTTAACCAGGTGCTTGATAGACTCAGGCAGGTCATTCATGTCACGCGCAATCTCGTCGTTAGAGTTGATCTTAGCGGCACGCTCTAATAAGCGGCTGTGCAGATAAAATACGTCACCGGGATAAGCCTCGCGGCCCGGCGGGCGACGCAATAGCAATGATACTTCGCGGTAAGCAACAGCTTGTTTAGATAAATCATCATAAACGATCAATGCCGGGCGACCGGTATCGCGGAAATATTCACCGATGGCAGCACCTGCGAAAGGCGCGAAGAACTGCATTGGTGCCGGGTCAGAAGCGTTTGCCGCAACAACGATAGAATATGGCATGGCGCCTTTTTCTTCAAGCGTGCGTACAATGTTCGCTACTGTTGATGCTTTTTGACCGCAGGCAACATATATACAGATTACCGGCTGGCCGGCATCATAAAATTCTTTTTGATTGATGATAGTATCGATACAAACTGCTGTCTTGCCGATCTGGCGGTCACCGATAACCAACTCACGCTGGCCACGGCCGATTGGGATCATCGCGTCTATGGCTTTGATACCTGTTTGCAAAGGCTCATTAACCGGCTGGCGGTAAATAACACCGGGTGCTTTACGCTCTAAAGGCATCTCATAGGTTTGTCCGCTGATAGGGCCTTTACCATCGATAGGCTCGCCCAGTGTGTTGACCACACGGCCAAGCATGCCCTCGCCTACGTTAAGGGAAGCGATCTTTTTGGTACGTTTAATGGTATCACCTTCTTTAACACCTTCAGACTGGCCAAGTAAAACCACACCAACGTTGTCTTCTTCAAGGTTAAGTACTATACCTTGCAAACCGTTAGCAAATTCAACTAACTCGCCCGATTGTACTTGTGTTAAACCATACACGCGCGCAATACCATCGCCCACTTGTAGTACGGTACCAACTTCTTCTAATTCAGTTTCTGACTTGAAGCCCGACAATTGCTGACGCAAAATTGCTGATACTTCGTCTGGTCTTACCTCTGCCATTTGATTATATTTTAGCTTTGCTTATACTTAATTATTAACTACCTCTTGGGTAAAATCTTTTTTCAATCTTGCTAAACTGCCCGATACGCTGGCATCTATCTGCCTGTCGCCTACGGTTAAAATAAAACCGCCAATAAGGCTTGGGTCAACTTTCTCAACCAGTTCAACCTGGCCATTAGTAATGTGGTTAACCTCTGCCACAACCTGCTGTCTATTCTCAGGCGAAAGCGGCACTGCCGAAACTACCGTAGCACGAACAATATTTTTGATCACATCATACTGATTTACAAACTCTAAAGATGTTGGATAAAGCAGCTCGCTGCGGCTTTTGTTGATCATGATATGAAAGAAACCGATAGTCGCTTTGTTTACCTTACCGGTAAAAATGGCGTCGAGGATCTTTTTCTTCTTATCGTGCGAAATGATGGGGTTACGCAGCACTGCCTGCAGTTCTGAATTTGCCCTTAAAGTTTGCGCAAAAAGACCCATATCGCCACGCACAGCCTCCAGCGAGTTTTGTTCCTTCGCCAGGTCTATCAGTGATTTGGCATATCTTGATGCAACTGTTATTTCAGACATTTCTTAAAGTTGTGAGTTGTAAGTTGTGAGTTGTGCGTTATTGAAAACAGACAACTAATAACCGGAACCTATTTTACAATAACTTCTTTCAGCAAGTCGGCTACTAAAGCGTCCTGCTCTTGTTTATCTTCAAATTCTTTGCGAAGCACTTTCTCAGCAATGTCTATAGACAATTGTGCTACCTGTGTTTTAACAGACGCCAACGCAATAGCTTTTTCATTGTTGATTTCCAGGCGCGCTTTCTCGATCATGCGTGCGCCCTCTGCTTCGGCAGCACCTTTTGCATCATTAATGATCTGGTCTTTGATCTGGCGGGCTTCCTTCAAAATAAGGTCGCGTTCCGCGCGTGCTTCTTTTATTAATTGCTCGTTCTCGTTAGTTAAACGGGCCATCTCTTCTTTAGCAGATTCTGCCTGTAATAAAGCAGTCTCAATAGTACGCTCACGCTCTGTTACCGCGCCTAAAATAGGTTTCCAGGCAAATTTGCGCAGGATGATCAAAAGGATCACAAATGATAGCAGTGTCCAGAAAACCAATCCTATACTTGGGGTTACCAATTCCATATTCTTATCTATTTATTCTAAGTAAGTGTCTTTCTTAAAAACACAGTCCGGTGCCAACCGCGCCGGGCCTGTGCTTTGTTTTTTGCCTGCTTGAAATTACAGCAGGGCAACTACCACGGCAAACAGTGCAACACCTTCTACAAGGGCTGCAGCGATGATCATGTTAGTTTGGATTTTTGAAGAAGCTTCTGGCTGACGAGCAATACCTTCTACTGCTTTGCCACCAATTTGACCGATACCGATACCGGCACCGATTACTGCTAAACCAGCACCGATAGCGCCAAGTTTGCTAAGGCCAACAACGCCTGAAGCAGCAGCTTCCTGGATCATTCCGATCATTCCAATCATTGTTTGATAATTTAAAACGTGTATATATAGATAATTAATTGCTTATTAATGGTGATGCTCTTCAACAGCCATACCAATGAACAGTGCAGATAGCATGGTGAAGATAAACGCCTGTAGGAACGCTACCAACAACTCTATGCAATCCATAAACACTACAAACACAACTGAAACCGGCGACATCCAAATGGTATTGAAGATAAATATCAGCGATATCAAACTTAGTACGATGATGTGGCCTGCGGTGATGTTTGCAAACAAACGTATCATCAACGCGAAGGGCCTTGAAATAACGCCGATCAACTCAACAGGCACCATGATAATGTATAACCACCATGGAATATCTGGTGCAAAAATGTGTTTCCAATAATATTTGTTACCGCTAACGTTAACCACTACTAAAATGATGGCAGCGAGTGTTAGCGTTACCGCGATGTTACCTGTAAGGTTATACGCGGCAGGAAATATCGGGATCAAACCTAAAAGGTTATTGATCAGGATGAAAAAGAAAATCGTCAACAGCAAAGGCATATAACGTGCCGCCTTAATACCAATATTCGGGATAGCAACGTCATCGCGCACGAACAGTACAACCGGCTCTAAGAAAGATTGCAAACCCTTAGGCGCTTTGCCTTCGCGTTTTTTATATGCTGATGCAACAGACAAGAAAACAATTATCAGGATAAGCATTGCCATCCACATGCTGGCCACGTTGCGGGTAATAGAAAAATCGATCACCTTCTTAGACGCGGCCTCGTCAACTTTACCGTTTGCATCGGCAACCTTAACATGGTTACCTTCCATTACGTAGCTGTTATAATTGCCGGTATAAACAGGATGTTGAACTACACCGTTTTCTTCCGTCTCGCGGATCTTTTCTGACGAGAATATTTCAAGGCCTTTATCGGTATATAATATTATTGGCAACGGCAGAAATATCTCTTTAACCAAAGGCAAGGCAACCGGCCATGAATGCGAGTCGCTGATGTGTTCAAAAATGATATCCTTAGGGTTAAACGCTTTTGCGGGCTCAGCGGCCTTATTCTCACTTTTTTCCTGGGCAAAACTAAGTGTTGGTAATACACTCAGCATTAAAATAACGCAGGAAATGAAGAATTTTGTGAAATTTTTTTTGTTCAAAACTAAGCCGTTGTTCATTTAAATGAAGTTTCTACCGTAAATTTTGGTTGCGCAAGTTACGCAACAAACCATAAACTTCAAAGGCTGTATTTAAGAAATAAACGTAACAGAAATCTAATGCGAAAACATGCCTGTTTACAGGCGTTTTCCGCAGGAAAAAGAGTACAAAAAATAAGCAGACCAAAATCTTTACCGTTGTTGCCGCAAGAAAGGCCTGAGCATATAAATCCCTGTTTATTTGTTGCACCACCAATATTAAAATAATGGTCATTAGTGTCAATGCAGATATAAATCCGAACAGCAGCCAAAACTTTGGAATCAGCAAAAAAGTATCTCCTGTGGCCGTCAAAACTACAGGGCCTATGGTCATCAGCAACAGAAAAAACAGATAGCGGTATATGGTAGCCGAAACCTTCACTCTTTAATTCCCCTAAAAACAAGTACAAGAGAACTGAACACACCGAACAACGCGAATGCCGCGGTTACCCATTTGGTTTGATGCCCTGAGGAGACATCTATGCGGTAGCCTATGAAGGTCATTATGCCAATGATAGCGATCATTTGAAACGCCAGCCCGGTAAACTTTATATAATTATTGGCTTGTTTACCGTTATTATCATCGTTATTTTGTTGTGCATCAGCCATGCGCAAATCTATTAATCATGTTGCTACAATTTGTTAAATTGGCAAGCTTTTTAAAATATACTAAACTTTGAGGCATAACCGCGTTGCTATACTTTTTTTCCCGGCTTTTATTACCCTGGTGGCGGCATGCAGCCTTGAGAAAAAAACTGCCGTAAACAGGGCGCTTCAAAACTTAACGGCACACTACAACATTATTTTTAACGCTAATGAATTGCTGCGCCAAAAGCAGGAGATCTACGCCACGTCTTTTGTAGACAACTACACAGATTTTTTGCGTGTTTATCAGGACACAACCGGCCGCGCCCAGGGTGCCATAGACAAGGAACTGGATGGCGTTATAGCCCGTGCAAACACCATTATTGCGGTTAAAGAGCAAAGCCATTACATAGGTGATGCCTACCTGTTGCAGTCAAAAGCCAACTACCTGTATGGCCAGTATTTTTTAGCCGACGAATTTAGTGCTTACGTGATCCGCAACTATCCGCAGAATGTTAATCTGGTACAGCAGGCACGCAACTGGCGCGTACGCTCGCTTTTGAATTTAGGACAATTACCCCAGGCGAAACTGGTGTCAGACACTGCTCTGCTTGGCCTTAACGAAACGAAGAAAACAGCCGACCCTGGTGGTGTGTATGCAGCGCGGCTGCAATATGACCTCGATGCCGGCGATTATAAAGAAGCCGAAGAAATGGCTAAGAAAGCCATTAAGGATGCAGCGAATAGCCGTATGCGTTACCGGCTCACTTTTATTTTAGCCCAACTGCAGGAAGCCAATAAAAAACCTGCTGACGCGTACGCTAGCTACAGCAAAGTGGTAAAAAGTAACGCGTCTTTCGAGATGGCGTTTAACGCCGAACTGAACCGTATCCGCATAGAGGATACCCAAAACGGCCGTAAGCTTACCCACCTGCAGCGTTTACAGGGACTAATTAAGAATGACAACAACGCCGATCTGTTAGACCAGATCTACTTCCAGATAGGCGATCAGTATTATGCCGAGAACAATATAGATGCCGCGATTAAAAACTACCGGCTGGCACTAAAGTACAGCACGCGTAACCAGAACCAAAAGGCCATAACCTATCTGCGGTTGGCAGACATCGCCTTTAAAAACAGGGGTGATTATAACGGTGCTAAAAAATTGTATGACAGCACTTTAATGAATATGCTGCCAACCTATCCCGGTTATCGTACTATACAGTTACGGGCAAACAACCTTACTGTGCTGGGCGAACAGCTGGGCATTATCGCACGTGAAGATACTTTGCAACGTTTGGCAAAGCTAAACGAAAAAGACCGTGCCGACTTGCTGAACGAATATGCAAGAAAAGCTGTTGCACAACAAAAGGCAGCAGCGTTGGCAGCAACTAATTCCGCTTTTACTAACGCCAACTCACCCAACTCAACTGTAACTACAGCCACTGTCCCCGGCAATGCTACGTTTTACTTTTATAATGTTAATTCGGTTAGCCAGGGTTTTACGGCATTTAAAAGGGTTTGGGGCAACCGTAAATTAGAAGACAACTGGCGCCGTAGTCTGCGTACGTCATCAGATATTACGGCTAATACGCAAAACCTGGCAGCACAGGTAGATCCTTCGGTCGTGGTTAAAAAAGATGAACGCAGTACGGATGACCTTCTAAGCAGCAATTATAAAAAACAACTGCTGCAGAACCTCCCGCTCACGCCCGAGTTATTGGCGCAATCTAACTCGAGGGTCTATGCGGCATACTTTCTTCTGGCTAATTTTTACCGCGATGTGCTGGAAGACCCCAAAGAGTCGATCGCGTCTTTCGAAATTTTGCTAAGCCGTTTTCCAGACAATAATGACAAGCCGGCCATCTATTACAACCTGTACCGCTTATACAGCAACATAGATATCGCAAAGTCTGATTATTACAAAAACCTGCTGTTAAAAAATTATCCCGAGACCACCTTCGCGAAGATAATCCTCGACCCCGAGTATAGCCGCAAGATGAATGATATAGATGCAGAATTCAATACGGTTTACGACCAATTGTATGATCTGTATGCTAATAAAAAATATATTGATGTAATAGCCCGGGCAGACGCGCTATTATTGCAATATCCTAAAGCTAAATTTGCGGCACAAATAGCGTACCTGCGTGCCATTGCCGCAGGGCATAATGAAAAACTCACGCCATTTAAAGCCGATCTGCTGGCGCTGATCAAAACCTACCCGGATGACCAATTGATCAGTCCGCTGGTTAACCAGCACCTCTCCTTCATAGCGGCGAACGAAGCTGAATTGGCTGCCCGCCCTGTGGTTTTGGTTGATAACGACTTTACAGATGCCGGCTTTGTGCCGACTTCTGTTACGCCAACTTATGCCGTGGTGCAGCAACCGGTTAAACAGCCTGTCGCGCAAAAGGCAACGCCTGCTGCAGAAAAGCCTAAAGTAAAACCAACTGAACCACCTGTTCAACAGAAAGCACCTGTTGTAACGACAGCACCTAAAACGCCGCCGAGTATTTTCTCGCTTCGCGACAGCACACATTATTATTTTGTAGTGAATGTAGCCAGCGGTACAACTAATTTGTCGTCGTCGCGTTTTGGCTTTGGGCAATTTAACCGTGCTAATTTCGATCAGCAACGAGGCATCAGTCACCAGTTGACTACTGCCGGTCCTGACAACCAGTTAATATTTGTAGGCAATTTTAACAGCCTTACAGAGGTTAAAGATTATGCCCGTGCTATTATACCTTTGCTGCCCCAGATAATGAAGGTGCCGGCAGACAAGTACAGCTTTTTCATCATTACCAAAGAAAATCTGGATAAATTAGCCGACAAGAAACTACTGGATACTTACGTAGACTTTTACCAAAAAAATTATTAAAGAATGATCGTCAAATTAAAACCCGAAGAAATACAGCGTTACAACCGCAGGCTTTGGGGTTTTGTGATAGGGTGTTTCGGCTTCTTGCTGCTCATGCTGCTGGCTATAAATTTCGGGCTGTTTGGTGCCCTGCCGTCTTTGCGTACTATAGAAAACCCAAAGAACAACCTGGCATCTGAAGTAATTACCGAAGACAAACAAGTGCTGGGCAAATACTTTGTACAAAACCGCTCTAACGTCACCTTTAAACAGATATCGCCAAATGTGATCAACGCGTTGATCGCTACGGAAGATAACCGCTTTTACAAACACTCTGGTATAGATTTTGGACGTACGTTTACAATTATCGCATACAATCTTATCGGCCACAAACAAGGCGGCAGTACCATTACGCAGCAGCTGGCCTTGATACTCTTCTCGGGCAGGGAACGCTCACATAATCCGTTTGTGCGGATTATTCAAAAACTTCAGGAGTGGATCATCGCCGTACGCATCGAGCGTAATTATACTAAAGAGGAAATTCTGACAATGTATTTGAATACCGTTGATTTTGGTGCGCATAATACGTTTGGGATCTCATCAGCATCGGCGACATATTTTAATACCACGCCGGATAAGTTGACGCCCGATCAGGCAGCACTGCTGGTGCGTATGGTAAACGCGCCCACGCTTTATAACCCTATTCGTCACCCGGACAACGCGCTTACCGGCCGCAACTTTGTTTTGTACCGTATGAGCCAGGAGAACTTCCTGACCGATGGCCAATACCAGGAGTTCAAGGCAAAACCTTTAGGTATAAATTACCACCCGATAGATCATAACGAAGGTTTGGGCACTTATTTCAGGCAGGTATTGAAGAAAGACATCCAAAAGATATTTGAAGAAAAGTCTATCAACAAACCCGATGGCACCCCTTACGACCTTGACCGCGACGGCCTGAAGATATATACAACGTTGAACTACGATATGCAGGAATATGCCGAGGCTGCGCAGAAAAAATATATGCGCGAGTTGCAGGCTCAGTTCAACGACCATTGGAAAGGCCACAACGTTCATAAAGAGATAAACAATTATGACCTGCTGATAGACCAGGGCATGCGCCGCAGCGACCGTTATCGCGAGCTAAAAGCTGATGGCAAAACTGACGATGAGATTAAGGAAAACTTCCGCCAGCCGGCAGAGATGAACATCTTTACTTGGCACGGCGACATAGATACCACCATGCGCCCGATCGACTCTATCATCTACAGCAAGTTTACCTTACGTAACGCCATGATGAGCATGGACCCAACAACAGGCTTTGTAAAAGCGTGGGTAGGCGGCATAGACTTTAAGCACTATAAATATGACCAGGTGCAAATGGGCACACGCCAGGTAGGGTCGACCGCTAAGCCATTTACCTATGCTGTGGCCGTAGATAACGGGTTCTCGCCGTGCCTGCAAGTGAACAACGTCCCTGATACTATCTCCGGTTACGGTGTGCCCTGGTGCCCTCGCTCAAGTCCAAGCGAAACTATCCCGGGTGTTATTACCTTGAAGAAAGCTTTAGCTAATTCGCAGAACTGGGTTACGGCCCACGTAATGAAGGAGGTGACCCCCACCCCGGTAATGACGCTCATCAAAAAAATGGGTATCACCAGTGCTGTACCTGCTTATCCTTCCATATGTTTAGGCACTTTTGACGCTTCTGTTTATGACATGACGGGTGCATACTCTGTATTTGCCAACCACGGTTTGTGGACAGAACCTACCTATTTGCTTAGGGTTGAGGATAAAAACGGGAACATACTTTACGAGAATAAACCACGTGTAGTGCAGGCCATGAATGAGCAAACCGCTTATGTTATGACTTATATGCTTAAGGCCGTGGTTACAGAAGGTACAGGCGCACGTATGGGTTACAAATACGGGCTAAATAACCCGATAGGCGGCAAAACCGGCACCACAAATGACAACTCCGACGGTTGGTTTATAGGCATAACCCCGCAACTGGTTACCGGTGTATGGACTGGCTGCGAAGACCGGGACATTCACTTCCGCAGCACGCGGCTTGGCGAGGGGGCCAATACCGCATTGCCTGTGTTTGCCATGTACATGAAGCAGGTTTACGCAAATTCGTCGCTGGGCATAAAAAAAAATGTGGACTTTGACGCACCCAAAAACGGCCTAAACATTGTTATAGACTGCGGGCAGTACAATAACCAGCAGCAAGGCACAGACGAGGTGGACAAGAAGTTGGGATTTTAATCCCTAAAAGAAGCTTCCCAGTATGTCATTGCGAGCGAAGCGCGGCAATCCTGGCATAAAATAATAATTGGTAAAAGGCAACGCGCTATGCTTCGAGAGCCTCAGCATGACGCGCTTTTTAAAAATATGTAAATGAGTGGTTTCGATTACCGCGAAGAATTAAAGAAAATACCGCACAAGCCGGGTGTATACCAGTATTGGGACAGCGAAAATGAACTGATATACATCGGTAAGGCTAAAGACTTGCGCAACCGCGTAGGTTCCTATTTTATAAAGGATTACGGCATCAATGCCAAAACACGTGTGCTGGTATCAAAGATCCGCAAGATCACGTTTACCATTGTTGATACCGAAGTTGATGCATGGCTGTTAGAGAACAGCATGATCAAAAAGCATCAGCCGCGTTACAACGTGATGCTTAAGGATGACAAGACCTACCCATGGATCATCATCAAAAACGAACCTTTCCCTCGTATATATTGGACACGCCGGCTAATTAAAGACGGTTCAAAATATTTAGGCCCGTACGCGTCTGTAAGTATGATGCACACCATTTTGAACGTAGTACGCGAGGCTTATCCCCTGCGCACTTGCAACCTCGACCTGAGCAAGGAAAAGATAGACGCGGGTAAGTATAAAGTGTGCCTGGAATACCAATTGGGCAACTGCAAAGGCCCTTGCCAAAACCTGCAAACGCTTGAAGATTACAATCAAAGTATCGAGGAAATAAAGGACATCCTCAACGGCAAGACCGGCGATATTATTAAGAACCTGCGGGCTGTTATTGACAGAGCAGTTAAAGAACTTGACTTTGAAACAGCGCATAAGCTAAAACGCAAATTCGACCTGCTGGATAACTATCAGCATAAGTCGACAGTGGTTAACTCATCCATTACCGAAGTTGATGTGTTCAACATTGCATCAGAAGAAAAGTATGCCTTTGTAAACTACCTGAAAGTGATGCACGGCACAATCATCCAAACGCAGACAATAGAGTTGAAGAAACGCCTGGATGAAAGTGACGAAGAACTGCTTACACTCGCTATTTCAGAGTTCAGGCTGCGCTATGGCAGCACATCAAAAGAAATCATTGTACCGTTTGCTATCGACCTGGAAGACGCCTCCGCAATCAAATTCACCATTCCTAAACTGGGCGAAAAGAAGAAACTGCTCGACCTTTCTGCCAAGAATGTAATGTTCTTTAAGACAGAAAAGATGGAGCAGTATGAGAAGCTTAATCCGGACGTGCGTACAGATCGTTTGCTCACTAAAATGATGACGGATCTGCGCATGAACCAGCTACCCCGCCACATCGAGTGTTTCGATAACTCAAACTTCCAGGGCAAATATCCTATATCGGCAATAGTCGTGTTCAGGGACGCCAAACCCTCTAAGAAAGATTACCGTTTCTTTAACGTAAAAACGGTTGAGGGGCCAAACGACTTTGCTACAATGGAAGAGGCTGTACACCGCCGGTACCGCCGAATGCTTGATGAAGGCGGCGACCTGCCTCAACTCATCATTATTGATGGCGGCAAGGGACAGCTGTCTTCGGCTTTAAAAAGTTTAAGGCTGCTGGGTATAGATAAGCAAGTTACCGTTATTGGTATCGCTAAGCGCCTCGAAGAGTTGTATTACCCCGGCGACCAATATCCGCTGTACCTGGATAAGAAGTCGGAGACGCTGAAGATCATCCAGCAACTTCGCGACGAAGCGCACCGGTTTGGCATCACCGCTCACCGTAAGAAACGCGACAAAAGCACGCTTGCCACCGAACTGGAGCTTATAGGCGGAATAGGCAGCACCACCGCTCAAAAACTTCTGAAATACTTTAAATCGGTTAAGAAGATCCGCGAAGCCAGTGAAGCTGAGTTAATGGAAGTGGCAAACACAAAGCAAACCAAAGCGATACTGGCTTATTTTGCGGCGAAGGACGCGTAATAGTTGTTCGCCTTTTCGTCACTACGAGCGTTAGCAGAAAGCGCGGCAATCCTTGCATAAAATCAACCGACGGGATTGCTTCGTTCCTCGCAATGACATATTTACGATTGTTATACTACAAAAAAATCCCCGAAGCCTTCAGCTGCGGGGATTCCAAATATCACCGCTTTCAGATTAGTATTGCCATAGGCCCAGCTCATAATCTTGCAGGCTTTTCTTCACCCTGTCAGACTCGTACAAGCGGTCAATACCTTGTGCATAATCTTTAATACGTTCATCTTTTTCGTTCGATACTTTTACCACATAGCTGGCAAACAAGCGCTTCATAAACGCGTCGTCATAGCTTAGGCCGGTTGCGTCATTCCTGCTGCTGATAGCCTCTTTGGTAGCCAAAACCTGCCGTGCTTCAGGGAAATAAACCCAGAACACCGGAATATAATCTGCTGCTTCTACGCCTGCTACTTTAGGTTTCATAAGGGGCGCTATGCCGATAATGCGTGGTTCAAAAATAGAACGCTGCTTATCAAAAACCCAGTCTTCCTTTATGCGGAACTTAACTATACTATCAGGATTAAATTCGCCTGCAACCAGCTTAGAGCCTATCTTGTCACCTGTATTTTTATCGAACTGATCTGTAGCCACGCTGTCTGCCAATCGGTTTTTCGCTTGTCCCGGTGTTAGCGGTTTGGTAAACATGTCGCCATTAGGATCTTCCTTAGATGGGGTAGGATCATAAGCGGTAAGCTCGCCGTTGGCAATCGCTTCAACTAAAATTGTGATCAACTGCGATTTTGGCGAAGCCATATAATGGTTCATCTTTTCGCGGGTATCCAGTTCCCGCCATACACGTTTAGCAAACATTACATCTGCTTCGCGCAGGTAGGCATAAGGTGTAACCTTAGCGTTTATCAAATCGTTCTTTTTGTAGTACCCATCAAGCGGGCGTTCAAAAGGCCTTGCAGAAGCGTTTCGTTTTACGCTCGTATCTGCACTAACCGGGGCCGTACCCATAGTGTTACTTGGCGACACCACCGGAACTTTTGAGCCTGCATTCCTGCGTGCAGGAGCGGCAGTACGCGTAGTAGTGGTACGCTTACGTGTGGTAGTTCTTTTCTTTTGGGCAAACACGCCAACACACAAAAAGCAAAGTGCAACAACAATAATCTTTTTCATATCTGCTTTAATTTGCGCTTAGTACAATATCATCCAATCCGCGTTGGGTACCGTCAGGGCCAACTGCTATAATATTTGTGAAAAACACCTTGGTACCCGGGCTTACGGTAGCTAAAGCACTCTTCATGGCGCCGCTTAGATCGGCGCCTGATGTTGTAAGTTGAATAGCTTCCTGGCGTGGTTTAAACACCCACATGGTAAAACGTGTAACACTAAATTTGGCATCAAACTCGAAGTTTTCTAAACGTGCGAAAACGCGGTCTTGCGCTTTTAAGTTCCCTGATGCTACAGAACCACTGCTTTTGCCTGCAAACTGTGCTTTAGGATCGGGAATACGTTTAACCCTGAACTCGCTGCTGCCTAATACGGTTGATTTGCCCGGGGCAGCCTCGCCTATCACATTTACTTTAACAGTGCCGATAGTCTTCACATTAGCGGTATAATGACCGGCAGAACCGCTTACAGAGCCATCGCTAATGCTAACTTTCAATTTCTCTTTCGCGATACCCGGCGCTGAAACCGAGATTGGATTTGGCACGCCTATGTACAACACGTTCATCTTATCCGGAGAAACTACCGCTGATGGCTTAGCAACCTGGTAAGTTTGTGGTGCTGTTTTATATTCTTTAAATGTACCGTCGTTTTGCTTTACGCGGATAGTACCCACCCAGGTGTATACGCCTTCTTTGCCAGTACCAACCTGGTATTTACCACGGCCTTCAGATACTTGTAAACGTGAACCATTTACAGTAATATCGGGGTTTGATTTTGAGTCAGACGCGGTCAGGAATACATCGGCACTGTAAGGCTGGCCTGCGATCACATAACTGCTTGGCGCTACTGCAACCGCGCTGAACTTATCAAGGTTCACTACAGCCTGGTCAACTTTACCTAATATCTTTTTAACCACTTCAGACTCGGCATTTTCCGCATCAGCTTGAACTTTGGTCAACGAAGTAATAGCGGCGCCCATTGGGATACCATCGCCGAAATAAGCTTGCTCCCATGAGGCGCTGGCAACACCTTTTTTAGTAGAAGGCGCTTTTGCTTCTAAAGCCAGGTTAGAGGTCGCACGGTCTTCGGGGTTTAATAAACTGATCAGCTTCGCGCGGGTCTCTTCAATCTTTTTCCTTAATTCTTCGCCTTTACCATGGTTGATCATCAGGTTTGATGATACATCCAAGTTATCACGGCCTTTGTAGTCATTTATGTTTTCGTCGAAGCCGCCGCTCGCGTCAATCAATTGCTTCTTCAACGTCTCAACATAGGCGTTAAGATCTTCTGCAACTTTGCTTGCTTCTTTTGCTTTGTCATAAAAAGGTTTAGCCCTTTCAGGCTGCTCCTTTAATTTAGTCTTTTCAAAAGCATCAAAGGTGTTAGCAATACCGGTAGATACATTTGTTTTTGATGCATTAAGGCTATCGCTGATATTCTTGAACGCGTTAAGCAAACTATCCGGTACGTTAAGGGCAACAAGGCCCAAAAGCACCAGGTAAAGTATGCCTATCATCCGCTGCCTTGGGGTTTCTTTACCTCCAGCCATGTTTTATCTTCTATGTATTAAATAAGTAAAGCTTAATTAACTAACGCGCGGCTGGTTCATGGCCGTTAACATGTTGCCATAAATAGCGTTCAATGAAGCCAAGTTTTTAGATAGTTTACCCACTTCATCTTTAAACTGGCGGCTATCATCTAACGACTCGTTAAAGTTTTGCATTGTTGATGCCAGGCTAGAGTAAAACTTGTTCATGGCTTTCAAATGCGCGCTTGAATCCTGCAACTCTAATTCATACACAGCATTTAAGGCAGCTAAGTTTTTAGCCATGTTGTTCACCTGCTCGTGGTACGCTTTAGAGTCTGTATCTGTGCTGGCTAACTCATTAATATTAGCTGTAGCTTTTTCAAAAGCGGCGCCTAATCTATCGTAGCTATTTCCTGCAGCCTTAATTTTTGTAGCAAAGTCATTGGTTGCTTCTCCCGCGTCGGCAACTTTAGAAATATTCGCCACCTTATCGCCAAAAGTGCGAAGGCCATCGCCTAAGCTCGAGATCAACTCGGGACCGATTTTAGCGTCAGACAGCATTTTGTCTAAAGCTGCGGTATTGCCGGTAGCCGCAACCGGAGGGGCAACGCGTTTTACCGGCTCGCCATCATAATCATCTGCCAGTTCGGGATAAGCTTTCGCCCAATCGATCTCAACAGCTTCGGGCTGTAAGCCCAGTACAAAGAACAATAACGCTTCAGTTCCTAAACCGATAGTGATAAAGGTTGAAGCATATTCCCAGTGCTGAATTTTGAAGAGTAACCCGATGATTACAACAACCGCTCCGAATGATACGAAGTTACCAACACCGAACTTTGATTTTTTTTTGCCAGCCATAAATAATGTTGTGGAGTATAATTTTAGTTTATTATTTGATAAGAAAAGCTGCTATTTATCGCGAATATCGCGGCCCATAAATGCAGTTACACAACGGAAACCGATGTATGATTTAGCGGTATCCTGATATTCAAATGTACGTGTAGAATTTTGCAGGAAGTAACCTATATCTTTCCACGAGCCGCCTTTAACCACCTTACGTTTCATTGTCTCGGGGTCGGTTGCTTTAGCCTCGTAAGTAAATGTTGGGTTCATGTCATGCACGAATGTCGAAGCCGACTCGTCATAAGCAGACGCGGTCCATTCTGCAACGTTACCGGCCATGTTATATAAGCCGTAATCATTAGGGAAGAATGACCTTGCTTTTACGGTGTAAGCCGCACCGTCGTCGGTATAATTACCGCGGCCCGGTTTAAAGTTAGCTAACAAACAGCCTTTTGCGTTTTTGATATAAGGGCCACCCCATGGATAGTCTGTACCCATACGGCCGCCGCGGGCAGCATACTCAAATTCTGCCTCTGTAGGCAGGCGGTAAGGCAAACGGTGTGGTAAGCCGCGAGAGTCTTTGTAAGAATCGTTAAAACGCTGGCGCCATACAGCAAATGCACGGGCCTGGCGCCAGGTAACACCTACAACAGGATAATCTGCAAATGCAGCGTGCGAGAAATAACCGTTAACATAAGGCTCATTGGCAGCGTAGGCAAAGTCTTCAAGCCATACTAAAGTATCGGGGTAAATGGCAACCGTATCGCGCATGATAAAATCAGAACGCTTTTTGGTTTTATCCATATGGTGGTTAGCAGCTTCGCGATAGTTAAGATCGGCAAAGTTGTATTTTAACAGGCGTACATCGAGCTCGTTACGATCGAACACGCGGTCGTCGCCCTGGTAGTACATGCTTTGCAGTTTCTGAGAATTTGCTGCGGCTTCTTTAGTTTTGCCACCCGCAAAAACAGGGTGCTGGCGCACATAATCCCAATTGATTATCCTGCGGCCGTTAGCCGGCGCGTTAGCACCTGTGGCCTGCTTAATGTAGTATTTGTCATCATTAAGATATTTGGTGACAGCGATAGAGTCGCGCACCCATTCCACAAACTGGCGGTACTGGCTGTTTGTTAGTTCTGTCTGGTCCATAAAGAACGGAGCGATAGTAACCTGCTTATCCTGAGCGATTTGCGAGAAAGTAATATCCTGGTCTGTTTGCCCCATCAGGAACGAACCACCCGGAATGTACACCATGCCGTAAGGTATTTCTTTATGAAAGGCTGCATGTTTGGCACCAACAATCTCTCCCCTCGGATCACCCTTTTTGCCACAGCTGCTTATCACAGTGGCCGCCATCAAAACATACAAATAGTATATTCTCTTCATCCTTTTTATCAGCTAAGTCTAATCAATCGGGCCGTTATAAGGCCTAAATTCGGTACCTAAATTACAAAAAAGTTTTAAACCCAACCAATTTCACCGATTAACATCCAATATCAACCGATAAAAATGTGCCTCACAATAGACGGGCGAAAAACAAATTTGTTCTGTTCAGAACAATAAAAATTAATTAGTTAAAACTCCCTAACACAGGCGGTTACTTGTTCACCTGCTTAACATACTGCTCTATTGCCATGGTCATTGATGGTGCACTTGGCGTTGGCGCTGGTATGTCAAGAATAAGTCCGGCTTCAAGAATTGCCTTATGTGTTGTAGCACCAAACGCTGCAAGGCGGGTATTATTTTGTTTGAAGTCGGGGAAATTTTTATAAAGTGAAAGTACGGTTGATGGGCTAAAGAAAGCGATGATGTCATAAAACACCTCTCGAAGGTCAGAAAGGTCACTGCAGACTGTTCTAAACAGCACTGCAGGTGTAAAGTTGTAGCCGTTATCTAGCAAAAACTTTTGCGTTTCTTCTGCAGCTACGTCAGAGCATGGGTATAAGAATTTTTCTGACGAATGCTTTTTAAGCACCTCGGCCAGGTCAGAAGCTGTTTGCTTGCCGAAGAATATTTTACGTTTACGGTATTGAATATATTTCTGCAGGTAAAGTGCAATGGTTTCTGACAGACAGAAATATTTCATTTCTACCGGAACCTCGAAACGCATTTCTTCGCAAATGCGGAAAAAATGATCGGCAGAGTTACGGCTGGTAAAAATAACGGCTGTAAAATCGGCCAGGTTTATCTTCTCTTTCCTGAAATCTTTGGCAGGCACCCCTTCAACGTGAATAAAAGATCTGAAATCTATCTTCAGGTTGTACTTTTTAGCAAGCTCGGCGTAAGGGTTTTTATCGTTTTCGGGCTTGGGCAATGTCACCAAAATGCTCTTAACCTTTTTCTTTCTCTCTTCCAATTTTGATCCTTCTTACTAACTTATGTCTTAATATTCAGTGCCTTAATCAATACTAAAATGGGGCAAATTTCGAGGGCACAAAGATAGATAAATAAATAAAGTTTTGGAAATCTAAACGTTGAAATAATATTTAAGCTGCTGCGCAGGTATTGCCAGATAAAAATCACTGCCGAAATAATCAATGCCGAAATAAGTACGGGCTGAATGTATTTGGCAGCAAGCAAGCTAAAACACAGTGTTACCGGTAGAAATACAAATGTGATGTTGAAGTAGGTTAGAAATAGCGTTGTAGCATATTCAGACACCACTTTGCCAATGTCGAAAATAAACCCTATGATCTTCAGAATGAGGAATTTTATGGCAAACAGTACGATGATCAGAATAGATAAAGCGAAGAAAAGCTGAATGCCACTTATACGATAAAAAATTTCGTAATAAGAAGATATCTGGTATAAAAACAGGCCAAACGTAAGCCCGAACAGAACGAACAGGCCTATAAACGCCCAGGAACTGATCAACCCATCTTCTTTACTTACCTGCGCCAAAATGCGCTGGCTGTAAAACGACTGCATAACATTGAGGATGTCTTTGCTTACAATGCGGTTTAGCAACGCGCCGTAGGTAACCAGGCCGATGATGATCAGGATAATGCCCCTGTCGCGGGTATGGCGGGTATGGCCTTCGCGAACTGCGCTTTGCTTATTTTTTGGCATTTCCAAAAAACCGTAGCCATGATAAGTACTGTCGCGCAGCATCATCACTACAAACTGGTTGGTTCGCAAGCTGTCGCCCTTATTGATGTATTGCATGGCAATAGAGTCTGCAATGAATTGCTGACGGGCGTTTTCTGCATTAGCGACAGAATCGAGCAGTAACTGGGCAGCCGTTGGTGCCGGCCTGCGGTACACCGAATCACGCGTTGATAGCACGCTATCTCCCTGGGCAAAGCAAGCCCCGCAAGCGCATACCAACATCAATAAAATTAACAGGAACCGCATGTGTAATTTAGCTGCAAATCTAACTTAAATATTGATTTGCTACGGTTTACAAATTGTTATATTTGATTACCAAATGCTGCTATGGATAAGGAAATTGCATTGTTGCTCGCAGAGATGCTGGTAAAGCAAGACGAGAATACCGAACAAATAAAAAAAATTAATACCACTCTTGGTCAGTTTATGGATCACAGTATTAAGCAATTTGACCAACAACAAAATTTTAACGAGCAGTTTGCGACAGGTTTCAAACAGCAGAATAATTTTAACGAAAAGTTTTTGAAACAGTTGGACGAGCAACAATCTGTAAGCAAAGCAATGCTTTCCGAACTCAAAGAGATAAAGCAGACCGTTGTAAATTTTGGTGATGTGGATGCCCGTTTTAAGGCTTTAGAAGAGCGGGAGAATCAATTAGAAAATCGTTTATCTACCATTGAGAGACTGTTGAAAGCTTCTTAAGCTTTATAGTTTACTACCTTTGCCATTTCTATGGCAGGCATTTATATCCACATCCCTTTTTGTAAACAAGCCTGCCATTACTGCGATTTCCATTTCAGCACTTCCCTAAAGTATAAGGAAGAAATGGTGCTGGCCATTTTGAAAGAGATAGCTATGCAGAAAGGTTATCTAACCGGCCAAACCATTGAGACCATTTATTTTGGCGGAGGTACGCCTTCTTTATTGACGGGTGACGAGGTAAACCAAATTATCGAGACTGTCGGCACGTATTTTAGTATTTCTACCGATGCGGAGATCACACTTGAAGCTAACCCTGATGACCTGAATAATGAAAAAGTAAAAGCCTTGCGCCAAACGCCAATCAACCGCTTCAGCATCGGTATACAATCTTTTTTTGATGAAGACCTTTTATGGATGAACCGTGCGCACCGGGCAGCCGAGGGCGAAGCGTCCGTGAAACGTGCCCAAGACGCCGGGTTTGAAAACATTACCGCCGATCTGATCTTTGGCTATCCACTATTGACTAATGCCAAGTGGCAGCAGAATATCTATAAAATGCTTGAACTAGGCATTCCGCACATTTCTGCTTATTCTATGACTGTAGAACCGAAAACGGCGCTTGCCTCATTTATCAATAAAAAGATATACCCACCAATGAATGAGGCGCAAAGTGCGTCGCAGTTTTCTTTACTCTCTGAAACGCTATCCCGAAACGGTTTCGAGCATTACGAAATATCCAATTACTCCAAACCGGGGCACTATTCTAAACACAACACCAATTATTGGCGCGGTGTAAGTTACCTCGGTGTCGGCCCGTCCGCGCATTCATACAATTGTGATACCCGCCAATGGAATATTGCCAATAATGCCAAATATATGGCTGATATCAGCAATAACACTTTACCGGCCGAACAGGAAGTGTTAACCGAAACCGATAAGCTAAACGAATACATCATGACCTCGCTGCGTACCATGTGGGGGCTTGATCTGCAGCGCCTCAATTCAATTGCAGCCGGCGCATCATTGCCTCTGCTTAAAGAAGCAGCCCCTTATATAGAGAAAGGTTGGGTAACAAATTTTGAAGACAAATTATACCTCTCGCCCGAAGGCAAACTGTACGCCGACGCTATAGCCGCCGACTTGTTTTTCTGATCCCATTTTATTCGCGTTGATTAACCGCACACTTTTTAAGAGTGAATTAGTAAAAATCTGCCTATTTAGTTACGCCGTATCTTGCTGTATAACAACCAAATGAAAAACATGAAGAAATTATTTTTTGCAGCAGTTGCTTTAGTAGCTATCGCAATTGCTCCCAACACTTACGCGCAAACCAAAATGGTTGGCGGTGCTGCCATGTATCCGACCAAAAACATTGTAGAGAACGCGGTAAACTCTAAAGACCATACTACTTTGGTAGCTGCCGTTAAGGCTGCCGGATTAGTAGAAACACTTGAAGGCACAGGTCCGTTTACGGTGTTTGCGCCAACCAATGCGGCTTTTGACAAGCTGCCTGCAGGTACGGTGTCTACCCTTGTGAAGCCGGAGAATAAGGCTACGTTGACCAAAATTCTTACCTATCACGTGGTTGCCGGCCGCTTAAGCGCTGCCGACCTGATGGCAAAAGTTAAAGCGGGCATGGGCAAAGCAGAATTAACTACAGTACAAGGCGAAAACCTGACCGTTATGCAAGAAGGTAAAAAGCTATACCTGGTTGACGCCAAAGGTGGTAAATCATGGATAACTATTGCAGACGTGTTTCAAAGCAATGGTGTGATCCACGTGATCAATACCGTATTGATGCCGAACTAATCTTTCCCCTAGGAACTCTTTGAGCCATGCCGCAATATGCGGCATGGCTTTTTTGTTATCTTTTAGTAATGAAACATTTTTGAGGCGACGCATCATCACAGTTTTTTTAACTTTGAAAGTTAATTATTTGTAAACATGGCGTTGATTCTATCCCCTATTGACCGGGTTGAACATATCACTAGAGAAGATTTCATAAACAATTACCTTATACCGCGTAAGCCTTTGGTAATTTCTAAGGCAACCGAAACCTGGCCGGCTTTACAAAAATGGACGTTTGAATATTTAAAGGAAGCTGTTGGTGACCAGATGGTGCCGCTGTATGACAGCTCAAAGGCTGACCCAACTAAACCTATTAACGCGGCAGCATCAGAAATGAAGTTTGCCGATTATATAGATCTTATTCAGCGCGAACCGACAGACCTTCGCATTTTTCTTTTTGACCCGATAAAACATGCGCCTAAGTTGCTGGATGACTACCGTTCGCCTACCGACCTAATAGGTGGCTTTTTAGATAAGTATCCCAATATGTTTTTCGGCGGGGCGGGGTCTGTTACGTTTTTGCATTATGATATAGACCTGGCGCATATTTTCCATACCCATTTTAACGGCCGCAAGCACGTGATGCTGTTCGACTATAAATGGCGCGAACGTTTGTACTGCATTCCGTTTGCTACTTATGCTTTGGAGGACTACGATATCGAACACCCCGACTTTTCTAAATTCCCGGCGCTTGACGGTATTGAGGGGCAGGAAGCCATTTTAGAACACGGCGACACCCTATTCATGCCAACCGGTTTTTGGCATTGGATGAAATACCTCGATGGGTCATTTTCTATTTCACTGCGAGCATGGGATAAATCGTTAGCAGTAAAAGCACATAGCTTGTACAACCTAACCGTCCAGCGGACTTTTGATAATTTTATGAAAAAGAATTTCAAGAAGAAGTACATGGATTGGAAAGAGGAATTGGCCGTAAAACGCGCAAACAGCGCTTTAGCAAATAACGAACCCCGGTAATACCATGCGCAAATACCTGCACATATTCACATTTCTGGTTTTAGTCGGAACTTTGCAAAGCTGCACTGGAGGCATAAACCAAGCCACTTTAACGGGAAAATGGAATTATGTAAAAGTTGGTGTGCCGAATAGCAGTCCGCCGGATACCGTTACCCGTGCCGAGTTGGAGGAGAACAAACCCTACATTGAATTCAAAGCTGATAACAATTTTACCATCACCTGGGGTGGCAAAACACTATCGCACGGTAGGTATGCTATCAGTGGTAAAAATTTAAAGATCAACGAAGATCTGGGTAACGGCAAGCACCGCGATTTTCAGTTTTATGTGTCAGATCTAACAGCAAAGTCTATCACTTTCGAAACTGTTGGAGCAGGCGGATCTAGGGTGACGGCAATTAAAAACTAATGACACGTTGGTTCGGGTGGCGACGGCCAGGGGGGCACGCTAAAATATTCCATACAATCCCAATTCAGAATTTTATAATTTACTGATTATCAATAATTAATATTAAGTAAGCCTGGTATTTGAGTGGCCGCCATGCGGGTTTTTAGTCATCAAATAACTATCATCGCCATGCTATCGCCATAGCATCGCCACCCCATTGCCACGTAGAGGAGAGTTTATACACCATTAAATTTAAAGCCGACAATAACTTTAACATTACCTGGGGTGCTAAGATACTATCCCGCGGTAGGTACACTATCAGTGGTAAAAATTTGAAGATCAATGAAGATCTGGGTAGCGGCAAGCACCGCGATTTTCAGTTTTATGTGTCAGATCTGTCGGCAAAGTCTATTACTTTCGAAACTGTTGGAGCAGGCGGATCAAGGGTGACGGCAGTTAAAAAGCAGTGACATGTTGGGTGGGGTGGCGACGGCCAGGGGGGCACGCTAAAATACCTAATAAACCCCCTACCCACTTTTTATAATTTACTGATTATCAATCATTATTGTTAAGTAAGCCCGGTATTCGTGTGATTCCACCCGGGTTTTTAGTCATCAAATAACTATCATCGCCATGCTATCGCCATAGCATCGCCACCCCATTGCCGGGTAGAGGAGAGTTTATACACCATTAAATTTAAAGCCGATAATAACTTTCTGTTATCAGGGGCGGTAGACACTTTTGCATGGCACGTACGCCGTTAGCGGTTGGAATTTCGAGGTAAACGAGGATCCGGGTAAAGGCACGCACCCCAATTTCAGTTTTATGTGTCAGATCTATCGGCTAAATCCATCAGTTTTGAAACCGTTGGAACAGGCGAATCGGGCGTGACAGCGGTAAAGTAATAGCTCGCTTTTCGATCGTTAATTCAACATCCCTTCTTCGTTCTTTTGTCTTAGCAACAAAAGAACCAAAAATGCCAAGTCAGCACAAGGCTTCCTTGCCGCACAGGCCCTCCCCTGCAAGCCAGACAAAACTACGGGTCGGGATATTTCTGCCGGACGAAATAAAAAGTTCGAGAGGATTGCATGCAAAAATCTCCAATGCCCCTCCCCCCGCGCAAGCCACCATCGTTTTGCCTGTCTTCACCCGAAGCTGTGCGCTGACGTTTGAAAACGGGTAAATGTTGGCACCGAATTGACAATACCGAATGAATGCGGCATCAGTCTGTGCACTAATCACAGGCCTTGAAACTTGCAGAAACATTGAAGCGCAGGGTGCAGCCGCGAGTTTCTTTGGTCACTTTCTTTGACGGTCAAAGAAAGTAACAAGCCCAGCGGCGAATGAGCGAAACCTAACCAAAGGCATTATTAAGGATACGCCATACACTAACCAAACAAATACTTACATTTAGCCAACCAATGTCCCTGCTCGTTATTTTTCTTGCCATCGTTGCGCTTGTATTGCTGGTTAGCTGGGCAAAGGTTAATCCGTTTCTGGCGTTTTTAATCGTGTCTATTGGCGCCGGTTTAGCATTGGGCATCGGGCCCGATAAGGTCATCGCCTCGGTGCAAAAGGGTATGGGCGACACCATGGGTTCGCTGATCATTATTATTTGCCTTGGCGCTATGCTTGGTAAACTGATCGCTACAAGCGGTGCAGCGCAAAAAATAGCCGATGTGCTGGTGCAGGCCGGGGGCGAAAAAAACATTCAATGGGCGCTGGTAGTGGCAGGCATCATTGTAGGCATTCCGCTTTTTTACGGAATCGGTTTTGTGTTAGTGGTCCCGCTTATATTTTCAATCGCCTACAAATACAAGATCAACGCAGTCTATATTGGTCTACCTATGCTTTCGGCCTTGTCGGTTACGCATGGATTTTTGCCACCCCACCCATCTCCTACCGCACTGGTTAAACAGTTTCATGCCGACTTGGGATTGACATTTATCTACGGTTTCATTATTGCCGTGCCTACCATCATTCTGGCAGGTCCGCTTTACGCCCGCACGCTTAAGCATATTAATCCGCAGCCGCTCAAAACATTTCGTGCCCCGCAAATACCTCAAAATCAACTGCCGGGTACGTTCATCAGTTTCTTCTCGGCACTGCTGCCGGTAATCTTGCTGATGGCCGGTACGGCGTATCCATTCCTGCACGTCCAAAACGCAATGTTGAACAGGGTTGCAGCTTTCATAACAGACGGGTCTACGGTAATGCTTATCTCGCTCATCACCGCCACATTTACAGTCGGCATCAGTATGGGTAAGAAAATGGCAGACCTAAGCGCCATCTATGTTGACGCATTAAAAGACATCGCCGTTATACTGCTTATCATTGCCGGCTCGGGCGCATTTAAACAAGTTTTGGTTGACAGCGGTATAAGCACTCAGATAGCCGGGCAGATTCAAAGCCTCAACATTCCGCCGCTAATCATGGGCTGGCTTATAGCAGCCATAATCCGCATTAGCCTGGGGTCGAGCACCGTGGCCGGACTAACCGCAGCCGCCATTGTAGCACCCACGGTTATTCAATATCATGTAAACCCAAACCTCATGGTGCTGTCCATCGGCGCAGGCAGTTTGGTGTTATCGCACGTAAATGATTCGGGCTTTTGGCTCTATAAAGAATATTTCAATCTGAGTATTAAAGACACGTTCCGCTCGTGGAGCGCCATGGAAACGCTGGTTGCCATTTGCGGTTTAGGGGGTGTACTGCTGTTGAATTTGGTGGTGTAAGGGCCTCAGTCAAATACTCGTTATGATTGTCTCACCCAACCGTCTCCTGTTATTGCCTCACCCCAAACCCCTCTCCAAAGGAGAGGGCTTTATGCCATCTTTGTGACTATCGTGGTGTAGGATCTTTTTGATCCTCTCCTCTGTGTGGCCTCACCCAAACCCTCTCCAAAGGAGAGGGCTTTTTCTTCTAATTAGAGGGCTTTCAACCTTATATCTATCGACGTATAAAACTGTAAACCCCTCTCCTTCGGAGAGGGGTTTGGGGAGAGGTCAAACCTTTAGATTTGTTTGAAATCGAATCTTTTGGGGAGAAGTAAACCTTAAGCTTTGTTAAACTCAGATCTTCAAGCCCCTCTGTTTCGGAGAGGGGTTGGGGAGAGGTAAAAAGTCGATTCTTAACTCTCTTTTAAACTTTATTAACCGCCCCGTTAGTCAGGTTCACGGTATAATTCACACCATTCAGCGTCAGGTTAGCCAGGTTGGTGGTGTTAAAAGTGAGGGTACCTGTATAGCTGTAATTGCCTGATGCTGCTGCTACGCCGGCGTTAGTATCCGTTCCGGTAATGGTGAATGTTGCGGTGCCGCCAACAATGTAGCGGTTCGGCTTACTTACAAGCAGCTTTTTAAGTGTGATATTGATATTGCTGGTTGTTGCAGTCTGGCTGGTGTTGTTGTATTGATAATTCCCCTGGCGTACATAAGTGCCATCAACAGTGTAGTAAGTCGCGGTAGCCAAAATTCCGCCGATATTGAATAAGGAGCTACCCGAATTGGACGATACGACGTTTGTGTTACTGAAAGTACCTGTATAGGAAGAAGTGTTAACCGCGCTGTCGGCCTGTGTGCTGTTTTTACACAACACCACCAGCTTATTTTTATTGATGTACTTATAGGTAGTAGTTGCGCCCGCCGGATTTTGCTGTACGGTACTGTCAGACCGGATAGTGCCACAAGCCGAATTTGCATTCACCATGTTTTGTGCGCTAAGCGTTACCTGGCCTACCAGGTTTACTATCCCATCGGCATCATTAGCTAAAGTGGTGCCCACATTACTCGCCGCGTTGCCTGGCTGGTTGTTATAATAGTAGCCACCGCCGTTGCGGTAATAACGGTCTTTTGTACAACCCGCAAAGGCTGCAACAATTAAAGAAAAAGCTGCAAAACGTAGAATTTTTTCCATGGCAATAGGGATATTTTGCTTTGACGTATGAAAATAAAAAAGGTTTAAGCCGAAGAAGAATTTTTTAGACATTTTTCTCTCGTCTAAATAGCAGAGCCTTACTCATCCTGCTTTTTTTATTCGCTAAATTGCCTGCCTATGGAAAATAAACAATATGGCGTTATAGGCTTGGGTAAAATGGGCAGCAACCTGGCGCTGCAGGCTGTAGAAAAGGGCTACGAAATTGTAGGATATGACATGTATCCGCCACCGGGCTTGTCAGAAACAAACCTGGTTTTGGCAGCAGACCTCGAAGACCTGGTAAACAAACTCCAGACACCCCGAAAAATATTCTTGTACATACCGGCAGGCGTTGCCGTTGATACTGTAATAGGACAACTATCGCCGCTGCTTACCGGGGGCGATATTATTATAGATGGCGGCAACTCTTACTGGGGCGACAGCATACGCCGTGCAAGGCAGCTTAAAGATGATAAGGGCATCCACCTGATAGACTGCGGTACCAGCGGCGGCGTAAGCGGCGCGCGCAATGGTGCTTGTTTTATGGTTGGCGGCGATAAAGATGCTGTGACTTCTATCGAAGGCTTACTGCGCGATCTGGCAGTGCCTAACGGCTACAGTTATACCGGCAACTCGGGTTCAGGCCATTTTGTTAAACTGGTGCATAATGGGATCGAATTTGGCATGCTGCAAGCCATTGGCGAAGGTATGGACCTGCTGGCCAATTACCGCGAAGAGCTAGACATCAGCGATATTTTACTGACGTGGAATAATGGCTCTGTGATACGATCATGGCTGATAGAGCTGATGAAAAAGCTTTACGATGAGAAGCAGGGTTTTAACGTACCAAAATATGTGGAAGATACCGGCGAGGTTAACTGGCTTGTTACAGATGCCATGCACATGGAAGTGCCTATCCCGGTCATTGCGCAATCGGTTATGCAGTTGATCGCTTCGCGCGATGATAAAAATGTGGCTCCAAAGGCTGTCGCCATGATGCGTAACGGTTTCGGCGGTCACCCGTTCGGCCCAGATGACCACATCCGTTATGAAAGGCATTTTGGCAAAGTTGGCGGGTACGAACAGCCGGCGCAAGAATAGCAGACAAACAATTTGTTGTACAATTAAACCATTTGCTGTAACCTGTGTTCATAGTATTACATTAAAGGACATACTTATGAAACAGAAACTTTTTTGCCTTAGCTTGATCATGTCGGTAATGCTTGCCTTTACCACTCAAGTGCAGGCGCAGCACAAAAAAATAAGCTCGCAAGGCAAGGGAGCAATAATTGGCGGCGCAGGCGGTGCCATAGCCGGCGGGTTAATAGGTCATAGCGTTGGCGGCGCCTTGATTGGTGGCGCCATTGGTGCCGGCGGCGGTTACGTAGTTGGTAACGAAATACGCAAACATAAAGTGAAAAAACGCCGCGAAAACTGGCGTGCACACCACGTATTGGTGCGCAAGGCTAAATATAAATATGTGCCGTAAATAAAATCAGGACTGATATTACCAGGCCCTTCTGATATTCAGAAGGGCTTTTTTGTTATCGGTTATCTACTGTTGAGCAGATCCGCTGCGAGGGTTTTAAATTCGACGCTGCTAAAATCTACGCCGTTATGTCCCTTCTCGTTGTCTACCAGCCAGAATTTTGCCTTTAATAAAGCGGCAAGTTCCGAGGCCGGCAGTGGATTTACGCTATGGTCGTTCCTGGCATTTACGATCACCATTTTGGCTTTAATGTGCTTTGCCGTTTCTTCCATAGATCCGCCATACTTATTACTAACATCTTGACCCATAAGGGCGGTTAACTGTGTATAAAAATTATTCCAGTCGAAAGCCTGCGGTTTTTCAAACGAAGCCATGCGTTGTGCGGCGTCTTCGCGTTTTACATTTCTGGCGATATTAAGTGGTGTGGTGAGGTTCATATCGGCATACATTGCGGCAAGCGGAATTGCAGGGTTAGCGGTATAGTTGCCGTGATTGAAGTTTATATTCTGCTCTATTAATCGTTTTAAGATATTGGTTACAAACAAATCGTAGCTGCTTAAACGCGGACTGCCTACTATGGGCAAAGCGCGGTCCACAAAATCCGGATAGCTTACCACCCATTGATAAACCTGGAAACCGCCCATCGATATACCAAATATGGCATACAGGTGGTTTATGCCGAGGGTCTTTGTAAGCATAGCATGTTGGCTGTTCACCATATCTTCAATAGTTATTGCCGGAAATTTGTTGCCGTGCTGCGTTGGGCTGTTACTTGGCGATGATGACACCCCGTCGCCCAAGGCGTCAACCAGTATCAAACAATATTTAGTGGTATCAATAAACTGCCACGGCTTGGTATACATTACCAAACCATTTGTGGTACCCGTAAACCAGGTTGGGAATAATACCGCGTTATTTTTAGCTGCGTTGAGTTTGCCAAACATTTGATAACCAACCTTACAGTCCGTTATTTCGCTACCGCCTGTTGTTTTAAAGTTACCTATGGATGCTATCTGTATGGTTTTAGCAAAGGAAGTACTGCATACCCATATTAAGAGTAAGACAATCAGGCAACGCTTCATAATTTCTTCAGTTTTCTGTAACATCATTGTACCGGTTTTCGTAAAATAAGGCAGTGCATTTCATTTAACTAACTTTAACATTGCCATGATTTGCAGCGGATGGAAATTCGCTAATTTTGCTGAACTATTAAACGGAATATTTCTTAATTTTAAGTGCAAAGGATCGATCGCATTTGGTATTTGAAACTTAAGGTTATCCGCTAAATTTGTACTACCCCTAATTTAATATGTCAAAAAGGATACTGATCATTGACGACAATAACGACATCCTGGACATTGTGCAGGAAACGCTTACCTATGAGAACTTCGAGGTAATTGCCCGTAATGATGCAAAGGACTACATGACCGTGATCGATGAATTCAATCCCGATCTGCTCATCCTTGACTTCCGCCTGGGCAATATCACCGGCGGTGAGATCTGTCAGCAGGTAAAAGCCACCCCTCAATACGCCAACCTTCCGGTTATTATCTTTTCGGCTTACATCAACCGCAAAGACGACCTGTTTAAATACGGCTGCGACGCCACCATTGACAAACCGTTTGACCTTACCGAATTAATAGACAAGGTTAACGGCCTTGTGTATCCGCAAACGGCCTAAAACAGGCATCACCCTAGCCCTCTCCAAAGGAGAGGGAGTTGTAAAGATCCTTTATTTCAATCCCAAAGCATTTACATAATCGCGGTTAACGCGCGCGTTGCTGAATTTACTGTTCTCTAACATTTGATATAACGCTTTTTTAATTTTTGCACGGTCTGCCGGCGCTGCTTTGCGTATCTGCTCAAATGTGTCGCGTTTCTTTTGGGTGTAGTCGATTAATTCGTCATAACCTTCGGGCTTGTTAAACGTCACGAAACTGCTTTCGCTATCCATTTTTTTATAGGGCCAAAAGTGCCAGCCAATGTTATTCGCTTCCAGCAGTTTTCTGAAATTTACTATCCAGTCCGTCTTATTTTCACCGGTCTCGCCGCAATAGATGGGCACCTGGTATTTGTTGCTGTAGTCCACGTAATCTTTGATCACATCCTGGGTGGTCTCTGTCCAGTATTTGTGAAAGGTGTATACGGCCTTGCTATCGAAGGGCTTGCCGAACACCTTAAAGTTGCTGTCCCATTGTGCGCCGCCTAAAAACACCATATGATTTTTATCAACCTTACGAATAGCGGCAGTAATTTCTTTGTACAGTGGCTCCAGGTATGGGTTTATCTTGTCGACATCGAAATAATGTGCGATGGGCTCATTCAGCAGGTCATAACCCATCACTATCGGCTCATTTTTGTACCTCGCGGCAATTTTTGTCCAGATAGATACTGTAAGCTGCCTTGCCTGCGGACTGGTAAACAAAAACGGATAACCGTCGCCATCATCTATGTTGTCACCCGTTTGGCCGCCCGGTGCGCAGTGCATATCCAGTATCACGTACAAGTTTTCCTTTTTGCACCAGCCGATCAGGCGGTCTAAGAGTTTAAACCCGCGGTTAGGGTCGGTATCATTTAAGTAAGTTTCGTTGGCGAACAAGCGGTAATTGAACGGCACCCGAATAGAGTTACAGCCAATGCTTTTCAAATAATGTATATCTGCCGCGGTGATGTAATTGTTTAAGTACGCACGCCAGAACAACCGCGCTTCATCCGGGCCTAAAACCTCACTTACCGCCTGGCTGATCAGCCGTGGCGAGCTAACGTCCTTAAATTTAAACATGTAACCCTCGGGTACCAGCCAGTTGCCCAGGTTTGTACCTTTTATCAAGAACGGTTTGCCGTTAGCGCCTATAATTTGTTTACCCCTTGTAGTGATAAATTTCGCATTTGAGGACGACGGCATTTGCGCCATGGCAAACACAACTAAAAGCAGCAGGCACGCTGTAGTGATGATCTTTTTCATAGTAAATGCAAATTAAATGCTTAAAAATTAAAATCGGAATGATGAGTTGTAACGTTTGTCACGGTGTTCATTATACACAATTGTTTGTAACAATAAATCAATGGCATAAGTATTGCTAAGTATCAGACAGATAAAAAAATATTCGGCCTAAAGCAAAATCCCAGCAGAACCTGTAACGATGTTAAAGTTTAACGAGTATTTAAGAGACGATAAAGATGAGCCGCATATTAGCTGTAGACGACGATAAAGATATCCTTGAGGTATTACAATTCATACTAGAAGACTCCGGTTATACCGTTGATACCCTTTCTGACGGAAAAAAATTGTTCGAAAAAATAGACGAACACTACCCCGATCTGATATTACTGGACATTATGCTGGGCAATACAGACGGACGGGAACTTTGCAAGAACATTAAATCTGCCGATAGTACCCGCCGCATACCGGTGATCATGATCTCGGCAAGCCATAGCCTTAACGATGTTCTGCGTCAAGAATGCGCACCTGACGACTTTTTGCCAAAGCCTTTCGACATATCCGTATTGCTTAATAAGATCAACAAACAGTTAGCGGCCTGATCCGGCGGCTTTTAACTCCGTATCTATCTTTTTGTTCCAAACTTCTTGCTGCCCAAGGTTCATGCCGTGGCGGGTTTCTGTATCATATTGCTTTTGCATGGCGGTTATTTGCCTTAATGCGTCAAAATAGGCTACGTTAATATCGCCATCGTAATTATGCACAGGCAGCTGTTGTGCCAGCAACCCCTTCTTGAACCGATTGCTGATGATCTTTACAATATCGAAATGCCGCTGCTCATGGTTTAAGTTAACATCATTTTTCTGGCCCGGCTCAACGTATGCTGCGCTCTTAGGAAGGAAAACCTTCAGGCGCATCTCAACTATTAACTCGCCGCTTTTAACCTCATTACTTTCAGTAAATCCTAAACCCGGAATAACTTCCGCGGCGTAGCCGCCGCGCGCGCTTACCTTATCCTGAAAGTCATCCCACGTCAAAGGACGCTTCGGCGAATAGTATATGGTGTCGCTTTCTTCTTTCTCCGTATAATCTTTAAAGACTAATCTCACATTGTTAGCCAGGGCGGCATCGTTATTTTTATGCTGGTCAAGCCAGTCATTAAAAAACTTAAGGCTGTTTTGGATACCCATGCGAATATAAATATCAGCCGCGCCGGTTTGATTAGGCAAGCGCGAATACCGTACCGCTCCTTTATAATCTATTAGATGAGTATAGAGGTCATCGCCTATAACCAGGTCGAAACCAAATTGTATCTGTAATTCGCCATCGACAGACTTGCCGTTAATGGTGGTTTCGTTCAAGAGAAGTTTCTTTATAGAAATCCGCACCGGTTTGGCTTTACCGGCTACAACAGTATTATCATCAATGTACTTTTTAACCGCCCCGGCCACACCATTGGCAAAAGACAACTGACTGACCTGGTTGGTGCGTGGCAATAAGATGCTTCCCGGCTTGGCAACTTTCGGCGTGGCATCGGTCAGCTCTGTTATTTGAAAACCGTTGAGCCGTGTCTTTACCAATTCATTTTTTAAGGCAAGTTGTGTCGGGCTGGTATTTCGTGGCTGACCTGCAAAAACCGGTAGAGCTATGCTAACAAAAAAGCAAAATGTTGAGAAGCCGTATAATGTTGATAATAAATTGGTTTTGCATCAATCTGCGCTGGTGTACTCAAACGTAAGGTTTTTACGCTTATTATAAACTTTACAATCCAAATGGCGCTTATTTTTTTGTCCCGGCGATAACATCAATTTTTTACCTTCGTTATAAAGGTATTTTATTGCATTTTTTGATATTTGCCGCCGTGTAATCAGGCTGCCTTTCGCCCTTATAGCACCTTGTATGACTAAAACGATATATCTATCTCTACTCACCGGACTCTTCTTCATCACATCGGCTTCGGCGCAGCAAAACCCATCCTTTCTCTATCATCGCAGTTATAACGCTGCTAAAGAGTTGCTTGACAGGGGACAATACGTTGCGGCGGCAGAGCAGTTCAGGCAGGTAGAAAAAATGGAGAACAAAACCCGTAACCAGCCGCAATTCGAGTCGGAACTTACGTTGCTTAAAGAAAATGCGTACTACTACGAAGCCCTTTGCGCGCTTGAGCTAGGCAACGATGATGCTGAAAGCCTTTTTTTAAGCTTCATTAAAAAGTATCCGGAGAACCCGCTTACCAAATTAGCCTTCTTCCAGATAGGCAGTTCTTATTTCAAGCGGGCGCTGTATACTGATGCCATCCGTTGGTTTGATAAGGTAAAAGCCGGCGATCTGAGCGGCCGCGAAAACGTAGAATATAAGTTTAGAAAAGGCTATACCTATTTTTCTGTTGCCGACTATAGGAATGCTCAGCAACTGTTTGGTGAAGTGCGTAACACACATTCATCTTACGCCTTAGACGCGACTTATTACTATGCCTACATCGCGTATCTGAACAAAGACTACCACGTTGCGCTGGTCAACTTTGAGAAGCTTAAAAACTCAAAAAAATACGAGAACAGCTACCCTTATTACATTACCGCGGTTTACTTTTTAGACAAGCGATATGACGATGTGATCAGCTATGCCATTCCAATTCTCAATAGCACGCATCAGCAAAATGAGACCGAAATGCTGCGTATAGTGGCTGCATCTTATTTCGCCAAAGCCGATTATCCAAACTCGGTTAAATACTACTCGCGTTTCCGCAGTCAGGATATGGGCAAAACCCAAAATACGCAGGATAGCTACCAGATGGGTTATGCTTATTATGAAACTAAAGATTATAAGAACGCCGCCCGTGAGCTCGAAAAACTGGTAGATGGAAATGACGTTTACGCGCAAAATGGTAATTATATTTTGGGTGATGTTTTCCTGAAACTGAACAACAAACAAGGCGCCCGCAACGCGTACCAGGTAGCTTCTAAGCTAGACTTTGACAAGCAATTGCAGGAAGATGGCCTGTATCAATATGCCAAACTTTCTTACGAACTTGATTTTAACACCCAGGCTTTAGAAGCCACACGTTTATACCTTAAAAATTATCCGAGAAGCCGCCGTACAGATGAAGTGAAAACCTTGCTTGGCGAAGAACTTTTAAACTCGCGCAACTACCGCGAAGCTGTTGAGATACTGGAGCCGATAGTGAATACCTCGCAGCCGGCTAAGGTAGCCTATCAAAAAGTGACCTATTACCGCGGTTTAGAGTTTATTAATGAGCGTGCTTTTGAAAATGCCATCGGCATATTTATCCGTTCGCTTAAATACCCGCAAGACGACCACATTACGGCGCTTACCACCTATTGGCAAGCCGAAGCGATGTACGAGGTGCGCAAATATGCCGAATCGGTTTTAAAGTTCGAGGACTTTTTAGACTTACCTGCTGCCCGCCAGACTGATGTTTACAATTATGCGAACTATGCCCTCGCATACGCTGCTTTTAATGACGAGAAGTATAAAAAGGCTGCAACGTATTTTGAACGCTTTTTAGCAGGCGATGAAAAAGATAAAAACACCGCTACAGATGCCATAACCCGCCTGGGCGATAGCTACTTCGTAATGAAAAGTTACGGCCGGGCTTTGGATTATTATAACCGCATCATAGACCAGCATAGCCAGGGACAGGATTACGCCTTGTTTCAGCGTGGCATGATCCAGGGATTGCAAGGTTCGCCGGATACAAAAATAGCTACGCTGAACGACGTCCTAAACCGTTTTCCAAATTCGGATTTCGCGGATGACGCGGCTTTCGAGATCGCTTACACCTACTTTTTAAAGAGCAATGGCGACGAGGCTAAGACTCAGTTGCAGGCCATGATCAAAAAATATCCTAACAGCAGCTATGTGCCGCGTGCGTTGGCGACCATCGGCCTCATAGACTACAACGCCGACCGGGATGACGAAGCGATCGTCTCATTCAAGCAGGTAATACAATCTTATCCGCAGACAGACGAAGCTAAGCAAGCGCTTAAACAAATAGAAAAGATCTACACAGACAAAGGCGACGCGCAAACATTTATAAGCTATGCTACGACTACGCCTATCGGCAACTATTCGGCTGCCGAGCAGGAAAGCATCATGTCTACTGCTGCCAATAATCTTTATTTGCGCGGCGACTGGCAGGGAACGGTATCGGCAGTGAATGCTTACTATGATAAATTCAGCAAACCTATTTATGATAAGCAGATGCGCTTTATAAGGGCGCAAAGCTTGGTAAACCTGAACCGCGGCGACGAGGCGGTGGTTGATTACAATACCATCCTAAACGATTGGACGAGCCCTTACACAGAGAAGTCGCTCATCAGCATGGCTAACTACTATCTTAAACAGAAGAAATACAATGAGGCTGTGGTTTTCTTAAAACGTTTGGAGACCAACTCAGAATATAAAGCCGACTATACTTACGCCATCAACAACCTGATATTGTGTTATTCCAAAATGGAGATGCCGGATGATGTACTTAAATATGTAAAACTCATCAGGGCAAATGAAAAATCATCAGACGAGGATAAGTATAAAACCGGGTTATACGCTGGCAAAGCTTATTTGTTAAACGCCGATACAGCTGCTGCACTAAAAGAATTGGCTTACACCGTTGCTTCTACAAAAACTATCAGCGCTGCGGAAGCGAAATACAACATTGCTTTAGTTGAATACGAGCGCGGCAGTTATGAGGCTTCGCAGAAAACATGTTTCGACCTGGTGAACAAGATGCCGAACTACGATTACTGGGTAGCTAAAAGCTTCATTCTATTGGCGGATGATTATGTGAGGCTGAAAGACAATTTCCAGGCAAAGGCAACGCTGCAAAGCGTGATAGATAATTACAAAGGCGATGACGATATTTTGCCAGAAGCTCATGCCAGGCTGGATAAACTGTCGCCGGCTAAAGCGGCCGACAAAGCGGCGACAGATAGCACAGCAATTACACCAGAGACAAAAAAACCGGGTAAAAACTAATAAGCGCGACAACAAATGATATCTACATATAAAACCGGTTTAATAATTTTCTTATTGGCATTCGGGTTAACCGCGTCTGCACAAACGCAGAAAGCAAAGCCCAAAACTGCCGCGCCTGCAAAGAAAACGGTAGCCGTTAAAAAACCAACGCCGGCATCGGCTAAGCAAAAAGCAGCAGCCAAAAAATTAGGCGATGTTGCAGCGAAGATTCCTTTGGCCGATACCACTAAAAAGAGCGGCGCTAATAATGCCGCTGACAACAAAAATGGCGGCAGCCTGTCAGAAGAGATCATCGTAACTACCAGCTATAAGCCGGTACTGGCAGACGCGGTTAAGATTCGCCGCAACCCTGATCTGGAGGACAAAACGCCCTATAAGGCGCCGCTGTCATACACCAGCATTGACAAACGTCTTGAACGCAACACAGACATAAAACAACTGGAGGCCATGAAGCTACCTGCGCCAAAGGATTCGATACCCAACAATAACTACGTAAAAGTGGGCGCGGGTAATTTGAAGACCACCTTTGCAGAATTATACGTAGATAATGGCCGCGACGCTGCATTGCAGGTAGGCGGATGGGCCAAACACCTTGGCCAATCTGGCAACGACGCGTATAAGCAAACGAAAAATCGCCAGGAGGCAGGTATCTTCGCCAAATCTATAAATGGTGAGAATACCGTTAGCGGCCGCATCACTTATAACCGTGAGCAGAATTATTATTACGGATTTTCCCCGACCGCTTTTACACTTGCTACAACACCAAACCCGGCTTCGCAAACCTATAACACCATTGGTGCCGAAGCCGAATTAGTAAAAAACTTTGTTGATACCGACCGTGTGTTCGACTACGCGTTAAAAGCTAAGGGCTATGTATTTAGCAATGCCAACCAAATGCGTGAAAATAATTTGGTGATCAACGGCTTTATCAACCAAACTGTTAAACAGTTTTATGCGGGCTTGAGCGGCACGCTCGATTTGGCATCTCAAAAAGACGCGGCTTACAGCATCAACAATAACATCTTCCGTGCTAACCCTTACCTTAAATTTCAGGGCGATAGCTACAAGATAGACGCGGGTGTAAACATTGTTACCCAGTTCGGCAATAACTCAAAAGTTTCAATATATCCTGCAGCAAAGGCAGAGGTTCAGGTTGTGCCCGATTATGTTCGTTTGTTTGTAGAGGCCAAAGGCGATGTCAACCGTGCATCTTTAAGGAATTTTGCTGATGAGAATCCATTCATTGGCCAGAACATTGCCATTGCCAATACAGAAGATCAGCTCGACCTAACTGCAGGCATCAAAGGGACTATTACCGCGGGGCTTGGCTTTAAGGCACTGGTTTTCCGTAACAGGGTAAAGAATTTGCCGTTATTTGTGAGCAACCTAAACACCACCACTTTTAATAACCAGTTTGCTGTGGTTTATGATGATGGCTACGCTACCCTAAGCGGGTTTCGCGCCGAGTTGGATTACAAGGCGTCGTCTGAAGTTGACATATTTGGCAAAGGCGAATACATAGATTACAAAATGGCTAACCAGTTAGCCGCATGGAACCTTCCCAACTTTAAACTAACAGCAGGTGCGGTTTTGCATATCACAGATAAGGTAGACGTAAACGCGTCACTGCTGCTCCGCGGCGATACAAAGGACATTGGGTATCCAATGGCGCTTAGTCCGCTAAGTGTACAGCAAACTGTAACACCATCTGTCATCCCGTCTTTTACAGATGTAAATGCCGGAGTGTCTTATAAAGTTACAAGCAAAGTGTCTGTATTTGTGCAGGCAAACAACCTGTTAAACAGCAATTACAGGCAGTGGTTGTACTATCGTAACTACGGATTTAATATATTTGGGGGCGTTGGCTTTGGTTTTTAACTAAACTATAAGCCAAACACCGGTTAATTATGGATCTATTTGATTACGCACAGGAACTATTTAACGAGCAGGGCAGCCTTTGGGTGCCTGGGCTGGGTTACTTCTCAAAAGTGCGTAAGAGCAGCTATTACGATCCGGATACACAAACATTTTACCCGCCCCGCTACGTTGGCAGTTTTGAAGAGAATTTAGAGAACACCGATGAAGCGTTTGTAGCCTACTTTTCTAAAACAAAGAACCTGTCGCAGGGCTCTGCCAAATATTTTGTCGATAAGTTTTCTGATAATATCAAAGCACAGCTTCGTGAACGAGAGGTTACCTTTGGCAGCCTCGGGACGTTATCTGCCGGGGCCGATGGACAGATAAACTTTACAGGCAGCGAGTTAAGCCACGATTATGATGGCGCCCTTTACGGACTTGCGCCTGTATCGTTAAACAAACTTTCTGCTGTCAATTACAGCGACGATGTAGCCGAGAAGCCGGTTGAAAGTTTTATACAGCAGGCAGCAGTGCCGGAGACATCTTCTTCAAACTTAGCGACCGAACCCGTTAGTGATGAACCGGTCACTCAAAACGCGGAAGAAGCGCCTTTAGAAACGCAAGAGCCACAAGGTGAAGCAGAGCCAACCCGCCGTTACGACCCGAATAACTTTTTTACAGACGATCGCGTTTTAGTATTAAAAGGCCGTCCCCAAAAAGCTGAAGAATCAAACCGTTACCAGTTTTGGATACTGGCTGCTCTTGTAGGTTTGGTTGTACTGGCAGGTATCTATTACGTTACCCAAAACTACCTTACCCCTGCCGGCGACCCCCAAGCAAGCGGTGACGTGAGCAATCAGATATTAAGCAAAAAAGTAACAGCAGATACCATTGCAAACACAGCACAAGCGAAAGCTGACAGCGCTATTAAAAATGCAGCCACAGCGCCTTCGACGTTGCCGACTACAGTTGACACCTCGGGGGTAGAAAGCCCATTAGGTTCAACGCCAAATACTACGAATGATGCGAAAACTGCATCCACAACCGGCGACATACCAAAAGGTAGTTGGCTCATTGTAGGTGGGCAGAATAATAACTACGGTTCGGCCGTAAAATTGGTAGCTAAATACCGCGGTATGGGTTACGCCGAAGCGCGCTTGCTAGACTCGGTAAAAAAAGACAACTACTTTGTTTACAAAACCATATTTGGGCATTACAGCACCGCTGCACAGGCTAATGCTGAACGTAAAACTATTTTAGAAGAAAAGAAAATAAGGCCGCAGGCCCTAACTGTACAAAAATATAAATAATGACTCTTTTAACCCTTTTACAAGATACGGTCACCTCGGTGACAGACACTGCTACACACATTGCCCAAACCACTGCGGCGCCAAAACAAGAAGACCTGCGCTTTGGCGATTTATTGGTAAAAGGTGGGTGGGTAATGGTGCCTATCGGGATACTGGCTGTGCTTGGGCTGGTGATATTCTTTGAAAGATATTTTACCATTCGCAAAGCATCAAGGAATGAGTCGCAGTTAATGTCGCAGGTGCGCGATAATATTCACCGCGGTAATCTGGATTCGGCAATGGCCATCTGCAAAAACAGCAACACGCCATTGGGGCGCATGCTGCAAAAAGGATTGCTGCGCATTGGCCGGCCGATAAAGGACATTGAGGGCGCTATAGAGAACGTGGGCAAAATTGAAGTATCAAAGCTGGAAAAGAACATCGGCATCATTGGCATTGTGGCAGGTATAGCGCCCATGTTTGGTTTCCTGGGTACCATTGCCGGTGTGATCAAGATCTTTTACGATATCTCAAAGACAGACAATATCAGCATGGGTGTGATATCCGGCGGTCTGTACGTTAAGATGGTAACATCTGCAGCGGGCTTGTTCGTGGGTATTGTGGCTTATGTATGCTATCATATTTTAAACATGATGGTCGATAAAGTGATCCTGAAACTGGAAACAGATGCCATTGAGTTTATTGACCTGTTAGAAGAGCCAAGCAAATGAACCTGAGAAAAAGAAGCGGTCGCGCGTCGGCAGAGGTGCATACATCGGCAATGAACGATATCATGTTCTTTTTGCTGCTTTTCTTTTTGATCGCGTCTACAGTAACCAACCCCAACGTGATCAAATTGATGCTGCCTAAATCATCATCAGGGCAATCGGTATCAAAGAAAACCATTACGGTTTCAGTCACTAAAGACCTTAAATATTTTGTAGACAAGAAAGAGGTGCAGGAAGCCGATCTGCCGACAGCCCTTGGCGAATACAAAAAACTGGCCACAGAACTCACCATCGTGCTTTACGTTGATCGTACCGTCGCTATCCAAAATGTAGTGCAGGTGATGGATACGGCCCAGAAACTAAACATCAAACTTGTGCTGGCTACAGAGCCTAAAGGTTAATTGTTAATGGATTACCGCAGCGAAGAAAATAATTACCCAAAAGCTTTTTTGGCGACAGGTCTTATCCTGGCGGTGGTGATCGCTGTGTGTTATTTCATTGTATTCTCAATGCCGCCTAAACAGGAAGATGGCACGGGTGGAATATTGGTCAACTATGGTACCGTTGACGAAGGCATGGGCAGTGATTATATGAGCACCGAAGAGCCCTCGGTCGCGGAGCATGCCAATAATGTGAAGCCTGACAAGGTTACCCCTGCCCCGCCGACAGATCAACCCACGCCGACTGACAATGCTACCAAAGAAGTTGTGACCCAAAATACCGAGGATGCTCCTGAAGTTAATGCCGCTACAAAAACCGCAACTACGGTGAAAGCAAAAGAGGAAGTCAGTAAGGCAAAACCCGCTCCTGTGGTCAACCAGAACGCGTTATATAAAGGCAAGACAAACAACGGCACAGGCGAAGGCGACGGCACCGGCAACACGCCCGGCAACCAGGGAAAAACCACAGGTACCACGCTTACCAACAACTACAACGGCACAGGCTCCGGCAATGGTGGTAACCTTACCGGCATGCCTCAGCGCAATTTCATCAGCAAACCCGGTGTAAGCGATGGCAACCGCCGTACAGGTAAAATTGTAGTAGATCTGCGTGTTGATAAAAACGGCAACGTGGTTTACGCACGCGCCGGAGCACGCGGTACAACCATAACAGATGCAGACTTGCTTCAAAAATGCGAAGATGCTGTAAAATCTGCTAAACTAAACGCCCTTGATACCGCCCCCGATTTGCAGCAGGGTACTGTAGTGTTTGTGTTTAGGGTGCAGTAATAATATTTTATCACCAATAATTCGTCATGCCGAACTTGTTTCGGCATCCCATCAGACATAAACTATATGCTCTTTAAGCAAGGATATATTTATATCATGAGTAATGAATATCGTACTACATTTTATATTGGTGTTACGAGTGATTTGCGAACCAGAGTTTGGCAACATAATAATAAGGGAGGATCAAAATTCGTAAGAAGCTATCGATTGTTTGATTTAGTTTATTACGAGCATTTCCATGACATTACTCATGCGATTGCTCGGGAAAAGCAATTAAAAAATTAGCATCACGATTGGAAAGTAAATCTCGTTCAATCAATCAATCGTGAAATGAAGGATTTGAAAAATCACCTATTTGAAAAATAAATGTGAGATCCCGAAACAAGTTCGGGATGACGTTCTTAAAGGATAATGACTTACCCCGAAGCGCTCGACTATCTATATACCCAATTGCCCATGTTTACCCGCGACGGGGCATCAGCGTTTAAAAAAGACCTGACCAATACCCTTGCGCTTTGCAATTTGCTGGACAACCCTCAGCATAAATTTAAAAGTGTACATGTAGGTGGCACTAATGGCAAAGGTTCTACATCGCACATGCTGGCTGCCATTTTGCAGACAGCCGGGTATAAAACGGGGCTCTATACCTCTCCTCACCTTCGAGATTTCAGGGAGCGTATCCGCATTAACGGCGTGATGATCCCCGAAGATAATGTAGCTGATTTCGTGACCGAATACCGGACCGATTTTGACCGGATAGCGCCATCATTCTTCGAGATGACAGTGGCTATGGCGTTTGATCATTTTGCCCGCAATAACGTAGATATCGCGATTATTGAGGTCGGCTTAGGCGGAAGGCTAGATTCCACAAACGTTATAACGCCGCTGCTTTCGGTGGTCACTAATATCGGCTGGGACCATATGAACATGCTTGGCGGAACGCTGCCATTAATAGCGACCGAAAAAGCGGGAATTATCAAACCAAAAATTCCGGTAGTGATAGGCGAACATCAGGATGAAGTTGACGGCATATTTTTATCGAAAGCCCGCGAGACGGAAAGCCCGATCACTTTTGCCTCTGAAGTGTGGAACGCTGTGACAGACGAAGATGACGAGTATCTGAGCCTTACTGTTACCAATAAAAACCACCCCCGGCCTTTTTACAAATACCAGTTAGACCTGCGGGGCATTTACCAGGTCAAAAACGTTAAAACAGTACTCTCGGCGGTTGTGCTGCTGCGAACTATGCACTTTTTAATTGCCGATACCGATGTGGAATACGCGCTTAGAAATGTTGTTACTTTAACAGGTTTACAAGGGCGTTGGCAAACTTTGGGTTACAGTCCGCTTACCATTTGCGATACCGGCCACAATGCCGAAGGCATTACAGAAGTGCTAAAAAACATTACCCTTACGCCGCATAACCAATTACACTTTGTGATCGGCATGGTTGCCGATAAAGACATCGGCAAAATATTGAACCTGCTGCCCGCTGATGCCATTTACTATTTCTGCAAGCCCGATCTGCCGCGCGGACTGGATCAGGATCTTCTAAGAAGTCAGGCCAAAAACGCGGGGCTTACTGGGGAAAGTTACGAGTCCGTAAACGTTGCTGTATCCGCGGCTAAACTTGCCGCCCGCCCGGATGATCTGGTATTTATCGGAGGAAGCACCTTTGTGGTTGCTGAAGTGGTGTAACCATAGATGCGAGAATCGAGAATCAAGAATCAGGAGTCGAGATGACAAGAAGAATCTGCAAAGCAATCTCAGAACAGCCTAGTTAGCTACGAAATAAGGATTGTCATGCTGAGGCTCTCGAAGCATGGTGCGTTGGGCTGATGAAGCTCTTTATGCTTCGAGAGCCTCAGCATGACAGAGCTTTTATCTAAACATCACTTCATCTCATCAAGCACTTTAAACATCTTTTGCCTGATGTCTGATGTTTTACCGCTGAAGTTATTTTCAATAATAGAAAAACAAAGTTCGCGGCCCTGGTAAGTTTGGTAGCCTGCGTAGGCCAATGTGCCGCCAATGGTGCCGCTCTTCATGTGCATATTGTTATAAACCGGCAGGCTGGCGAAAAAATCGGGGTACCATGCTTCTTTCTTAGCCGACTGTAATATCTTGGCCATGGTTATAGTGGTTACGCGGTTGGCGGGCGACAAGCCGCTGCCATCAGCCACATTCAATGAATTTTTATCGATGCCCCTATCTTTCCAAAAATTACGGATCACAGACGGGCGGTCGGTTGTTTTGAGCGAATCTGCCATAGCCAAGAGCAACTGCTCCGCGTAAAGGTTTATGCTTTTTTGGTTAAGCCAATAAATGATCTTTCTCAGCGGTGGCGAATAATGTGTAGTAAAAAAATAAGCCTTGCCCAGATCGAAGTTATCTTCGTTAAGCAGATGCATCGACGCGGTTTTAGGATTGCCTGCTACGGTTATACCTGCTTGCCGCAACGTATCTGTTAATCTTCGTGCCGCTTCATAAGCGGGATCGGGTAAGGCGGCGCTTATTTTTCGCTTCTCCTGGTCTGTAGCATATGTTCCCTGCAGATACACCCAATTGCCATTTACAGGTATAGTGGCATAGGCATTATCGCCGGACCCGGGCGCGCCGGTTTTTAACTGATTATCAAATTGCAGGTAAGGCATCTTTGGAACTGTGCCCGTCATCTCGACAGAATGGCCCGGTTTTGTTGGCTCGAGTAAAATATCATATGAATTTTCTCGCCAGCAAAGGTTCGCCGGAAAAGCACCATAGTAATTACCTATATCCTGCCAGATCCACCCTGGCAATTCATGGTTAGTACCTTCGGCGTAAACCTGTCCTAATATTTTTTTAATTCCCGCCTTTTTGATCGCGTCAACAAACTCGAAGAGTACAGTGCTTTCATTAGTCTGGTCCCAACGGAAGCTTCCCAATGTAGGGTCGTCGCCTGCATGAATAATAATATTGCCAGCAAATGTGCCGTCTTTTTGCAGTAGACCAAACCCGGTCAGGCTGGTTTTAAAACGATAATCAGGTCCGAGCAAGTTCATGGCCGTGATAGTCGTAATGGTTTTTAGTGTTGATGCCGTTGACAAGCCCGTGTTAGGATTAGCCGCAAAGACTACTTCGCCTGTTTTGGCATCCAGTACGGTTAATGACAGTGATGCGTAAGTATTCTGCGGGTCTTGCTGCAGCCGGGTAAATGCTGTTTGCAATTTTTGGTTGAGGGTTTGGGCATGTGATGCAAAATTAAATGCTAACATAACCACCATAACACACCCCTTTTTCAACATTTCTGCAAACTGCACTAGCCTGCATTTCCCCTCTTGAGAGGGGATAGCTAAGGCACCGCAAATCTTCACTGCCTTTGATAGGGGTGTGTTAAAAAACGATGCCATTCCTAATCCAAAACTTGTTCATTCTTCACGTTTCTTTGCGAGATGTAATAGATAGGTATGCCTATCAGCACAATTATCAGTCCCGGCCAGGTAAATTCAGGTTTGTAGATGATTAACAATATGCAGAACGCCAGACCCATTAAAATATAAATTGCAGGCAAAACCGGATAGCCAAACGCCTTGTATGGTCGCGGGGCGTCAGGGCGTTTGTTACGAAGAATGTATATGCCTACAATGGTAAGGATGTAAAAGATGACTACCACAAATGAGATCATGTCCAGCAGGTCGCCGTAACGGCCGCTCAGGCAAAGCAGAGATGCTACCAGGCATTGAATCCATAAACCAAATTCGGGTACTGCGTTTTTGTTGAGTGTACCGGTTCTCTTAAAGAATAGCCCGTCTTGCGCCATCGTGTAGTAAACCCTGGCTCCGGCCAGTATCAACCCGTTATTGCATCCAAAAGTTGATACCATGATCATCAACGCGATAACTATCGTTCCTATATTTCCAAAAATAACGTGCGACGCGGCTACTGCCACCCTATCCTTTTCTGCCGTAGCAATTTCATGCATAGGCAGCACCGCGGTGTACATTACATTGGCAGAAACGTAGATAACAGTCACGATAAGCGTGCCTAAAAACAAACTTAAACCAATATTGCGTTGCGGGTTTTTCATTTCTCCCGCGATGAATGTCACGCTGTTCCAGGCGTCACTGCTAAAAATAGATCCTACCATAGAAGCAGCAATGGCGCCCATTGCTGCAGCAGTCGTAAGGGCGGTGATGGTTCCGTTAGCATTCAGCGCATGCATGTTCCAGGCGTTATTCCAGTTGGCATGCCATACATCAGCTTTAAAGGCTAATAAGCCAAAAATGATCAGCCCGAAGAGACTTAATAATTTCGTTAATGTAAACGTTGTTTGTATGATCTTGCCGCTTTTAACACCACGGGTATTTATCCATGTAAGCAAAATGATAAGTACAATGGAAACTAACTGCGCCGCGCTGATAGTAAAGGGTTTGCTGCCGCCGGTATTTATCGCTAGCAAAATATTGTCTTCGCTAACCGCCGGTATCAGATATGCTGTAAACTTAGAAAAGGCAACACCTACGGCAGCTATCGTCCCGGTTTGTATTACAGCGAAGAAACTCCAGCCGTATAAAAAGGCAACAAACTTGTTATAAGCTTCTTTCAAATACACATATTGCCCGCCAGCTTTGGGGAACATGGCGCTTAGTTCGCCATAGCTCACAGCAGCGGTTAGGGTCATAAACCCGGTAAGCAACCAAATGGCGATCAGCCAACCTGCAGAGCCCACATGGCGAACGATATCGGCACTTACAATAAATATCCCTGAGCCTATCATAGAGCCTGCAACCAGCATGGTACCGTCAAGCAAGCCCAGCTCGTGCTTCATCTCTTTTTTATCCGTACTATTTTCCATTAAGCTTATCGTTTGGTTCCCTAAACTATTTAAAATATTTAAATGAGTGGTAATTTGGCGCATTTTACGGCTCAAATATTTGCAAGTGCCGAAAATTTTATGAACATTGGGGACCTCATTACCAATTACTTTAACCAATTTATATGGATGTTCTGAACAATTACTTAATTTATTGTATCCCCGTGCTTGGACTCGTCGGCCTGTTGTTTATGGCCACAAAATCTGCATGGGTTGTTAAACAAGACGCCGGCGACGGCGGCATGGCGCAGCTGGCAGGCTACATTGCCGATGGCGCAATGGCTTTTCTGCGTGCCGAATGGAAAGTACTAAGCTACTTTGCCGTTATAGCGGTTATTTTACTGGCGTGGTCGGGCACAACGGTTACCACATCAAGCCCTGTTATTGCCGTTTCTTTTATCATAGGCGCGTTCTTGTCGGCGCTTGCCGGTTACCTGGGCATGCGCATTGCAACAAAGGCAAACGTGCGTACCACCCAGGCAGCTAAAACCAGCTTAGCGCAAGCACTTAAAGTTTCGTTTACAGGTGGTACTGTTATGGGCCTAGGTGTTGCAGGTTTGGCCGTGTTGGGCTTAGGATCGTTATTTATTGTTTTTTACCAGATATACGTTGTACAAACTCATGGCAATGTTAACGGCGAAGAAATGCAAAAAGCCCTTGAGGTTTTAGCAGGCTTTTCGCTTGGTGCGGAATCTATAGCATTGTTTGCACGCGTTGGCGGTGGTATTTATACTAAGGCTGCCGACGTAGGCGCCGACCTTGTAGGTAAAGTTGAAGCAGGTATCCCTGAAGATGACGTGCGTAACCCCGCTACCATTGCTGATAACGTAGGCGATAACGTAGGCGACGTTGCCGGTATGGGCGCAGACTTGTTCGGCTCATATGTGGCTACTATGCTTGCTACCATGGTATTAGGCCGCGAAGTGCACTCAAATGATGCCTTTGGTGGTATAGCCCCGGTTTTATTGCCGATGGTTATCGCAGGCCTTGGATTGATTTTCTCTATCCTGAGCGCGTCTTTTGTCCGTATAAAAAATGAAGATGACAGCGTACAAAACGCTTTGAATATAGGTAACTGGACTTCTATCGTATTAACCGCGATCGCTACATTCTTCGTGGTAAGATGGATGCTGCCCGAAGGTTCTATGCATCTGATCCGCGATGAAGATGCCAGCCACAATGTAAAAGAAGGCGCGCTTATCTTCACCAAAACAGGCGTGTTCTTGTCTATCATTGTCGGTCTGATAGTAGGTACCTTGATGTCTATCATTACCGAATATTACACCGCGATGGGCAAACGCCCGGTGATGAGCATCATCAGGCAATCGTCTACCGGTCATGCTACCAACATTATCGGCGGTCTGGCTATCGGTATGGAATCTACCGTGCTGCCGATCATCGTTTTGGCGGCAGGTATCTTTGGGGCTTACTACTTTGCAGGCCTTTATGGTGTTGCCATAGCGGCGGCGGGCATGATGGCTACAACTGCAATGCAGCTGGCTATTGACGCTTTCGGCCCTATTGCTGATAACGCGGGCGGCATCGCGGAGATGAACCAATTGCCCGAAGGTGTGCGCCACCGTACAGACAACCTTGATGCTGTGGGTAACACCACTGCTGCAACAGGTAAAGGTTTTGCTATCGCCTCTGCGGCACTTACCTCACTTGCGTTATTCGCGGCGTTTGTGGGTGTTGCAGGTATCGAACATATCGATATCTACAAAGCCGATGTTTTGGCCGGCTTGTTTGTAGGCGGCATGATCCCTTTTATATTCTCATCGCTTTGTATATCGGCTGTGGGCCGCGCTGCAATGAGCATGGTAGAAGAAGTCCGCCGCCAGTTCCGCGAAATACCAGGCATTATGGAATACAAAGCTAAACCCGAGTACGAGAAATGCGTGGCCATATCAACCACCGCCTCAATCCGCGAAATGGTTGCCCCCGGCGCTATTGCTTTAATTACACCGCTGATCATCGGATTTGCATTCGGCCCCGAAGTATTGGGCGGACTTTTAGCAGGCGTAACCGTTTCGGGTGTATTGATGGGTATCTTCCAAAGCAACGCAGGTGGTGCATGGGACAATGCAAAAAAATCATTCGAAAAAGGTGTTGAGATCAATGGCGAGATGTTTTACAAAAAATCAGAACCGCACAAAGCATCTGTAACGGGCGATACAGTGGGCGATCCGTTCAAAGATACATCAGGTCCGTCTATGAATATCCTGATCAAGCTGATGTCGATTGTCTCTTTGGTTATCGCGCCTCACTTACACAAAGAGGTGAATACCAACAAACACATTCAAAAAGAAATTAAGATCCAGTCTATGGTTACTTATCATATGAAAAGCGATGGAAAAGCTTAAATATTTTAATACTTAATTAATGAAAAGGAGAAAATTTAAACATTTTCTCCTTTTTTTATTTTCGTATTTTTCATTGAAACATAATTAGTTAGTTTTGCGTATGGCAGTAGTGGTAAACGTTCACAATGAGTTTCAGGAAGATGAACTGGTATCATTTCTTGACGAAAAAAAATACGACTTTAAAACCAACGACAAAGTGTTTTTAACAGAACAACAAGCCGAACAGATACTGCAAATAGTACCTCAAACCACCACTGAACCACGCAGCTGGGAAGACATCAGAAAAGAACTGAAAAGTAACGTGGTAACCCTTATCCGCGAAGCAGGAATAGATATCGAAACGCCTTGCTACTGGTACGAAAGTCCGCACATTGGCCTTGCCGGTGTACTGCTAAACGAGATAGATAACTATTTCGACCTTATCAGCCAGAATCCGTTATTGTAAGATAAATTCATTTTCTGTTCCGCGTTAGGGACAGGAGCGGCATCCTGCGCAGCAGATACAGCGAATGGCCCGACCTGAGCGAAGCGAAGGGAACGCCATAAAAATTCTTTCCCGTTCTTGGGACTCTAAATAAAACGCGACGGGATTGCTTCGTTCCTCGCAATGACAAAGTTGATTTTTTTAAACCTGGTTCTATAAAACCCTCTTCTTTGGAGAGGGTTGGGTGAGGTGTTTCCCGCCTTCTTATTGTTACAAATGCCGCTATTCTGTTTTTCAGATAAATTGATTAGGTTTGGAGATAAACATGATTAAATCTTTACACTGAACTAACAACATGAAGTTATTCGTTAAGAAACCATTAAGCCAGCTGCTGGCGTCAACTGAGGGCGAAGGTAGCCTGAAGCGTACGCTGGGCGCAGGTAATCTTATTGCGCTGGGCATTGGCGCAATTATAGGCGCGGGCCTTTTCGTAAGAACCGCGGCTGCCGCGGGCGGTCACGCAGGTTCTGCCGTTACCATTTCATTTATCATTGCCGCAATCGGTTGTGCTTTCGCGGGCCTTTGCTATGCAGAGTTTGCCTCTATTATCCCTATCGCGGGTAGTGCCTATACTTACGCTTATGCCACCATGGGCGAAATTGTTGCCTGGGTAATCGGCTGGGCGTTGATACTTGAATATGCACTTGGGGCAGCAACTGTATCCATCAGTTGGAGCGAATATGCCAATAACCTCCTGGGGCATCGAATACCCTTTGAGTGGTGCCATTCGCCACTCCAGTCAGAAATTATCAATGGCGTAGCCCATCACGGTATCATGAACGTGCCTGCATTGGTTATTTTGCTTGCACTATCATTACTATTAGTAAAGGGCACCCAGGAATCTGCTACTGTAAACGCTATTATAGTGTTCATCAAGGTGGCTATCGTTTTGGTGTTCATCGCGATTGGCTGGCAGTTTATAAACCCGGCTAACCACACGCCATATTTAATTCCTGCAAATCAGCCTGATGTTACACAACCAGACGGTAAAATCTACTCCTACCTGCCTACCTTTAATCATGGCTGGGGCGGCGTACTTACCGGCGCCGGCATCGTATTCTTTGCCTTTATTGGTTTCGATGCGGTTTCTACTGCAGCACAGGAAGCTAAAAATCCAAAACGCGATATGCCTATCGGTATATTAGGTTCACTGGTGGTTTGTACTATTTTATACATCCTGTTCTCATGGGTATTAACAGGTGTTGCACCGTTTACAGATTTCATGAAATCTGGTAAAGAAGCATCAGTTGCTTACGCAATAAGCCATTACATGGGCCAATATGCATGGCTATCAACTTTGGTTACTGTTGCCATCCTGGCAGGTTTCTCATCAGTAATTCTGGTGATGCTTTTAGGCCAGTCGCGCGTGTTCTATACCATGTCTACTGATGGTTTGCTGCCAAAAGTATTCTCAGAACTGCACCCTAAATTTAAAACTCCATACAAGAGCAATCTAATCCTGTTCATCTTTGTAGGTTTATTTGCGGCATTTTTGCCTGAAAGTATTGCAGGCGATCTAACTTCTGTAGGTACGTTGTTCGCGTTTGTACTGGTTTGTATCGGCGTTATCATTCTTCGCAGAAAAGAACCAAACCTGGTTAGGCCATTCAAAACGCCTTTAGTACCGCTTGTACCAATTTTAGGTATTTTGGTTTGTGGTGCCATGATCTATGGTTTACCTGCAAGCACACAGTTAAGCGCTTTAGCATGGATGGCTATTGGCTTAGTGATTTACCTTAGCTATAGCAAAAACAATAGTAAACTGGGAACCAGCGCGGCAGACGCATTGCCAACCGCGTCGGACTTTGAAAAATTTGATTAATTTTTAGTCGATAGATAATTAAAAGGTTCTGCAAAACGCAGAACCTTTTTTGTTAATGATGTGTTGCTGAAACGACTTTAAAGACGATACAATAGCTGATGAAGGGTGATAAAAATTTATGGGTACTGATTGGGGTCTGCGTTGTTAATTCGCTGGGCTTTGGTATTATCGTGCCTTTGCTATATGCGTACGGTAAGCGCTTCGGTGTAACAGAAGTAACCATAGGCTATCTTACCGCATCATTCTCCATCGCTCAATTTTTTGCAACACCGCTTTTAGGTGCATTGTCAGACAAATGGGGACGAAAGCCCATTCTTGCCATCAGTTTGGCAGGTACGTGCCTTTCATTCATACTATTCGCTACCGCTACAAATATTTATATGCTTTTTGCCGCGCGGATCCTCGACGGCATTACCGGCGGCAATATATCTGTAGCGCAGGCCATGGTATCAGACAGTTCAACGGCAGACAACCGCGCAAAAAAGTTTGGCTTCCTTAGTTCGGCTTTTGGGTTTGGGTTTGTTCTTGGCCCTGCACTTGGTGGCTTGCTCAGCAAATTTGGCCTGCAGTTTCCCTTCTTCTTTGCCGCAGGGATAGCGCTGATGGGAACTTTAGCAACAGTCTTCCTTCTCAAAGAAACATATACCGCATCAATGCGTAAGAAGGGTGCCGACAATAAGTTTAATTTCTCTTCGCTGATAACAGGTATAAAAATGCCCGTGATAGGCACAGCAGTGATTACGGGCTTTTTGCTCACCATGGCGCAGTTTACCATGATCATTGGCTTTCAAACCTTCAGTGTAGACGTGCTAAAGATCAGCCCGACTAAGATGGGCTTGTTCTACGCTGTGTTTGGCATCGCCGGCATTATCATGCAAATGTGCGTGCCGCTGTTTACAAAGGTATTTTCGTCAAAGTCGGTTATATTGCTCTTCTCTACGCTGATATGCCTGGGTGCCATGTTCGCCACCGGGTTTACCAATACATTCATGATGTTCGCGGTAAGCCTTATTATATACGCGAGTTTCAACGGCTTGCGTAACCCTATGCTAAACGCCATCATTGCAGACCACAACGACCAGCGACGCCAGGGAGAAGTGTTAGGCATCAATCAATCATATGCGTCTATCGGGCAAACCCTTGGCCCTGTTTGCGCCGGATTGATCTCTGCCGTCTCTGTGCATGCCGTGTTTTTTCTATCTTCGTTTTATATCCTGCTTGGCTTTTTGCTTAGCATCAGATTAAAAACTAAAGAACATCAGCATAAAGCAACATGACCTACTTTAACTGGCAGCAAATTGTTTCTGTAACGATGATCCTTTTCGCGATCATCGATATCCTGGGGGCCATCCCGGTGATCATTGAGATGCGCCAACGGGTAGGACATATCCAGTCGGAAAAGGCCAGTATTGCGGTGTTAGTGCTGATGGTTGCGTTTCTCTTCTTGGGCGATGAACTGCTTGCCATTATTGGTTTAGATATTCCATCATTTGCCATTGCAGGTTCGCTGGTGATCTTTATCATTGCCATGGAAATGATATTAGGCATAAAGTTCTTCAAAGAAGAAATGCCAGAGAGTGTATCCATCGTACCTATCGCTTTCCCGCTCATCGCCGGTGCAGGTACCATGACTACGCTGCTATCTTTAAAATCTCAATACGCTACGCAAAATATCATTGTGGGCATAGTAGCTAATACGTTATTTGTATACTTAGTGTTGAAAAACGTACAGCGTCTCGAGCGGCTCTTTGGCAAAACGGGGCTCAATATACTGCGCAAAGCTTTTGGCGTTATTCTTTTAGCTATCGCAATAAAGTTGTTCAGGAGTAATACGGGGCTTTAAACTCAGAGACAAGAATCAAGAGCCAAGAATCAAGACGTGAGAATTAAGTATACGTTCTCGTCTTTGCGAGATACGTAGTGACCAAGCAATCTCAATTTAGATAGCAGCTGAATTATTTGCGTGGCCTTGCGGTTCTGAATTACTATCGACACCTAACTCAATTCAATATGCGGATCCCAATCAGGTAATTCTTCTTTAATCGGTTCGGGCTCTTTCCGGATCAACCGCGCTACAAACATGGTGTCGGCTTTATGTTCGTATCCCTTCAATACCTGCTGGCTTTCTAAAACCATACCCAATTGATCGGTCATGAAGTTGACGTTAGCTTCGTTTTCCGCCTCAAAAGCAGAGCATGTAATGTAGATCAAAGGCTGACCGGGTTTTAGATATTTAATTACGTTCGGTATGATGGCCCTCTGCAGTCGCTGAAAGAATGCAATGCTGTGGTCCTGGAACTGGCTGATCATTTCGGGGGTGCGGCCCCAAGTGCCCGAACCGCTGCAAGGCGCGTCCAAGATGATGCCGTCAAACTCGTAATGGTGCATTTCGGCATCGCAATTAGTAGTCAGGTCTAACAGTTTCTTTTGATATTTAAGTATACCCGCTTGTTCAAAGCGTTCGTCAAGGTTAGCTAAAATACTTTCGCGAACGTCAGACACTACCAGTTTTACAGTCGGTTCCAGATCATGCAGCAGCAACGACTTCCCTCCCGATGCCGCGCACGCGTCCCACCACGCTTCCCATTTTTTGGGCTGAAAATATGCTGCAGTTTGCTGGGACGATTTGTCCTGAACTTCAAAGAAATGCTGATTAGGAAAAACTGCATCCAGTTTGGTGCCGTTTGGTAATGCCAGGCAATTTTCGCTTTCTAACCTGAATGGTATTTCTGCCGCTGCTAGCGCGGCTTTTACCTGCTGTTCGTTACCTTTTTGTATACGGATATACAGATCGGGCTGAACGAATAATGATTTTAAAAAAGCCTCTTTATCAATGTCTGGGGATAGTTCGTTCGCCCACGCGAAAACGTCTTCTAAATTAAATCTCGGGAAAGCCTTCTTAATAATGGCTATTTTCTCATCAACAGCGAAATCTATACAGGTTGCCCACTCGGGTTTGAAATGCTGGATGAAAGAGTTGATCTGGTTATTGCACAAAAACTCTGCGATAAAAAGGCGCTCATCTACAGGAGTATCAGGCACTGCCCGGCCCAAACGAAAATAGTTGTAAATCAAACGGCTGGCCACCTTGCGGTCGGTAGAACCCATCTGTTTATTTTGACGAAAGAAACCCGGCAAAAACTTGCCTAAGGGCACATTAGCAGGGTAAGCTTGTAGCAACCGCTCAAAAGTTTTGAATTGATTCAGGGCTTTCATTCTACTACACGTAATTCATAGTTGGTGTATCGCAATACAAATACATGTGTGTTTATCCAGCCTAAACCGGGCTTCCGTACAAAATGAAAATGATTACTCAAGCCGTCATAATCGCGCTCTGCGGCGTTGATAGGGTTGCCATGTGATCCGGCCAGCAAGTCGCCAAAGTACATACCCTCATCAAATCCCCTTATTGCGTAGGCATCGGGCTCATTATGGTAAGCCTTGCGGTAAGCCCTGATAAACTGAACCGTTTCGCCGCTTTTATAATTGATATGTTCCGACGAGGATATTACGGTCTTTAAACGCTGTAACATTTCGGCACGTAAAAAGGTAAAGCCTTCCCAACTGGGGTGGCCTATTAACGCGACCGGGTAATTTTTCGACAATGAGTCGAGCGAGCGTAACGTTACCTGCAGGAATGCCTGGTTTAAAGATGGCAGCAGAAAAACGTTGGTTTCTGTCTTGGACAATTGCGGCAATAAGGAAGTAAGATTGCCTCTGGTTACCACGAAGGGAATTACCTTAACACGTAATTTGCTTAGGCTGTCAACCGCTTCTTTAAAAGGGATGATGTATTTATTGTCTTCGCTATATCCCGATTTTAATACAAATACCTTTTTGGCTTTAAGCGTATTAACCGCGTAGCCTGCCATTCGTTTTGCATGGTAATCCAGCGGTGGGGTCGCGGTAATTAAATTGGGGTTATTAAACGTAGCCGGTGAAACAGGCGACAATGGCGACAACATTAGTTTGCGCTTCATAGAAGCGGTGCCAAACGCTTTTATCCCTTCAGGAAAAATTGGCCCTACCACCAGATCGGCGTTACGGACTTTGCTATTTGATGCCAAAGCCGAGGCCGTGCCAGCATTGTCTTTACCGTCTAAAAGCTGGATACGGAAATTGTAACCATCTGCAGTTAACGAATCAAGCGCCAGTTTAAAACCCTGGTAATAACTGATGCCCATGTTCGCCTGCTTTAGTGCTGTCTTGGAGTAACCAACCGCCGGATTAAGGTTATCCAGGTTGAACGGCATGATTATGGCGATGGTTGAAAAACGGGGCGTGGCAGGCTTTGCCACAACGGGTTTTGATTTTTCGACAGGCATGGGCGCTTCAGGCGCAGGATGTTGTACAACAGGCCTAACCTTGGGCGAGCACGATGCAAAGGCAGCAACGGCGGCAATTAACCACAGTTTATTCCCACTCAATTGTAGCAGGCGGTTTAGAACTGATGTCATATACTACCCGGTTTATGCCTTTAACATTGTTAATGATCTCGTTCGATATTTTGGCAAGCAGATCATAAGGCAAATGGCACCAGTCGGCGGTCATACCGTCTAAAGATTCCACCGCGCGTAAGCATATGACGTTTTCATACGTCCGCTCATCACCCATTACCCCTACTGATTGCACCGGCAGGTAAATTGCACCGGCCTGCCAAACTTTATCATAAACACCGGCCGAGCGTAAATTGTTGATGTATATCGCGTCGGCTTCTTGCAAAATCGCAACTTTCTCGGGTGTTATCTCGCCCAGTATACGTATAGCTAAACCCGGACCCGGGAAAGGATGGCGGCCTAAAATGTTATCGTCTATTTCGAGGGCCCGGCCAACGCGGCGTACCTCGTCCTTAAACAAAGTATTCAACGGTTCTACCACCTTCAATTTCATAAAGTCTGGCAAACCACCCACATTATGGTGCGATTTAATCGTTGCCGAAGGCCCCTTAATAGAAACCGACTCGATCACATCCGGATAAATGGTGCCCTGGCCCAGCCATTTAACATCCTGCACCTCGTGAGCGGCATCGTCAAATACCTCTATAAACACGCGGCCTATGGCCTTACGCTTTTTCTCGGGATCTGACAGGCCTTGCAGCGCATCATAAAAACGCTGCTTCGCGTCTACACCCTTAATGTTTAAGCCCATGTGCTTGTAAGATTCAAGCACCGACTCAAATTCGTCTTTACGCAACAGGCCGTTGTCTACAAAAATGCAATGCAAGTTTTTGCCGATGGCATGGTGAAGTAGCACAGCGGCAACAGATGAGTCTACCCCACCCGAAAGGCCTAACACCACCTTGTCGTCACCTAACTTATCCTTTAACGCGGCAATGGTGGTTTCGATAAATGAATCGGGGGTCCAGTCTTGTTTGCAACCGCAAATGTCTACCAAAAAGTTCTGCAGCAGTTGCTTGCCGTCGAGGCTATGCGTCACCTCGGGGTGGAACTGGATGCCGTAAGTTTGTGTGCCTTTTATATGATAAGCCGCAACATCAACGCTGTCTGTACTAGCTATGATTTCAAAATCCTTACCTAATTTTTTGATCGTATCCCCGTGCGACATCCACACCTGCGAATTGGCGGGTATCTGTTTCAACAACGGACTTTCTGCATTGATAAACTGCAAGTTGGCACGGCCATACTCCCGGGTGTTAGAGGCCATTACCTCGCCACCGTTAAAGTGGGCCACATACTGCGCACCATAGCATACACCAAGTATGGGCAATTTGGTATGATGGTTTTGAAAATCGAAATGCGGTGCATCATCCTGGCGAACGGAGTAAGGACTACCTGAAAGGATTATACCTTTAACGCTATCGTCAACCGACGGAACATTATTGTAAGGATGTATCTCGCAATAGATATTTAGCTCCCTAACCCTGCGTGCAATAAGCTGGGTAAACTGCGAACCAAAGTCGAGAATGAGGATTTTCTCTTGCATGGGCGAAGATACCGCTTAGATGTGAGATTTGAGATTGTCTGAACCCGAATTTTTAGAATTATGAAATTGTGGAATTGTAGCGGCACAATACCTTGTGTCGCACGAAGTTTATAGAAAGCTCCTCTTAAATCCTCCCCGGGAGGGACGGCTTTTAAGGTTTAAATCAGTTGTGTCATGCTGAGCCTGTCGAAGCATCTTTTTTTATTCAGGGAATAGCGAAGAATCTTAATCAGATTTCAAGCGCCTAATTTCCTGAATTAATCTTGGTATGTCTTGCTTTGCATTGGCAATAAAATCGATGTCGGCTTTAGAAGTATTTTGGAGATTAATATCATCTTCATTACCGAAACCAATCCCAGTCATAATAAAATCGTCGCCGCTTTCATGATCCCGCCCTTCAATATAGGTTTCCAAATACCGGGTTTCGACTGTAAGCACCTCATTTTGTTGTAGTTCTTCTTCCGAAATCATCGTTTTGATAATTATTTTATTTAAAAACCAAATAAGGCTTTATTTTCTTCAGGGTAGCCTCATCCAATATCGCCACGTCCTTCAGGTCGTCAAAATTATCATAATCGCCATGCTCGCTGCGGTACTGGATAATGGCATTAATTTGTTTGTAGCTTAGATACGGATAACGCCGAAGATCTTCGAAAGTAGCCTTGTTGATATTGGTTTTCTTTATTGCGTTTGCGTTTATTTTTACAGCGTCTTTGATCAGCAGGTAATGTTCCTCATCTATCCCGAAAACTTCCTTCAATTGGGTCTTGGCATGGAAACCGCCTAATTTGTCGCGATAACGGATAATGCGCATGGCAAAAGCGGGACCGACGCCTTTTAATGTTGTCACCGTTGCCGAGTCGGCGTGATTGATGTCTATAATGGCAGGTACAGTTTCGCCACCCGGAAGGTTGATGTAAGGTTCCAGGCGTTTGTAGTCCTCAGCAGAAATGGCATATATTTTCTTTACATCCTGTTTAGTTTTAAAGGTGCCGCCTTTTTCTTCGTAATGTTTAATCATTTTTGCCTGATGCGCATTCAACCCAAGCTTCATCCAGCCGCTATCGCTCAATTGGTTTGGGTTAAAAAATGTTAGTTTAGAAGGCAAGTTTAATTTTGTGCTGTCAGTCGTTTTTACTTTCGGCATCAGCTTAACCAGGCTGTCTATCTGTGCAAAATTTATTGTCTTATCTTTGCGAAACGCCTTGTACACGTACGGCGCACTTACTACCAACACGATCAACACAACCAGCACAATTACCCCATTCCACTCCTTCTTTGTTATGGACAGGTAATTTTTAAGGTCGCTTTTCATCAATTGGTTTGCTTTTGGCAGTTGAAAATAAATAAATTTGAGCTAACCTATGAAGATAATCACCACAGAGGAGTTTGCCGATGCCACCGGACTGTCTAAGTTGAAGATGCCGGGCCTTGCAGCACTTCTGATGGAGGTGATGAAGATCAACCAGGTAAATGAACTTTTTGCCCAGGCGCAACCAAAGCAAGGGCCCGAGTTTGTCGATGCCATTCTTGCGGGCTGTGGCGTTACCGTTGATTTTGACCCTGCCGATCTTAAAAACATTCCGGCAGACGGCGCTTTCATTGCTATAGCCAACCACCCTTATGGCGGGATAGAGGGCATGGTATTGTTAAAGATGCTGTGCATGGTAAGGCCTGATGCTAAGCTAATGGCCAATTTCCTCCTAAAGAAAATACCAAACCTAAGCGACTACTTTATAGCTGTTAATCCGTTCGAAAATATCGAACACTCATCAAGCATCAGCGGTATAAAGTCCACACTTGAGCTTTTGCAAAACGGCACACCTATAGGGATTTTTCCTGCCGGCGAGGTATCCACATTCAAAATAGACCAGCAACAGGTTACCGATAAACTATGGCACCCTGTAGTAGGCAAGATCATCAGCAAGGCCAAAGTACCGGTTGTGCCTATTTATTTTCATGGTAACAATGGCGTTCTTTTTAATCTATTGAGCTTGATACACCCAACTTTGCGTACAGCCAAGTTGCCATCCGAATTATTCAATAAACAGGGCCATACCATTAAGCTGCGTATTGGTAAGCCAATTAAAGTTGAAGATATTCCGGGTCATAATAACCCTGGTAAGCTGCTTAATTTCTTAAGGGCCAAAACATATGCCTTGGGCGCAGGATTGGAGGACGAGAAGCGTTTGTTTAATCCACGAAACCTGTTTAAGATCAAAAAAAGCCCGGCAGCGATTGAGCCCGAAACAGACCGTGCCACGATGGTAAAAGAGGTTGACGGACTGCGCGAGAATTACTTGATCACAACAGAAAAAAACTATGAGGTGTATGTTGCGCCAACCTCTGCCATACCCAATGTAATACGCGAGATCGGCCGGTTAAGGGAAATCACTTTCCGCGAGGTTGGCGAAGGCACTAACAAAAGCACCGATCTTGACGAATATGATATTTACTATCATCACCTATTTATCTGGGACATTGAAGCAAATATGCTGGTAGGTGCTTACCGTATTGGCCTTGGCGACGAGATCTATTACAGTATGGGCAAAAAAGGCTTTTACACGGCCAGCCTGTTTAAGATCAAATCACAATTTACATCGATACTAAAACGAAGCCTCGAATTAGGGCGCTCCTGGATCCGTAAAGAATACCAGGCAAAACCACTGCCGCTTTTCTTACTTTGGAAAAGCATCCTCAAGTATGTTACGCTGAACCCGCGGTACCGTTATCTTATAGGCCCGGTGAGTATCAGCAACAGCTTTTCTAATTTTTCAAAATCGCTCATAGTAGATTATATTACCCGTAACCATTTTGATCCCGAACTGGCAGAGTACGTTAAGCCGCGCAAGAAATTTAAGGTTGATTTTTCAAGTATCGATGCCGACTTGTTACTGCAGGCAGAAGACAGTTTTAAAGGTTTGGACAACCTGATATCTGAACTGGAATCGCGCAATATGAAGGTGCCAGTGTTGCTTCGCCAATACATGACCCTTAACGCCAAGATCATCTGTTTCAACATAGATCCTAAATTTGAGGATTGCCTTGACGGCTTCCTGGTATTAGACCTTCAGAAAGTCCCCCAGGAGATGCTGGACAAACTCGGCAAGGGCTTTTAACTTTTACACCACCCATTTCTTTAGAAATATTTGATTTTTTTAACCTTGTGCCACAAGCGATTAGGCTCTGCAGGTCAATTTTAAAACGCTCAACGTTAAACGCGATGGCACAATCCTTGTCTGTATTAATATAACAATGCTGATAAAGCATCAGGTAAAAATTAAAACAGACACATTATGAAACGTATAACCTTTCTAGCCCTAACTGCAATTTTATTAAGCGTAGGCGCAGCAAAAGCACAAGTTGGTGTGCATGTAGGTTTAAACTTCGGTACACCTGTATATCATCGCCCATACTACCGCCCGGTTGTGGTAGCACCGGCACCCGTTTATTATGAACCGGCTTATCGCCCCGTATACGGCGGTTACTACAGGCGCCCTGTTTATGTAAGAACACGCTATTATTCACGCCCTGCCGTTGTATATCACACCAGGTATTATGGCCGTGGTTACAGAAGATGGTAATTTAACCTATTGATACGAAAGCCCCGTTTGGAATCAAACGGGGTTTTGTGTTTTTAGATCCTGCAAACAAAAAAAACTCCCGGCTTTCACCGGGAGTTCTATCAACTGATCTATTGTAATTAACTCAAATTAGAAGCTGTAGCGTACACCGAACTGCATTTGCCAGCGTGATGCGAAATAATCAACTGAATATGGCAAGCCCGGGTCTGCAAACCTGTAAACAGGGCTTGTAGTTGCAGTACCTGCTGTAGCAGTTGTCAAACCAATGCTTGATGTTGAGTTGTAAGTATTTGGAGAGAAGTAGTATTGACCCCAGTGCTTGTTCAACAGGTTGGTTAAGTTAACAATGTCATAAGTAAATGTGATAGCTTGTTTCCTCTTGCCATTACCAAATTTAAATTCCTGAGCAAAACGGAAATCTAAGCTGGTGTTCCACGGTGTGAAAGCAGCGTTACGCTGTGTAAAATCGCCACGGCGTGTAGACAAGTATTTATCAGTGTTAATGAAGTTATCAAAAGCTGCTGCCTGTTGGGCCGCTGTTGCACCACCTGCTATATCACGGAAGAAATTAATCGTCTCGCCTACTTTTGGAATGTAAGCTAAACTAACTTGCTGACCTGTACCATTAATAGGGTTAGGATAAAAACCGTATGTATATGGGTTACCACTCTGCGCATTTAAGAAAAACGTAAAGTTTGCAGTATAATTTTTGGCAGCGTCCCAATTGGTCATGAAGTTTAATGTAGACACAATGCGGTTACGGATATCAAAGTTTGAATTAGCTAAACCAGGATTATTTGGATTCAAAGCCTGATTTAACTGCCAGTTAGATTCCATTGAGTTACGGATACCATTTGTCACATCTTTAGAGTGACCGTAAGTATAGGCAACCGTTGCGTTGATATTGCTTAATTGAGACAATGTAAACAGTTTAGCAATTTGGCCGGTGATGCTGTAACGGTAACCAAGGCTTGTGTTTGATAATAAATAAGCATTGGTGTAAAGGTTGCTTATAGCCTGGCTTGTACCACCATTACCGTTAGCGCCTGCAACAAATATTGGTTGTTGGTGCTGTGTATCGTATGGATAGTAAATTACATTATCAACCAAATTTACGTGCTGGAATTTAAGATCGTAAATGGTCTTGGTATAAATACCGTCGATAGTGAACTTCCACTGATCTGGAGTGGTATAATCTAAACCTAAGCTGCTTCTCCAAACCTGCGGCATTTTAAAGTTGTTGTCAATTAAGTCAACCTGGGTGGGGCCTGTAGCGCTGGTGTTAGGTGCCGGCACTTGCTGGTTAACGAAACCTAAACCACCATTAGCAGGCGCTTGCACAGGGTTGGTACCTGCAGTAAACGGACCTGCTGTGTTTCTTCTGTCGTAAGCACCATAAGTGTTACCATTGTTGTAGAACGCATAACCAAACCATGCAAAAGGCACACGGCCTGTAAATGTACCGGTACCACCGCGCAAAATAACACTTTGATCACCTAACAGATCCCAATTAAAAGACACACGGCCGTTAAACTCAACATTATCTAAATATTTGTTAGTGATATTTCTTGGCTGAGTATAAGTGTATGTATTGCCATAATTAGGGTCAACCGGAGCATTTGTAGTTTTTGCGCTCAATGGTTGTTTGTTCGGTACACCTGCATAATCCAGACGCAAACCGTAGTTCAACTTAAAGTTATCCGCTACCTGAAACTCGTCCTGGCCATATAAACTTAACAGGTTTACTTTAAATTGTGCTGATGGATTAGCTAAAATATAATCGCGTGTGTTATTGGTGTAATTAAAGTTTGTACGCACGCGTGATGGTGTGTTTGCTAAAAATGCTGCTATGCTACCATAAGCGTCACGGCCGTTCCAAGCATTTACAAAGTTGTAAGTGATGTCATAAAACTCGTTGTGCGTACCAAATGTAAGCGTATGCTTGCCTGTAGTTAACACGAAGTTGTCTGTGAACTCGAACGTTTTCTGATGCATATCAAAGATGGCAGCCTCACGGTCTGTACCTAAGAAAATGGTAGTACCGGGAGTGTTACCGGTGATCTCTATCTGCGGTAAAGCAGGGTTCGAGTTAGGGTCGCGATAGTCATGTACGTTTGAGTAACCTAATAACAGGTTATTGCTGGCAAAATTGCTCAATCTTGATTTTAACTCCAACACAGTAGATGTAGAGTTATTATGCGATGTATAGTCGATACCACCAAAACGGAAGTTGCTTTGATCGCGCTCTAAGTTGGTAGCTGATGAAGTGATGGTATTATTTCTTAACGTTAACTGGTTTGCATCATTGATGTTCCAGTCTAAACGGTTAAAAAATTTGTTTGAGTTTGAGAAGATGGTTGTATTATCATAAGTACCGGCATCAATCCCGCTATATGTCTTGAACGCTGCAGCAATATTTTGCGCGTCTGTCAGCGAAAGGATCTTTGCAGAACCTGCGGTACCGGCGCCGGATATTACAGGGTCTACGCGGCGGTTAATTTCTTCGTTAGTGAAGAAAAACAATTTGTTTTTGATGATAGGGAAACCTAAACGGCCACCGATCTGGTAGTCATGAAACGATGAAGGCAAACTTGAACCATCGCCGCCTGCAAGTGCAGAGGCATTGTTAGGGCCAACCAATGAAGCATTACGGCCATAGCTATAGAATGAGCCGCTTACATCATTTGTACCACTGCGTGTTACAGCGTTAATAGAACCACCTAATACGTTACCGATCTTGATATCGTAAGGAGCAACGTAAACCTGTATGTCTTGTATCGCGTCTATAGAAACCGGGTTTGTACGTGTGCTACTACCAACCTGACCGGATGTATTGTTTTGGCCACCAAGAGAAGGGCTAAAACCAATCGCGTCATTATTGATGGCACCGTCTAAGGTTACGTTATTATAACGATAGTTAGTACCCTGGAAAGAGTTATTGTTACTTTGCGGGGTAGTACGGGTAAGGTCTTGAAAGTTGCGGTTGATAGATGGCAAAGTCTTAATAGCGTTTTGACCTATACGTGTGCTGGCACCTGTTTTTGTGGCACCGCCGGTTGCGCGGACAGTTACTTCTTTAAGTGCAGTAGCCTCGGGGCTTAATAAGAAATTGTAAGTAGAGTTTCCTAAGCTAAGTGTGATGTCTTCACGTACTTCTTTTTTGTAGCCTACAAAAGTGACCGTGATGGTATAAGGCCCGCCAGGGTTAGCATTTGCGATGCTATAACGTCCATCTACGTTTGTTTGAGTGCCGTAACGTGTGCCGGTGCTTGTGTTAACGGCATTAACGGTTACACCAGGCATGGTAATGCCTTTTTCGTCGACAACCTTACCGCTAACGGTAGCGGTTGTTAACTGCGCACTCGCCGTTTGAGCGGCCAGAACAGCAAAAATGGATAATAGGAGAAAGTAAAACTTCTTCATGGAGTTGTGAGATTGATTTAGCCACAAAGGTTCGGAGATGGTGTTAACTGACCATTAACACCAGATTATATTTACGCCGATAAGTTTTAACCGAATGTTAAGCGTAAGTTAATTGCTCACAAAAAAACTCAGCCAGAGTTAATATTTTGCAGACATGGGCTTAATCACAAACCGCGCCAGCCATAACGGGATATTTAAGATGCCGCTTAGAATATTTAAGTGTCTTTTCGTAAGCAATCTTGTGATCCCAAACCCGCCAGTAAAAAGCATGGCTGCGTAGATGATGCGGGTAGATAGCTCGCCTTGTTGATGAGAAGCTTCGACCAACGTTACGCCGTAAGTGATTCCAAATATTAAGAGTAATAGTAGGTAAGACAGCAAGGGTGATTGCCGGTACCAGTAAAATATAAGCGCGGCGATAGCGAATGACGCCCAGTTAAAATATCCGTTATAGTTATGCAGAAAATTGAGATGCGGAAATGGTATTGTCCACAACAAGCCGATTAATCCAAAATAAAACAGCACCGTTAAGATGCTAAACAATATAATAATAGTGCTGCCTTTAAGCAGATTATCGTATCGCTCAAAATTACCATCAATGGCGCGTTGGGCACCATCGATGGTTTTATCAGGTATTTTTGATTGTTGTTTCAATTTTATGTCTGAGTGTCATTGCAAGCCATCTTTGATGGCGGGGCAATCTCGTCGCATTCACAGACGTTAGCTACGGGATTGCTTCGTTCCTCGCAATGACAAAGCGGATTAGGACTTTGCCTCTTACTTGGCAAAAGCCACAGACCTGGTCTCCCTGATCACGGTAACCTTTATCTGACCCGGATAAGTCATCTCTGTCTGAATGCGATTCGAGATGTCAGCCGCTAAAACTTCAGACTGCGCATCGGTGATTTTTTCGCTTTCAACTACAACCCGTAACTCGCGACCTGCCTGTATCGCAAATGTTTTTTCGACACCCGGATACGACAAAGCCAATTCTTCGAGTTCTTTCAAACGTTTGATATAGCTTTCAACTACCTCGCGGCGTGCACCAGGACGGGCGCCCGAAATAGCATCACAAGCCTGGATGATAGGCGAGATCATCGAAGTCATCTCTATCTCGTCGTGGTGGGCGCCGATGGCGTTGCAAACCTCAGGGTTCTCTTTGTATTTTTCGGCTAGCTGCATGCCAAGAATAGCGTGCGGCAATTCGGGGTTATCATCAGGCACCTTACCAATGTCATGTAACAAGCCTGCACGCTTAGCTAATTTTACGTTCAGTCCAAGCTCCGCTGCCATAGTAGCGCAGAAGTTGGCTACCTCGCGAGAGTGCTGCAGCAGGTTTTGACCATATGACGAGCGGTAGCGCATACGTCCAACCATTCTGATCAGCTCAGGGTGAAGGCCATGTATGCCCAGGTCAATTACGGTGCGCTCACCTATCTCAACGATCTCCTCTTCTATCTGCTTTTTAGTTTTAGCAACAACCTCCTCGATTCGGGCAGGGTGGATACGGCCGTCAGTCACCAGGCGGTGCATAGCCAAACGGGCTATCTCGCGGCGCACAGGATCAAATCCTGAAAGGATAATAGCTTCAGGGGTGTCATCCACAATGATCTCGATACCGGTAGCAGCTTCCAACGCACGGATATTACGTCCTTCACGGCCAATGATACGGCCTTTGATCTCATCATTCTCGATATTGAAGATGGAAACTGTGTTTTCTATAGCACTCTCCGTCGCGGTACGCTGTATGGTCTGAATAACTACTTTCTTAGCTTCCTTAGTAGCGGTTAGTTTAGCCTCGTCCACAATGTCTTTGATCTGCATCATGGCTTTTGTGCGTGCTTCTTCGCGCAGGGTATCTATCAACTGATTCTTAGCATCCTCGGCGCTTAAACCGGCAATAGCTTCCAGTTGCTGTACATGCTGATTTTTTAAAGCTTCAACCTCTTCTTGCTTTTTAACGGCAAGTTCTGTCTGGCGTTCTAAATTTTTACGCACGTTGTCCATTTCGCTTTCTTTGCGGGTGGCATTATCCAGCTTGGCATTCAGCGACTGTTCTTTTTGCTTCAGCTGATTTTCGCGCTGGTTCATGGCGTTGTTCTTGCCGTTTATTTCCTGCTCGTGCTCTGCTTTAAGTTGTAAAAATCTTTCTTTGGCTTCGAGCATGCGGTCTTTTTTCATGATCTCGGCATTGCTCTCAGCATCTTTAAGGATCTTTTTTACTTTGGCTTGCGCTGCTACTTCCTGTTCTTTGAACAGTTTGCGCAGCATATAGCGGCCAATGATAACGCCTATAACAGCGCCTATCAGCAAGCCGATGATGATATACAGTAAAGTGGTCATATAATTGGTTAAAGTGTTATTAAATAAAAAAACCGTACTCAAATTTTAAGTGCCTGCCCGTCAATTGATCGAACGCGATTATCGCTTTCAACTGTCATGATCTTAGCCAAGTGAACTTAAAATTTAACTACGGTTAAATTTATGCCCTAAATATTTGCCTTACTTCGAAAAAAATGCTGTAAGCATCTGGTCCAGTTTGTCTACACCATCTGCTATCCCTGTATCTTCTGCGGTTACTTTACGCTCTGCCTTTAATGATGCTGTTGCATATTGTAATACGGCCATTGACAGCAGATCTTGCTTATCACGTACCGCATATTTATCCTGATATTCCTTCAGGCTGTCATTAATTAGCTTTGCCGCCCGCCTGATTATCTCTTCCTCGTCTGTGCTTACCTTTAACGGGTAAACCCTGTCAGCTATATTTATTTTTATGGAGATATCTCCCATTGAACATGTTCACTACGCGTATTACTTTTTAAGCAATACTATGCACTTATCAATTTCCTGCACAAATTCGTTAATTTTTTTCTTCATGTCAAGGCTTTTTTCTTCGCCTCCGGAAAACGACTTCGCAACTTTAAGTACACGCAAGCGTTCTTCCAGCTCAACCACTCTTGTCTTGCCATCTACAACAGCTGCTTCCAAGCGATCGCTTTCGGCCTTTAACAGGTCATTCTCCTGCTGTAAGGCGGCGCACAACTCAATTAAGCGTTCTGTTTTTTGGGTAATTGCCGCTAACTGCTGGGTGGTTGACATTTCTTGATTTCGAATTTCGAATTTTCAATTTTGGATTAGGAAAACGCGTCATTTTGCATCTGCACATTTACACATCGGCAAATCTGCAAATCTGCAAATCAAACTATTTCCGTATTTCTGCGCCTGCCTCTTTACCGAAGTTATAAATTAATTTCTGCATTATGGCATCTATGGCTTTGTCTGTCAGTGTTTTCTCTTCATCCTGAAGAATAAAACTTAACGCGTACGACTTTTTACCGGCAGGCAATTTATCACCCTGGTAAACATCGAATACGTTTACGTTTTTCAACAGCTTTCGTTCTGTTTTTTGTGCGATATTTTTCAGATCGTTAAAAGAAACGTTTTTATCTACCAGCATAGACAGGTCGCGGCGCACCGACGGGAACTTTGGTATATCCTGAAATTTAATGTTGTTCTTTTGCACAGACGACATTATCAGGTCGAAGTTAAACACTGCGTAGAATACCTCATTATTTACATCCGCCTTCTTTAACGCACCAGCACTCACGGCGCCAAACTGCACCACGGTTTTGCCACCGCGGTTATTATACTGCAAACCGTAAGTAAAATCATCACCCGATGCATCTTCTGTGGTCAGGTCCTTTAATTTCAACCGTTCAACCAATTCGTCGACAATACCTTTAAGGTTAAAGAACGATACTTTACTTTGCTTTTGCCCCCACTGTTCCGCTTGCTGGGCTCCGGTAACGAAGATCGATAATTGCCGCGACTCAACATATTTGTCTTCCTTGACATTATAGATCTTACCGAACTCATAAAACTTAAGGTCGGCACTTCGGCGGTTCTGGTTATAAGCAATAGCCTCTAAACCCGAGTACAGCAACGACTGGCGCATAATATCCAAGTCGCTGCTTAGTGGATTTAATATCTTTACGGCATTGTCGGGGTCGGTTGCAAACTCAGACGCGGTAAGCGAATTAGCCAGCATCTCGTTAAAACCATTGGCTGTCAGCAATTCTGAGATACTGCGTTGAACTGTTTCCTTTTCGGGCCTTGATGAGGTGTTCAATGACGCCCTTATCTGCGTTGGAATATGGATATTATTATACCCATAAATCCTCAGCACTTCTTCTATCACGTCAACCTCGCGGGTTACGTCCACACGATATGGCGGAACGGATAGCAGCAACCCTTCTGCGGATTCTTGCTCAACCTTAATATCCAGCGCCTCAATGATCGCCTTTATTTCGGCGGCAGGTATATCCTGGCCTATCAGCCTGACCGCGTTTTTGTAACTGAAGTCGACCTTGAAAGGTTCAACCTGTGCAGGGTAGATATCTGATATATCGGAAGTAATTTCGCCGCCCGCAATTTCTTTGATCAGCAAAGCCGCGCGCTTCAAAGCAAATACCGTCATATCCGGATCGGTTCCACGCTCAAAACGGAAGGAGGCATCTGTCTTTAAGCCAAAACGTTTGGCAGTTTTACGAACGGTAACGGGGTTAAAGTATGCACTCTCTAAAAATATATTGGTTGTAGTGTCACTCACGCCCGAGCTGATGCCGCCAAATACACCCGCGATGCACATCGGCTCGCCTGTATTGCAGATCATCAGATCGTCGGCATGTAGTTTACGCTCAATGCCATCAAGGGTAACAAAACGTGTACCCTCCGGGCAAGTTTTTACTACTACCTTGCCACCTGTTATTTTATCGGCATCAAAAGCATGCAAGGGCTGACCCAATTCATGCAGCACATAATTAGTGGCATCTACCACATTGTTTATCGCTCGGACACCGATAACCGCCAGCCTGTCCTTTAACCACTGCGGCGACTCTTTAACCGTAATGCCCGATATAGTAAGGCTGCTGTAGCGCACGCATGCTTTGCTTTCCACTTCAACAGGGATAATTCTATCGGTATTATCTATAGCGAAAGTATCAACATTGGGCTGAGTAACCGGTAGCTTCAAAAAGGCGGCAACATCACGCGCCGTACCCAGGTGCGATGCAGCATCGGCACGATTGGGGGTAAGGCCTATCTCGTATAAATGGTCGTCGTTAAGGCTAAAATAATCTTTAGCTAATGTGCCAACCTGGGCATTATCGGGCAATACCATAATGCCCTCGTGCGAAGTACCTAAACCTATTTCGTCATCGGCACAGATCATCCCTTCAGAAACCTCGCCGCGTATTTTTGATTTATTGATCTTAAATGGTTCGCCCGCTGTTGGGTAAACCGTTGTACCCACAACAGCAACTACCACCTTTTGGCCTGCGGCAACGTTTGGCGCGCCGCAAACAATTTGCAGGGCTTCGCCCGTGCCTACATCAACATGGGTAACACGCAAACGGTCTGCATTTGGGTGCTGGGTGCAGTCTTTAACATAGCCGATCACCAAGCCTTCCAGTCCGCCCGGGATGGCCTGTACTTTTTCCAGGCTTTCGACCTCAAGGCCGGTGCCTGTCAATATCTGCGAAATTTCCCACGGTGTTTTATCGGTATGTATAAACTCTTTGAGCCAATTGTAAGAGATCTTCATTGCCGCAAAGATAAAGAAAAGCCCCCTCTAAATCTCCCCCAGTAGGGGAGACTTTTATTCGCAAATAAGTTAATGTGCGGATGCGCGCATAGTTGTTTATTATAAAATAATGCTGTAGAAATTATTTGCAAATTCGAATAAAAAGAAAGCAATGAAATATTTCAACTTAATAGTAATCGCGTCTTTATTAACTTTTTTCTTCTCTTGTAAACATCACAGTCAATATTTCGACACAAAAATTATTGGCGTTGTTGATAGCGTAAATAAGTCGGCAAATATTTACAGGGTATTTATTAAGGGCGTGAGTTATGATCTATTTGGCGATAGCTCCTTTCCTGTGTATCAATTTAGATTGGTAAAGGGCGACAAACTATTTAAACCTGCAAGAACAGATACTTTGCATGTTATTCATGAAGAGGATGAAGGATTGATTTTTATCTTAAAATAAAGAAACTCTTTTGGTTCATTAAAACAACCCTTCATCCGCGAAGCTGAAGTAACCCGTATCAGTAACGATTATATGGTCGAAGATGTTAATGTCAAGCAGTTTTCCTGCGGCGTATAGTTTTTTTGTAAGGTCTATATCCTGCTGACTTGGTTTCTTATTGCCGGATGGATGGTTATGCGCCAGTATTAATGAGGTGGCCTGGTGCTGTATTGCAAGGTGAAAGATAATGCGCGGATCGGCAACAGTGGCAGAAAGTCCCCCCTTGCTGATCAGTTCCTTCCCCAAAATCCGGTTGTTGCGGCCAATGAGTACGATCCAAAACTCCTCGTGCGCCAGGTCTACCATATAACGTTTAAGGTATTGCCATGCCGCGTTACTACTTGTTACTATTTCCGGCGCCTTAACTTCTGTCTCGTCGCGGCGGCGGCCCAGCTCTAGTGCCGCGATTATGGAAATGGCCTTTGCTTCGCCGATGCCCTTAAACTTGCATAGTTCGGCAATGGACACCTTTCCCATTTTTTGCAGGTCGTTGCCGTAGTGGTGCAAAATGCGCTTGCTTAGCTCAACCGCGCTCTCATCCCTATTTCCCGAAGCTATCAAAATGGCTATCAGTTCAGCATCACTTAAAGACCGTCGCCCCTGGGTGCTTAGCTTTTCACGCGGGCGGTCATCCTCTGCCCAGTTCTTAATACTGATCTTATTTTCGTAAGGTTCCACACGGGTAAGGTATCAAAATTTGGTGCAACAAAAAAGGGACAGTGTTTTCACACTATCCCTTTTCAAATATTTAGATTTTAAAGCTTAAGCTAAACCATTAACAAATTTAGTCAGCTTAGATTTATTGTTAGAAGCTTTGTTTTTGTGAATCACGTTCTTTTTAGCCAAACGGTCAAGCATAGAGATCACTTTAGACAAAAGAGGTGTAGCATCTGCCTTAGTAGTAGAAGCCCTTAATTTTTTGATAGCGGTACGGGTGGTTTTAGCCTGGTACCTGTTGCGCAGACGCTTCGCAGCGTTAGCTCTGATCCTTTTTATCGATGATTTATGATTTGCCATTGTAGCTTAACTTCGTTCTTTATTTTTCGGACTGCAAATATAAGACGAATAGTTTTTATAATCAAATGCGATTTTAAAAATTTTTAAAGGTAGAATTTGGTATACGCGGCTGTCGTTCAGAGCGCAGGGAAGAATTTTATTTAGCTGCCTCAATTAATAGTTTGTCATAGTCAGTATTATAGTCTCGAAGGTGAGTTCTAAAATAAATTAAGAATTCCCCTCTTGAGAGGGGATAGGGGTGTGTTATTTTAATTTTGGGCGCTGCCGCGTTACGGCCCGCGCTTTCCGCTCATACTCCCGCGGCTTCGCCGCAGGCGGTAACCGCTGCAATCGCTAACGCAAACTAACAAAAATATCAGCGCTGCATTTACATAACCGAAAAAATGCCACCTCAGTCTGTGCGGTAGCCACGGCAACTGAAACTTGCTCAAACACTTGTAGCACAGGGTGCAGCGGCGGGTTCTTCTGGTTATTTTTCTTGATGGTCAAGAAAAGTAACATTAACAGCATGGTCTTAGAAAACAAAGTATAGCTTTGATTTAGTGAAACCCGTTATCCGCCTTGTTCTCGCATTAATCACGCTTACCCTTTTTACGTCATGGGGCTTCTTTGCGCATTACAAGATCAACCATTTAGCAGTATTTACTTTACCAAAAGGCATGGCAGGGTTTTATCGGGCCAACATTGCTTATTTAACAGAACATGCCGTTAGTGCCGACAAGCGCCGGTACGTTGACAGCACAGAAGCGCCGCGCCATTTTCTTGATGCCGATTTTTATGGCAAAACACCCTTCAGAACTATTCCGCATAAATGGGCGGATGTAACGGCAAAGTATAGCAAAGATACCGTGATCAAATACGGCACCGTGCCGTGGACTATACAATATCAGTACTACAAATTGGTGCGGGCATTTAAGGCCCATGACACATCGCGCATATTGCATACGTCTGCCGATTTAGGCCATTATGTTGCCGACGCTTCTGTGCCGTTACACACTACCATGAATTACGACGGCCAGCTAACTAATCAGAAAGGGTTACATGCGCTTTGGGAGAGCCGCCTGCCCGAGCAGTTCTACAGCCGTTATCGCTTGTATGCCGGCAAGGCGCGTTACATAGACAATCCGCTTTCGCAGGCTTTTATCATCTGCCGCAGTTCATTCAAGTGCGTGGATTCTGTTGTCTTGCTAGAGAAGCAACTTAACAAAACTTTCCCGGCAAATAAAAAATATGCGCAAATGCAACGCGGCGAGCGCAAGGTTACCGATTACTCTCCCGAATATTGTGCGGCATACAACAAACTAATGCATGGAATGGTTGAGCGCCGAATGCGCAGTGCAATATTATCCGTTGGCAGCTTTTGGTACTCGGCATGGGTAGATGCTGGTCAGCCTAATTTGGATAAGTTGATAGATAAGCACCCAACCAAAGTGGAGCATTTTAAGACTGATAGTGAAGAGGTGGCTTTTAGGTCTCACACCGCCCCTCTCCGAAGAGGAGACAAGCGAAATAACTAAGCGTTTTTCTCCTTACGCGCGTTTATCAATCCAATAACTACCGGCACTAATGAGATCAGTACAATTGCAATCGTAACGATCGAGAAATGCTGCTTAAAGAATGGCAGGTTACCGAACATAAAGCCTGCAAACAGGAATAGAATTATCCATGCTGTACCACCAATAATATTGTAAAGGGTATAGCGCGCAAAGGGCATTTTGCCCACGCCCGCCACAAAAGGTGCTACTGTACGTATGATAGGGATAAACCTGCTCAGGATAACCGCTAACGAACCATGCTTCGCGAAAAAGGCTTCTGTTTTATGGTAGTACTCCAGTTTCAGGATCTTATTTCCGGGTTTGAAGACGGCCATCCCCAAATACTGCCCGATAAAGTAGTTGACCGTATTGCCCAATATGGCGGCGAAAACCAAGATCAAAGTGAGTAAATAGATATTCAGGCCTGTATCGCCTGCCGCTATCAACGCGCCCGCGGCAAATAGCAGCGAATCGCCTGGAAGGAATGGTGTCACTACAAAACCCGTTTCGGCAAAAATAATGAAGAACAAGATAAGGTAGGTACCGCTCCTGTACTCGCTTATGACAGGGCTAAGGTGCTTATCAATATGGAGTACAAAATCTATGATGCTTTTTACAACTTCCACAGGCTAAATTTTACGCAAAGCTAAAAATATTCGGTAAACCCTATCTATGGATAAGCGTGTCTAAGGCAAATGCAGAGGTATCTGTACGGCCGACTAATCCATGCGCGTATATAGAATAAATGCGGCTATCCTGAACAGTAAACGGATTAATCTCTTTCAGAATATTGGTCTGGTCGCCTTTTAAATAGACCCTGATATCGTAATTGCCCGCGGGTAAGGCAACAAAGTTAGAAGCGCTGAGATAATTAACCCCGTTAGGGACTAGCTTAGTGCCGTTGGCATAAATATCCAGGCTAACAGACCTTGGTGAGGCATTTACAAACCGCACCTTGCCTTGTCCTATAGCGGGAGTGCTTGTTGTGTCTACCAGAAAGATGGTACGGATGGTGCTATCAGCCCGTAAGCCCGTTACCAGGAACGTGAACTTGGCATTGCTGGTAGTGAGGTTTACGTCGTCCTCTGCAACGGTGGATTGTGTACCACCTGCCGACCGTATTTGTAGCGGAACGCCAATATTTAGCAGATAAAAATATTGGGAAGGTGTTGGGTATCTGTATGGTGTAAGAAAATTATTTACCGGCTGATTATTGATATACAAATTAACCGGCAAAAGATCGGGGCTGAGGTTTGCTATGCGTAAGCGCGTGCTGCTAATAGCAGATGTGGTGGTTGTATCAGTGGTCTTCTTGCAACTTGTAAAAGCAGGAATTACCAGGAAGGCCGCAAATAAAAGCGCCATTATATTGAAAATATATTTACCTGTTCTGCCCATTCTATTTCCCAAACAAACCGATTGTAATTATGGGCTTACCCGTAGCGACAGACGTAGCTTTAACATATACAGTATATAGCGAACCTGTGGTTAACGCCACAGTTTTGGTCGCTGCCGGGATGGTTGTCCCTGTATAATAAACTTTCAACGATGTAGTGCCCGCGGCAACATCTGCATAGCCGCCTAACTTTTGGAATGCAAACCCGCGTGCGGTGAAGACATCATTAATAGAGAGATCCAGGCTGCCCGCACCATCAGCGGTGTTTACAAATCTAACCCTTGCACCGATAGTGCTGGATTTCAATGTATCACGGGTAATAAACGCTTTATCGGCAGATTCTCCGCACACGAACACGGTTTGGTAAGTGGTGTCCTTTAAGGCCAGTGTTTTGCTAAATAACATTACGGGCGATCCATTTCTGCGGAAGTCGAAATTATTGGTGCCACTAGCGACATTCAGATAGTTGGTATTTCCTAATGGGAAGATGGTTGTGGTGTTATTTTGGCGGGTGCCATTTAAAAAAATATTTATGGTATCCTGCGTGCTGTTGATCACATTCAGATAGCTGGGGAGACCTGTCGCCGGTACCACATCATAAGACGGCTTGCACGAACTAAATCCTGCAATAATTGCTATCAGAAAAAACAGATGCCTTACCTTCATTTACACAACCGCCTGTAATATAACAGGCGCAAATATCTTTTATTGTCTGCAAACAAAAAAGTCCGGCTTTTGAATTGGCCGGACCTTCTTATATTTTATCGCTTGGTTTACGCATAGCTGTTAAGCATTACCGGCATAACCAGCATGAGCACGTCTTCGTTTTCATCACCGCCAACAGGCAATAACAAGCCTGCACGGTTAGGGGTCGACATTTCGAGGTTAACTTCTTCGCAAGCAAGGTTACGCAACATCTCTATAAGGAAACGCGCGTTGAAACCAATTTCCAGATCGTCACCCTCATACTGGCATGCCAAACGCTCGTGCGCTTCATTAGCAAAATCGATATCTTCTGATGATATATTTAGCTCGCTGCCGGTGATCTTTAACCTTACCTGGTGCGTTGTTTTGTTGGCATATATTGCTACACGGCTTAGAGAGCCTAAGAACGCCAGACGGTCAATTGTCAGTTTGTTGGTGTTATTCTGCGGGATAACAGCTTCATAATCCGGGTAACGCTCGTCTATTAAACGGCAAACCAGATTGATGTTGCCGAATTTGAAGAACGCGCTTGTGTTGTTATATTCAATAGCAACGTTCACATCGTCAGACGGCAGAGAAGACTTCAACAAATTCAATGCTTTTTTAGGCAGGATGAAAGAGGTGGTTGCATCGGCCTTGGCGTCCTTACGGCGGTAACGCACCAATTTATGCGCGTCTGTTGCCACGAATGTAAAAGAAGAAGTAGTGAGCTGGGCGTATACACCTGTCATCGCCGGGCGCAATTCGTCATTACTAACCGCGAAAATGGTTTTATTGATTGCTTCTGCCAATACAGATGCCGGTAAATTAACCGACGATGCATTTTCAACCACGGGAATCTTAGGGAAATCGTCGCCGTTCTCGCCACTCAGTTTGTATTTACCATCGCCGGCGTTAATCTCAACCGCGAATGTTTTTTCATCCACAGAGAACGCTATAGGCTGCTCCGGCAATGATTTTAGCGTATCTAACAATATGCGCGATGGTATAGCGATGCGGCCGTTTTCTTTAGCTTCAACAGAAAGCGAAGTGGTCATGCTGGTCTGCAGATCTGTTGCAGATATAGTGAGCACACCGTCTTTTATTTCAAATAAAAAGTTTTCGAGTATGGGTAAAACCGTACTGTTGCTCAATGCGCCGCTTACCGACTGCAATTGCTTTAGTAAAGTTGAGGTCGAAACAATAAATCTCATTTCCTTAGGGAATTAGTTCTATCAAAAGTAAAAAAATTAATGGGCATACGTTCGCCGCCTTATATAATGTTGAAAAATAGCAAATATCAACACTAAGGCAACCGGGACTATGTTATTAACTAATTGCCACCACAACTTTTCGCTCCTTACGCGAGCTTTATCCAATACCCTAAGTTTTACCTCTTTGTTACGCAAGGCAATCAGGCGCGTATCGCCGGTAAGGTAGTCTACCATGTTCAACAGCAGCGTTTTGTTGCCCGATGTTTGCTGTGTATAATGGTCAAAACCGAGTGGGTAAGCCGAGCCATCAGCAGCCACCTGGTTCTTGAAAATATCACCATCGCTGATGACGATCATCTTTGCGGGTTTGCTCTTGGAAAGCACCTCTCCTGCATCTTTTACGCTGTCGGGCATAGGTCGGTTTTTAAAATCCGACTTAAAGCTACCCTCCAGTAAAACAGCAACCATTTTAGGCTTGTTTTGAAATGCTTTCACGTCGGGCTGCTGCGCCACAGCGTCCAGTGATATGGTATGCGGCGCGCCAATTTTGTTATTGTATGGCGATGTAGTAAGCAGCACCGTCTTTTTAATGCCTTTAACGTCAAGCGTATCAATGGTGCTGATAAATTGTGTGCTGATGCCGTCCACATTTTTGACAATAGGATTTTGCGACGTTGGCATCAATAGCGGATTAAACAACCAGGGTACCATTTGTATTTGCGCCTGCCCGCCGCTGCTTCCGGTTGCAATGGGTATCTGCGAGCTGTTCAAGTCGGCTATCAGATCATAATTGATACGTACACCATAAGTGAATAGCTGATCGTCGAGGTTCAGTTGTTTTGGGAAAGCCAGCTGCGTACCGCCATGGCGGCGCATGCTGTCCAGCTCGGCGCTTACCTGGTCTATGCTCCAGATGATGTTACCGCCATGCATCAGGTACTGGTCTATTTTAAATTTCTCAGCTTCAGTAAATGGCTTGTCTGGCTTGGCTATCACCAAAAGTTTCAGCTTTAACAGATCCTTTAGTGCAATTTTACTTAGGTCTACCCTGCCAACATAGAAGTTTGCAGACAAGGCGTCGATGGCGCCCTTAAGCTGGTTATTATCCAGTTCGTGGTGGCCTTCTGTTATGCCCAACTGCGGCCTTCCGCCGGTCGTCGCTTTCTTTATCGCCGATGCAAAAGCGTATTCAAGGTTTTGTATCGAATTATTCAATACCTCATCATCACTAAGACCAATCCGGCGCTGCAGTAAATTGACGGGTATCTCATTTTCGCCTGATGAAACGACCGCCGCCGGGACGATCAGTTTTTGTATCAGCCCGTCATCTGTTTTCACTGACAGGTTGGTTGGCTCTATACCCGCTCCCACCATGTTTTTTATAACGGTATCCTGCCCGGCCTGGTCCAACCCTTTTAACGGATCGACAAACCTGAACAGCAATCGGCGATGACTATAGGCCTGCAAATCGTTTAGCATGTCGCGTGTGGCGCCTTGCAAGCGCTTGAACCCTGCAGGCAGGTTATCGCCTTGCAGGTAAACGGTAACTTTCACAGGTTCGCGCAAGCTGTCAACCATATTGCGACTCACTGCAGAGAGTGTGAAGCGTTTATCGGCAGTAAAGTCCACACGGGTAAAAAGTGTGAAAGTTAAAATGACAGCCGCAACTGTTATGCCTGCAAAAATGCCGGTGTCGCGCTTAAATGCTTTGCGCTGCATTTGTTGCTTTAATGCAAGCAGTGCCAGCAATAAAAAAAACGATGTGAGCGCTACAAAATAAAACAGGTCGCGGGTATCTAAAACACCGCGGCTAACGGACGCGTAATGCGAATTGATGCCCAGGTCAGCGATAGACGTATCCTGTAGTGAAAGCAGTCCGCTTAGCGAATCAAAACCACTGAAAAAAAAGAAGCATAAAAAAACGGCCACAGTAAACGCGATGATCTGGTTTTTAGTGATGGCTGATGCAAAAAGGCCTACCGCCACAAATGCCGCCCCTAAAAGAAACAAGCCTATGTAAGACCCGGCTACTTCGCCACCATCAATATTCCATTGCGGATTGCCCAGCACGCCAACCGAATAATAATAAACCAAGGTAGGCAGCAATGCAAATAGCACCAATAATACGCAGGCTAAAAATTTGCCTGTAATAATTTGGCTAAACGTAATGGGCCGGGTAGCAAGTAATTCAAATGTTCCTTCCTTACGCTCCTCAGCCAGCGACCTCATGGTAATGGCCGGCACTAAAAACATAAACAAGTATGGAGCGGTGCTAAACAGGCTGTCGAGCGTTGCGTACCCATAGGCCAGGATGCTGGTATCGGGGAAAACCCAAAGGAACAAGCCCAGCACAATAAGGAAAATCCCAATGGTAACGTATGCTACCAGCGAGCTTAAATATAAAACGATCTCTTTTTTTAATATGCTGAACATTTGACCAAATTATTCATTAAACCGTCATTGCGAGAAGTCCCGATTGCAATCGGCCGACGGGGCAATCCCTACTTACAGACTCGATCAACTAATCGGGGATTGCTTCGCGTTGCTCGCAATGACGCGCTTACTATTTTTTCCTCTACACGCCCTTATTGGTGTTGTTACCAACAAGTTTAGGTAGCTGTTGGTGACAACACCAACAGCGGCACAAAAGTTATACACCTGAAAACTACGAGATTGCTTCGTACCTCGCAATGACAAATTTGTTGCCTGCTTATTATTACTCATAAAAAAAGCCTCCCTGCATTAACTGCCGGGAGGCTTTGCTATTGTATAACAACAAAAAATTATTGCTGCTCTTCTTCTTGCTTTGGCGTGCCTTTGTCGGCACCTTTGGCGGTGATCACTATGCCATCTGCATCTTTATCAAAATCTATCAGCATGGTATCGCCTTCACCAAGTTCGCCTTTAAGTATCTCTTCGGCAATCGGGTCTTCCAGGTATTTCTGGATAGCACGTTTTAGCGGGCGGGCTCCAAATTGCGAATCGTAACCTTTATCGGCGATCACCTCTTTAGCGTTCAAAGTAAGCTCGATTTTGTAGCCTAAACCGTTGATACGGTCAAATAAGCCAGCCAGTTCAATATCGATGATCTGGAAGATGTCTTCTTTGCTCAATGAATTGAACACGATTACATCATCAACGCGGTTCAAGAACTCCGGCGCAAAGGCTCGCTTCAAAGCATTCTCTATCACACCTCTCGAGTGCGCGTCTGCCTGGTTAGTTTTAGCAGTTGTGCTGAAACCAACACCTTGACCAAAGTCTTTCAACTGGCGTGCGCCAATGTTAGACGTCATGATGATAATGGTGTTCCTAAAGTCGACCTTACGGCCCAGTGAGTCGGTTAGCTGGCCTTCATCCAATACCTGTAACAGGATGTTAAACACATCAGGGTGTGCTTTTTCTATCTCGTCCAGCAACACTACTGCGTAAGGCTTGCGGCGTACTTTTTCTGTTAATTGTCCGCCTTCTTCATAACCTACATAGCCCGGAGGCGCACCTACCAAGCGCGACACGGCGAATTTTTCCATGTACTCGCTCATGTCTATCTGTATCAGCGCGTCCTCGGTATCAAACATAAAGCGGGCAAGTTCTTTTGCCAGTTCTGTTTTACCAACACCGGTAGGGCCTAAGAAAATGAATGAACCTATCGGCTTCTTCGGGTCTTTCAACCCGGCACGAGTACGCTGAATGGCTTTGGTTAATTTCTTAACCGCGTCATCCTGACCGATGATCTTACCTTTAATGCTCTCTGTCATCTGCAGCAATTTCTGGCTATCGCCCTGGCCAACTTTCTGTACCGGTATACCGGTCATCATCGCTACAACTTCGGCAACGTTTTCTTCTGTAACGGTATAGCGTTTAGATTTTGTTTCGGCCTCCCAAACGCCTTTGGCCTGCTCCAACTCTTCTAACAAATGCTTTTCGGTATCACGCAGTTTAGCCGCTTCTTCATATTTCTGGCTGCGTACAACGCGGTTCTTTTCAACCTTAATTTGCTCTATCTTTTGCTCAATATCCAAAATGTTTTGCGGCACGTGGATATTGGTCAGGTGAACGCGTGAGCCAGATTCGTCCAAAGCGTCTATAGCTTTATCAGGTAAAAACCTGTCGGTAATATAGCGCGCGGTTAAAGCAACACAAGCTTTAATGGCCTCGTCAGTATAAGTTACGCCATGGTGCTCTTCGTACTTGTCTTTAATGCGGGTCAAAATCTCAATGGTTTCATCGGGCGAAGCCGGCTCAACCATTACCTTCTGGAAACGGCGGTCCAAAGCACCATCTTTCTCAATGTACTGACGGTACTCATCAAGCGTTGTAGCGCCAATGCATTGTATCTCGCCACGTGCCAAAGCAGGTTTAAACATGTTTGATGCATCAAGTGAGCCCGAAGCACCGCCCGCGCCTACAATGGTGTGTATCTCATCAATGAAAAGGATCACGTCCGGCGATTTTTCCAGTTCATTCATCACGGCTTTCATACGCTCTTCAAACTGGCCTCGGTATTTGGTACCTGCCACAAGGGAAGCCAGATCAAGCGTTACCACACGTTTGTTAAATAATACGCGCGACACCTTTCGCTGAACAATACGCAATGCTAAACCCTCTGCAATGGCAGATTTACCCACACCAGGCTCACCTATTAAAATAGGGTTATTCTTTTTACGGCGCGACAGGATCTGCGATACGCGCTCTATCTCTTTTTCACGGCCAACTATCGGGTCGAGTTTACCATCTTCGGCAGCGCGGGTTAAATCGCGGCCAAAGTTGTCAAGAACGGGCGTTTTAGATTTAATGTCCGACACCTTTTTTGGCTGGCTGAACGATTCTTCATCTTTAAAATCGTCGTCGCCACCTGTAGATGAACCCGGCATCTCGTCTGTAACGTTGTTTTTGTGCGATTCCACTTCATTTTTAAATATCTCGTAATTAACGTGGAACTGTGTCAATAACTGAGAGGCAATATTATCCTCGTCACGGAGGATAGACAGTAACAAATGCTCTGTACCTATCACGTCGCTCTTAAATATCTTTGCTTCCAGGTAAGTGATCTTTAATACTTTCTCTGCTTGTTTAGTCAGCGGGATATTACCCACATTCATGTTTGTGCCTGTTGTGCCTTTAACAGCATCTTCAACAGCACGGCGCAAACGGGTAGTATCAACGTTAAGCCCCCTAAGCAGCTTAATAGCCATACCATCGCCATCGCGTATAAGCCCCAGCAGCAGATGCTCGGTACCTATATAATCGTGGCCAAGTCTAAGCGCTTCTTCCCTGCTGTAGGTGATAACGTCTTTAACACGCGGCGAAAATTTTGCTTCCATAAAAACCTTTCGAATAAATTTTAAACGGCCCTGAAACTTATATGCTCGCAGGACCTGACACTAGCATTGACAACAATATTGCCAAGTTTACGCCGGCTCCCGGTTATGCTTTTTGTGCGGTGGCAATCTATCAATTATTGCAATAAAACGATAATTTATTTGACGGATTGCCCGCAAATTCAATTTACTAACTCTTTATTAGAGTGCGTGGCAGCGCAAATAGTTTATCAACTGCCACAAATAAAATTTCTAATAGGTTGTTAAGGCAATTTCGGCATTCGGCCTGACATTAAGGCACGAAAGTTATAGACATTTAAACAAGGAGATAAATGAGGGAATGATAGAATGAGTGAGTGATAGAATGAATGAATTAGTGAGTGATAGAATGAATGAATAAAAATGAGAGATTCAGCGATTTATAATTTAGACGATAATACTGAATAAGGTTCCGAAATTAAGGTAGGGTTGTCTTCCTATTAGGTTGGGTAGTTTAAGCCACATCCACGCTTACGATAGCATTGATTTGAGATTCACTTTCGGCTCCCTCTCCTTCGGAGAGGGTTGGGGAGAGGTAAATACAGTTTGAACACAACTTGTTGGTGACAACACCAACAAGGGCGCTAACGCGCAAGCTTTCCGGCTGCCTATGCTCAGGAGAAATTCTCATAGTTGTCTGATAGGTACGGCTGTTTCAGTGGCACCAGTTTGTCATCGAAAAACTGGCAAAAACAGTGTCATACTGACAAAGTAGTGCTTGCAGGTAAACGCTGTAACACGTTGAAAATTAGCAAAAAGCATTATCGTGTCAGATACTTAAAAGTATGAAACACTTTTGAAACACTGTTTCAGGCGAAACAGTGAAACACCTCGCCAATAAAAAAGGGAATAAGCCGCCGGCTACTCCTTTGTATTTTAATTAGTGTTGCTAATAAAGAACACACCCCTACCCCTCTCAAGAGGGGAATTAAACCCTCCTAATTTAAACGAGGAAGTCAATTAAATTTTCACATGTGCACATTTTACTCATCAGCACATCTGCGCATCTACTCCGCAGGAGCAACATCTTCATCATAAACTACGCCCATAGACGTAAATTTGTCTACGCGCTCGTTCACCAGTTCGTCGATGTTTCTTTCCTGTAGGGATTTCAAATCTTTAAGCAATTGCTTTTTCAAGGTCGCCGCCATCGCTATAGCGTCCTGGTGTGCGCCGCCAAGTGGTTCTTTGATTATACCGTCTATCAATTTGTTTTTCAGCATCTCGCCCGATGTAAGTTTCAACACCTCGGCAGCTTTTTCTTTGTAGTCCCAGCTGCGCCATAAAATAGATGAGCATGACTCCGGAGAAATTACAGAATACCAGGTATGCTCCAGCATATAAACTTTGTCACCAATGCCAATACCTATCGCACCGCCTGACGCACCTTCGCCAATCACCACGCAAATGACAGGCACTTTAAGCACAGACATCTCCAGCAAGTTACGGGCTATGGCCTCCCCTTGCCCGCGTTCTTCCGCTTCCAGTCCGGGGAATGCGCCCGGGGTATCTATCAGCGTAATGATAGGCTTATTAAATTTTTCGGCCATTTTCATCAGGCGTAAAGCCTTGCGGTAACCCTCGGGGTTGGCCATACCGAAATTGCGGTATTGTCTTTCCTTTGTGTTGCGGCCTTTTTGGTGGCCTATAAACATGGCGGTGTGGCCACCAATTGAACCAAAGCCACCAATAATGGCCTTGTCGTCGCCTACTGTGCGGTCGCCGTGCAATTCAATAAAATCATCGCACATCAGCTCCAGGTATTGCAATGTGTAAGGGCGCTCTGCATGGCGCGATATCTGCACCTTTTGCCAGCCGGTAAGGTTGGCGTACACTTGCTTTTTGGTGGTCTCAAACTTATCTTCCAGCTCTGCCAGGGTAGCACCCATCGGAACTTTTGTTTTGTCTTCAACCTGTTTTATTTTTTCTATCTGCTGCTGCAGTTCTGCCAGCGGCTTCTCGAAATCGAAACTAATTTTCATAAGCGGTAAGTCTTTTACTGATCGGCTATCTCAACACAAATAAAGATGCCAACCGCAGACGGGCTGCTAAATTACATAAATTTAAACTGCAATAATCAATTATGGTTTTGCAGACTTTTTAGCTTAGTTAGCTGTGCCGGTGTTAGCAATTTATGCGTTTGATGACAAGCCAGAAGCACAGCGCCGCGATATTCGCCCTCGTAAAGCCCATAACGGTTGGTGTAGAAGATGATAACACCTTCATTTACCTTACCGGTGCGAAATAAGCTATCCAGCATCTTTTCGTTACGTGCCGCGGAGATACCCGTCTCACGCTCTTTCAAATCAAGCGTGCTTTGAACACTTTTAAGCTTATTTAATTGCTCTGCAGACAAGCCTAATTCTTTGCCAAGTTTCAATACCTCACCGGGTAAAGGGTAATCGTGCTTTAATGCAATATCGGCTTGCTTAACGCGATGCTTATAAATACTGCTGTCTTGCGCTAATGCAGATAAGCCAAACATCAGCACCAACGATAACATCGGCACCACCCTATTAAACCGCATACTATTTAACGGTAAATTTATAAACCGTTCTGCCCAAATTGCCGTCTTTGTCTATACCTTCAATTACCGCTTTGTATGTACCGCGCCCGTCTGAAGTATAAAAACTAAACGCCGCATTGCCTAGCTTATCTGACAGTACATTCGGGTTCCAGAATATGGTGCTGCGTAAATCGCTGTTTTGCACGGCACGTGTCACCTCATATTTAGGCGAGTAAAACTGTCTTGTTTTTACATAACCTTTAGGCGTAAATGAAACCACATTAGGCTCGGGCAGCATACGCTTCAATTCATCAAGGCTAATTTTAGTACCCTTTGGCTGTTCTTTCAAGTTGATTACTACGACGCCGTGGGTGTCGGTCATCTTGTTAATACCCGTAAAACCATCGCTGCTAAAAGACTCTATAGACTCGATGCTTTTAGGGTCAAGCGTCGACAGATAGCTAACATCAACCTGTAAACCACGCGCGTAAAACTGTATCGGCTTGGTATTACCCAAGTTATAGTCCCTGGCAAAGTAAAAATTATTATCGCGATACATGATCCCCATTAACATAGAGGGTAAACAAGCCAGTAAATTATTACAACCCTTAAGCTGCTCACCATCCAGCACGTGATCCGGCATGTTAGAGAGGCCACTTAACGCGGGATATGTTGTATGATCTATTTTCTTTTTTGTAGATGCCTTGATCACAACTTCTTTAAGTACCCGGTTGGTTTGATATTGCCTTTCGCTGTTTTTTACGTAAACATTCAGCACGCTATCAATATTGGGCATCTCATCGGCAAAATTCTGTTGTTTGGTGACTGCCGGATAGAAGTCGGCATTCATGGTCAATTTAAGATTATGGGCATCAACGTTATTACGTGCGTTAATAGTCACACTTGAAGAATCTGTAAATACTACATTTCTAAAAATAAAATTGCCATCTGCATCGGTTATCGTTTCAGCAGAAATCCCTTTATCCGGAATGATTAGCCGCACGTTTCCTTTAAACACAGGCATGCCATTAAATTTTCTAAGCGTGCCTGTAAGATTAATACCCTGTTCGGCCAACATCCTAATCGGCGGTATTTTGTTATCTACAATGTCGAAGAATGTAAACTGCCTGAAGCCTTGGGTTAGCATCAAAACGTCAAGGTCATCTGCCTTTTTAGCGCTCGGCGTACCAAAGTAGTAATTGGGTTGTTCTACGTAACCGGATATATCGCTGGTGAGCAACAGATAGCTGGCAATGGTGGTAGCCTGGTTATCGTTGTAGGCTACTTTGCTTTCGTCAACTACCGAGACAGACATATTTGCTTCGGCAGGTTTGTCACCAAATTTGGTAGCCGCCTTCATCAAAACTTTTTGTCTTGTTAAATAAGAAGGTTTGTCTGTGCTTAAAGATATGTTCAGTGGGTCGTTATGATCTATATAAACTAAACGCTCGCTTAAAGGATCACCCGCGGTAGACAATAACGTTAACTGTAGTACCCCTGTTTTAAATTTGCTTTTTGGGATTGTAGCGCTGTAAGTTTGACTGTTAAGGAAAGCCTGCGCTGCAAACATTACATACCCGCCGGTCTTGGCGATGATATAATATGCCTGGTTCTTATGCTTCTCGAAATAGGTTTGGCTGGCGTTAAGTTGTAATATTAATGATGTAGCATTACTATTGTTTACAGCCAGCGTTATACCGCTATTGGTTACCCTTGGCAACTGATAAGTGCCTTTTGTACCGTCAGGAAATTCTATTTTCGCTTTGTAAATAGCGTTTACTGCCGGGGCGAAAGTAAACTTGCCCATACCTAAATGCTGCGACGAAAATGTACCAACCTGCTGATTCTTATCATCAACTATAGTACCTTTCACATCCAAGCCCAAACCGTTGGTTTGCAGCGCCTTAAAGGCGACAATGTTTGGTATATCTGCAACCAGCGTTCCGCCTTCGGGGAAGAATTGTACGTCTGTTCCGTTAAAAGCATTTTTGAGGGTAAATGCAGACGTTTTGATCTGCTTATCTGCAGTTTCTAAACCGGTGATAAGCGTGCCAGCTGTAATATCTTCTGCCTTGGTGCCGGCTAACTCTATTGTCAAATAACCTGCACCATCTGTAACGCCTTTTCCTTTGGTGATCTGGTCGCCGTTCCTGTCTAAACGCCAGTCTACCCGGCGGTTGGCAAGCAGCGTGCCATCGGGGTTTTTATATAAAATGCGTGCGTTAAGCTTCGAGTTCTTGTCTGCAATATTACCGCTGTAGGAAGCACTTGCAAGTATTCCTTTATTTGCAGACCCTCCGATAGTTACAACTTTATCAAACAAATAAGAAGGCGGAAAATTAAGTTGCCATAGCGTGTAAGCTTTGAAATGGTAGTTACCCTGGCGATAAGTTAACCCGTTAAGTACCACGCTGCCTGCGGCAGTACCGCCGGTAACCGGAAGTTTAACGGTTTCGATCAATGAGTCGCGGTCACTTATCACGTCTACGTTTACCACCTTACTTAACTCAGATAATTGATGAGCTTCCATAGTAAGGTAAGCTTTAAACCATATCGTGTCGCCTACGGCATAATAAGGTTTATCGAAGTGCAGGTATACTTTTTCAACAGGGTGACTATTGTTCACTTTAACCGCTGACTCAACGAGTGAAGTCAGGCTTACACTATCGCTTTGCGCGTAAACAGTAGCGGTAAAAAGACAGAAAAAGAGCAGGTAAAAATATTTTTTCAATGTTTGGGGTAAAAACGTTTAACGGCTAAAAATGCGAAAACATTGTTACACCTTCATTTTATTTAACATTTTTTGACAGCGTCTATCACTTTCGCCCGCAAAAAAAATTTATATTTTTTTTGCCATTATAGCGATTTAAAATGTGCTGCGCGGTAAAAGTCTTAAACAATAAGATAATTATTGATAAGAATGTACGGACTTAACATTTAGTTGATAACAAATAAAGAATTTAGGAGTTGTAATAAGGCAAATCTTTAACATAAGATTTGGGCTTTTAGTTGATGTAATTTACACAGTTACAGTGCGTTTTGGGGTGAGAGCCAAAACGCATTTTTATTTTATCAGAGGGTTGCTTTTTCTTACTTTTCAAATGACCCTAAAAGTTTTTCTTATTGGGTTATAATTTTACTTTTGAGGATGTTTAATACTATGGTTAACCTCAGCAATTGCGATACAGAACCTATACACATCCCCGGTCAGGTACAATCGCATGGCTTCTTATTAGTTATAGACCACCAGAACATCATTAGGTTTCATAGCGATAATGCGGTTACTTATCTTACAGATCACACCATAAGGTTATTAGGGCAGCATATCAGCGATGTTGAGTCATACCTTTTAGCAAATGAGCCCGCCGATTTTATAGCATCAATTATTGCCTTAGGCAGAAACAAAGGTTTTGAACACAGCAACCCTTATGCTGTAACGGTTAAAGGATCATCGTTTAATTTGATTATAGCACCATCAGACGAATTTTATCTCCTGGAGTTTGAGCCCGCTATATCGGACTTGAACATTGATATACAACGCGTTATAGGCCGCTCAGTATCAGAAATTTTGGCTGATAAAAACTTGCAGCGCCTATTAGACAACGCGGCTCAGCAAGTAAGAAACATTATCGAGTACGACAGGGTAATGATCTATCGCTTTGCAGAAGACGGCCACGGCGAGGTAATTGCAGAAGCACGTAACGAAGATCTTGAATCATGGCTGGGCCTGCATTACCCGGCATCTGATATCCCCCAGCAGGCACGTGAGTTGTATAAAAAGAACCTCACAAGAATTATAGCTAACGTACATACCACACCGTCGAGGATAAGCGCTGCTCCGGGATACGATAAAAAACCGCTTGATCTTACCAACTCGGGTATCAGGGCGGTATCTCCTATCCATATCCAATATCTTAAAAATATGGGTGTGGCATCAAGCTTTAGCATATCGCTGATGTATAAAAAAGATCTTTGGGGACTGATTGCCTGCCACAACTATACGCCGCGGTTTATTGACTACAGGTCGCGCGATTCGTCTAAATTGATTGGGCAAATATTGTCGTCTGCGTTAGAATTCCGCCAGGATGAAGAAAATCAGCAAGTAAAACAGTTACTAAAAACAGCAGTAGATCAATTATCTAATGACCTGCTGCGGAAACCAACTATCGGCGAAGCATTAACAAGCGACCAAATCAATTTACTTAACGTTGTTGACGCTGCGGGTGCCGTGCTTACCTACGATAAAGAGGTACACACACTTGGCAACGTGCCGCAACAGCATGACCTGCAAAACTTAATAAATTGGATTAAAACCCATGTGGATGGCAGTTTTTTTCATACAAGCGAATTATCAAAGCATTATCCAGGTGCCGAAAAGATCGCCTCTGTAGCAAGTGGTATAATGGTGGCAGTATTGTCGCGCGAATTGAGTGAATACATCATTTGGTTTAAACCAGAACAAACCCACACCATTACGTGGGCCGGGAATCCCGAAAAGAACATTGAGGTAGATGAACAAGGTATGACCCATATTTCACCACGGCATTCATTTGCAAGCTGGTCGCAAGAAATATCAGGCAAGTCTAAAGACTGGAACCCCGAAGAAGTATTAGCCGCTACACGCTTGCGCGAAGAAATATTTTACGCGATCAACCAAAAAGCTAATTCTATCCGTGAGTTAAATGAAAAGTTAAGACAGGCTTATGACGAACTCGACACCTTTAGCTTTACCATATCGCACGACTTAAAAAACCCGCTTTCTACCATAAAGAGCTACTCGCAAATATTGCTGCGCAACATAGAGCTGGAGCCGAAGGGTAAACAAATTGTGGAGCGCATACAAGCCGGTGCTGACAAGATGAATGTTATGATCAACGAGGTGCTGGAATATTCGCGCCTTGGCCGGGCGGCGTTTAAAGGCGGACGAGTTGAAACCGAGCCTATCATCAGCGAATTGATCAAAGACTTGCTGGTTGCCTATAATGTGCCCGATATGGAGGTTAATGTGGGAAACACTCCTGACATTTATGGAGACCCGGTGATGATCTCGCAAGTGTTTGCCAACCTGATAGGTAACGCGGTAAAGTATTCCTTGCCTGCCGAAAAACCGACTGTTAGCATCGAAGGTCGTGAAAACGAAGGTAAAGTTATCTATAGCGTTAAAGACAACGGCATAGGTATAGATAATCAGTTCTTGTCCAACGTTTTCGACTTATTTAACCGGATGGATAATGCCCGGAATATCGAAGGCTCGGGCGTTGGTCTGGCTATTGTGAAACGTATAGTTGACAAGCATGACGGCCGGATTTGGGTAGAAAGTGAACTTGACAAGGGATCAACGTTCTTCGTGGAGTTTGATGCCGCAAACTCGGGTGAAGAAAGATAAGCCTACAATTTTTTCTTTTCGTTGCGAATAAATATGGCGGCTGATAAAGCGGCAAGGAAGGTCAACCCCGCACTGATACGCATTACATTGCTGTAGGCATGAATAAAGCTTTGGTGAAATGCTTTTTCAACCCTCGGCTTTTCATTCTCGTTAACACCGGCAGGTATTTTAGCATTTCCTAAGTTTACCCCTGCGTTTATAATTTCTTGCTGCTGAGGCTGCGATAGCTTTAGACCCGATATTTCTTTTTGCAGTGCGCCCGTAAAAAACACCACGGCCAAGGCACCAAAAACAGCATTGGCAAACACGTTGGCAATGCGCGTCATGGCGTTGTTAACGCCTGACGCTGTGCCCGAGTAATTATCCGCGACTGACGTCATCACCGCTGTGGTTAAAGGTGCAACGGTAAATGACATACCTAAACCAAATACAATTACCCCCGGAAGAAACGTCGTCCAGTAGTCCGACGGCCCGGCAGTTTGTTTTACAAAAGATAGGATAAGAAGCCCCAAACCTGCGGCAGCCGGCCCGCAAATTAATAGCAGCCTGGGTCCATGCTTGTCTGCAAGCCCGCCGGCAAAACGGGCAATGCTGATCATCATAATGGTAAACGGCAAAAAAGTTAATCCCGATTGCAACTGCGTATAACCTTGCACCTGTACCAGGTTTAGCGATAAAAACAACATACCCGCGCCAAGGCCCGCGTAGAGAAACAGCGTTAGTAAATTTGCTCCGCTAAATGTCGGGTTTGCGAATAGTGACATGGGCATCATTGGGTGATGGCCTCTCAATTCGATAACGATAAAGGCAGCTAAAAACGCCATCCCCATGACTAGCGAGCTAAGCGATTGCCAGTGATACACTCCTAAAGCCGGTATGCGCAAAAAGCCGAATGTAAGTAATGCCAAACCCAGGCAAATGGTAACCGCGCCCCAAATATCTATGGTCTTGTCAGTGTCTTTACTTGGCACCTCTTTGACACGTGTAAGCAAAACGGCCAGCGCGGCAATGCCAATGGGCACGTTAATGAAGAATATGTAACGCCAAAGGCCCGCGTCTGCCAGGGCACCGCCCAAAATGGGTCCGCCCATAGTAACCAATGTTGTTACTGCAGACCAGGTACCAATTGCCTTGCCACGCTCCTTTGGGTCAATAGATGACGAAATCAATGCTAAACTACCGGGAATCATAAATGCCCCTCCAAGCCCTTGTATCAGCCTGAAAGCAATAAGCAGTAAAATACTTGTTGAGATGCCGCAAAGTGCAGAGCCAAGAATAAAAATGACAATGCCTGCAATGAACATTTTCTTGCGGCCCAGCTTATCGCCCAACGACCCGCCGATCAGGATAAGCGAGGCCAACATCAGCAGGTATGCATTTAGAATCCAAAACAGATCGGCACCGGTTGCATTCAGATTTTTTTGCAGAGCGGGCAATACTACGTTTAAGGCTGTGCCATCAATAAACGCCATTGACGATGCAAGAATGGCCGATGCCATAACCCACTTTCCATCAGCGCTTTTAAGTGATACGGTTGCCATATCAGCAAATATAGCTTTGCAACAGGCACTTACATAATTGTGTTTATAATAGTCCTAAACTTCAACTGCGACATTTCTATATACCACGGTTTATGATTAATTTTCCTAAAATCATTTACTTACCAACAGACTTTTAAGCCGCGCCGTATGCACCATACCAGCTTGCAAACCATGGTCATCCTATATTTAGGACTGATATTTACTGTAGCTATACTGGTTGTCATCGCTCAAAAAATTAAGATCGCCTATCCCGTTTTTCTAGTCATAGCCGGATTGGCGCTAAGTTTTATACCTGCTGTTCCAAAAATCCACATTGACCCCGAACTGGTGTTCGTGATCATACTGCCGCCGATCCTTTTTGATGCATCGCATCAAATTTCTTTAAAAGGACTATGGAAATGGCGAAGGGTAATATCTGTTATGGCATTTGGGTTTGTGTTATTTACCGCGACGTTGGTTGCATTCATTAGTCATTGGCTCATACCCGGCTTCCCGCTCGCCGAAGGTTTTATGCTTGGTGCTATAATTTCACCACCCGATGCGGCTGCTGCCATGTCTGTGCTTAGTTATACCAAACTGCCAAAAACAACCAAGACAATTTTAGAGGGCGAAAGCCTGCTAAACGATGCCACCAGTTTAACGCTGTTCCGCTTTGCGCTGATAGCGGCTACCAGTACTGGCTTTGTATGGCACCAGGCTGTAACCGGTTTCGCTTTTGTCGTAATATCCGGAATCGGCATCGGCCTTGCCTTTGGAATGCTCTATTATGTGATCTACAAATGGCTGCCTACCAATGCCAATCTTGATGTCGCATTCTCGCTTACGCTACCATACCTCATTTATATTACTGCAGAGTCGGTTCATTCGTCAGGTGTGTTGGCGGTAGTAACCGGCGGGCTGCTTACCGCCTACCAGATACACTTTGTTTTCTCGCACCAAAGCAGGCTTAAGTCGGCCGCCTTATGGTCGTCCATTGTATTTATTTTCAATGCGATAATTTTCTTTCTTATTGGCTTACAATTGCCCGAGATAGCAAAGGCAATCAAAACAATGGACGTGGTCACTGCTACAGAATATGCGTTGATCATTACGTTCGCAGTGATAGTAATAAGGCTGCTATCAAGTGTATTTTCGGGCTGGTTTACCGCATTTATAAGTAAGTACATAACCGTAGCCTATGATAAACCGGGTTGGCGCGGACCATTTGTGGTAGGCTGGGCAGGCATGCGGGGGGTAGTGTCACTGGCGTCTGCGTCGGCAATTCCGTTGTTGCTACCGGGCGGACAGACATTTCCTTTCCGCAACCTCATTTTGTTTATCACCTTTGTAGTTATCTTGATCACTCTTGTCGGCCAGGGGCTTACTTTGCCATGGATTGTAAAAATTGTAAGACCGGGGGAGATGATGATGCCGGGAGCCAAACCTGACAATCAGCAATTGTTTGAGATGGAACTCGAGTTGTATACAAACGCGCTTGATGAGTTAGAGACTAAACATACTAAAGATACCGAAGGCAACAAGCTGCTGCAGCACCGTAAAGAATTTATAAAAAACAAGTTGGAGCTGTTAACCCGCGCAGCCGGCAATGAAGAGTTTAGGGACAAAGCAGTGGAGAAATTAGCGCATTACCGCAAAGTGATGATAAACATAACCGAGCGTGAACGCCGGAAACTGCATGAGTACCGCCGCAAAGACGGTTATGATGACGACATTATCCATTACATAGAAAGAAGGCTTGATCTGGAAGAAGAGCAGTTGGAGGGCGAGGAATAATAATTATAAATGTAATTCTGAGTCATTGCAGTGTGATGCACAATAAACCAAGATGTTTTGAAAGATAATTATTGTAAGTGATTTGTATATTGCTACGCAACCGATTCATAAACTTTAATAACAATCAATGAAAATCATCCTATTTCTTTTCGCCGTATCAGTTCTAGTTATAAATAACAAAGTAGCTTCTGCTCAAGTAATGCGCGACGGCAATAACAAAACAATACTAACAAAAGACGCCGATGTTGAAGGCAGCAGATATTTAAATGATAAATGGGCACTGGGAAGCGTTTCGACTGCTAACGGGAAGAAACTCGAAAACGTTTATCTTAAATATGATGTGTATGAGAATAAGCTAATATTTAAAACAGAAAACAGTGATGATGAACAAACTTTTGCCGACCTGGTAAAATCTTTTACTTTCAAAGGCCCTCCGGTTAGAAACTTTTCTAATGATTTTCCTGCCGTTGCAGGTCAAAAATCGAATGTTTATTACGAAGTCTTAAGTACCGGTAAGAAAAGTCTGCTTAAAAGTTACGGTAAGGAATTATCAGAAATTAAAACTTACGGAAGTTCTGAGACTGTAAAAAAATTTGAAGAAAGTGAGTCTTATTATGTTTTTGCAGATGGTAAAATGTTACCAGTAAAAAAGAACAAGGCATCGATGCTGGCAACCCTGTCCGACAAGTCTGATAAGATTGACCAGTTTTTAAAGGCGGTTAACCTCAATTTTAAAAATGATGACGACCTTAAAAAGTTCTTCGATTTTTATAACGGATTATAGGTCATTAATACTCGTTTCATGACACGGCAAAAGCGCCGGTGTTATGGAGTTCTAGTCGAACTTTCATATCCTCTGTTTGCCCAACATAAAACTTGTTTGCAAAATGGGGAATAAAGAATGTAAACAAAATATGTCATAATGAAAAAGCCCCGCATAAAATGCGGGGCTTTCGCTCCTGAGGCTGGGCTCGAACCAGCGACCCTCTGATTAACAGTCAGAAACAATAGCTATCGCATACTAATTGTTAACTGTTATTGCATTGATTTATAGCTAATTATAAAATTTACACTTTTCGTTATTTATCGATATTTGTTGTTTTTTATATCAAAAGTATGCACAAAGTATGCACATAAAATTGACTATTTATTGGGATTTCAATATCATAACCAGTATTTTTGAATTATAAAGTATGCACATAGTTACGAAATGGAACAGATAATAAAAAGACCCAAGATATCTTTGTGGCTTGACACCAGGCGAAAGCGAGAAGATAATATCTATCCTTTAAGAATTCAGGTTTTCTACGGAAGACAGAAACTTTTTAGTGTGGGTAAGAATCTATCGGAATCGGACTTCCAGAATTCGTATAAAACATTAAAACCTAAAGGTGAATATCTGAAAACATTAAAGATTGAACTTTCCGCACTTGAAGCTAAAGCAAATGAAGTTGCTGAAAGCATTTCTCATTTTACCTTCGAAAAATTTGAAGAGCTCTTATTTGCATCTACCTATTTAGAACTTAATGTTATTGACAGGTATCAAGCCTATATAGATGAATTAATTAAAACCGACCAGGTTGGTACGGCATCAAGTTATTCTTGTAGTATTAATTCTATAAAGTCCTTCTATTTTGAGGGTAAAAAGAACTCGGGCGGCATAATTCCTTTTGATGTTATTACACCTTCTTTTCTTCATAAATACGAGCAATGGTTTACTGGAAAAGGTAAATCGAGGACATCTGTAGGAATTTACCTGAGACCATTGCGTAAAATTTTTAATGTGGCAATAGAGGATAAAATCATCGACAAGGAATTATATCCATTCAAAAAATATAAAATTCCTACTGGCAAAAACACGAAAAAGGCTATCGAAACCAATGATCTGAAGAAATTATTCGAATTAGACCTAAGCCACAACGTTTACCAACAAAAGGCAAGAGCTTTCTGGTTTTTTAGTTATCAATGCAATGGCATGAATATCAGGGACATATCTGAGTTGCAGATTAAAAATTTCCATGGCACTTATTTCAGTTTCTTAAGGCACAAGACAAAAAATACCACAAAGGAAGATCCCAAACCTATCATTGTGCCAATAACAAACTTTGTTAAAGAAATGATAGAACAGTACGGTAAGCTAACAGCTAAGCCCAATGATTACGTTTTCCCCATATTTAAAGCAGGAATGAACGCTTTAGAAAAGCACCGAACTAATCAGAATTTCGTGAGATTTATCAACCAGCATATGGCAAAGATCGCTGAACAATATAAACTTAATATTAAGCTTGGCACAATGGAAGCGCGGCATACCTTTACCACTATGGTTACAAGAAAACAAGGCTTAGAATTCGCCCAGGAAGCGCTCGGTCACAGTACACTTTCCACTACCCAGAATTATTGGAAGGGATTTGAAAACGAAACCAAGCATGAAGTCGCTGATATGCTTTTAAATTTTCAATAAGATTCAACCCACATAAGTGACTATGAAAAAGCAGGCGCTTTCTTCCTTTGATCGGGCAGTATTTAATATCTCTTCTGAGTTTTCCAAAATTCCAAATTATGAAAAGGTGCTGGAGGATGAGGATTTGAAAAAGCTCCACACCTTCGTAGCAGTTGGTATAATGAGTATACATGATGCAATAACAATTGTATATGGTAGTTTTATACCGGCAGCAAATAAACTGGTGGTAAATACCAGAGATAATATTCAAAAGTCTTTATTTAAAAATGTATTTACGTCAGTAAATTACGATCCAGTCATCATCCAGCATGATACCATTCGTCTGGGTTATGTATTTGTCTTCCATAAGTTTGAAGTTTTTGTCAATCAACTTATTGACATGCTGGACGACCTTTCCGGTAAAAAAGCAGTAACAGTGAGGGAATACGCAATTTCAAAATTTAGGTTTAATGTAAAGCACTGGTATAAAAATAAAGCCATACACCTGGTTAATTTTATATCAAATTGCACTAAACACCAAGATGGATTTTGCAGATCTGATAATGCAAGCCATACGATTCCCGAAGAACTTAACCAGGTACCTGAAAATCATAAAATTATCCGTACCGCACAGCAATTTAAAAGCGATACCAATGCATTAACCGATCAGATAACTTCACTTATCAGAATTATCAGCTTAATTATGACATATCAGACTGCAGAAAATTCTTTAAAAAATTTGTCTGAATCACCAATCTTCGAACCCAGTGATGATCTCATAAAATCAAGCCTTCTCATTCTTGAGAATTCCATCAGGAATTTAATCAGGTATTACGAACAATAGAGATTGAATATATCATTTTTGATACTGCTTTTATGGAGTACCAACTGTCCTCATTTATAATTTGATTTGCTTATGAAATCAAATGAAATAAATTCAACCAGCGGCGATGGTTCCATTGAAGACCAACTTAAATCTATCGGGAATCGCATTAAATCTCTGAGAATACGAAGTGGAAATTTAAGCTACGAAAAATTCGCGCACGAAAATAACATTGGCAGGATGCTATTGCGAAGATGTGAAACCGGAAAAAACGTAAATATGAGTAGCTTTTTAAAAATAGTTACTGCTTTAGATGTAACTGTAGAAGAGTTTTTTCAATTTCCCTTAGATCATAAAAATCATTCAGGTCACCACTAAACTGAGCCATTAATATTAAATTAGTCTTACAACAATATTAATATCATATTGAACGATTAATGATTTTAGCTTAAATGGACCTGTCGGCATATTCCTATCCCTATACGTTTGATTATTATTATAACGCAAATAACATCCCTAATCAGGACCTCGTATTTTTCACAGTAGAATATTTTGAAGATGGCCATGGTAATGAACATTTTCACCCTTTACTATTTTTAAATCTGCTTTATAAACAATATCACTTTATATCTGAAAACATCGATAAACCGCATACCGTCATCGAGACGCTGAAAGCTTTACCATTAGATGCACAGAAGCGGCACACCTTATTAGGTTTTCTGTTAAAATGGTTCGGAGGCTATCCGGTCGAGAATATGAATGCACAATATAATTCGACCTTAAGGCTAGTGGAGAAAGAATTTTTGAAGTATCCCGGCGATTCCCCTGAAAAAGAATATTGTCAGAAAGATTGGAAAGGTTACAAAAGGCTAAAGCAAATTGAACCCATCGTCAATGATAAATTAAATGGCGTTGAAACAGGCCTTGAGAATTACCAAAGTTCAACTGCCGGTAATAACCTTAACTTATTCGGCAAAAAGGAATGGAAATTTTTTATTCCGGAAGAGGTCACAGGCCCAATAGCACAGTACGAATTTAAACACTTTAAAGACCAGATTGAAAAATACGGGTATATGGGCTTAAATTTCGAAAATGTTGAAACCAAGATCTATGAACCTATGGTGGCATTTGTTCTCTGCTCAAATGAGGTAAAACTAAAGGATGTAGACACTCAAGAAATCATAAAAGTTGATAATCATCATTACAGACAGCTTTATCTTGAAGGGTGGGAATTAGGAAAAAAAGATTATGAGGCAGAATTTCCTATAACTGCTGCATTGTTATACAGCGATCATTCACCAAAACTGCTTGGTGATTTGCATTACCATTATTATCATTCAGATGTTTCGAACAGCAGTTACGGCTGGGAATATGTAAAGAAAACATGTCCATTAATGTTGACAGAAAACGTCATTAAAAAACTTGGTTACAATTCAGCAAAGCTGTCGGCCACAGATGATTGGAGGAGCAGATATCCAGAGGTTTTTAAGGAATTTGATAATCATGCAAATAAAAGTTCAGGGCCGGTTAATATAAATGAGGGGATCAATTATCACGCAATCAATAATTTGTTCGACAGATTTTACGATGCCTATGATTCGATTTTCGACCAGTTAAGAGGTTATGACTATGACCTTAAAAAGCAAAATATCATTTACCAGGATACACTCGATGAAAAGTGCAGTAAAGATTTTGAATACATTTTACTCAACAACATGGCCAATAAGGATGGCCTTAAATTTTTTGTTGAAGACGTTTATTATAACAAGATTGGAAGATTGTATCTACTCTTTAAACAGCTGCAGTCATACAGGCTAAATCAATTGAATGATGATCATGGTGTAGCTGTTAAGGATGAATCTTTTTTAATGATTTCCAATGGTTATTTGCCTGCAATCGTAACGATACTCAATCAAATCCAGCAATTATCAGCAAAAATGAGCGTTGTAACCCTTCGGTCATTAGGCGACTTAAAAATGGACGACTATAATATCTTAGGTAATTATATTCCATTAGAAAAGCTGACAGATAACCAGGATAATGGAAGCGTGTCAGCTTTGCAAGAAGTTTTTCTAAATGGAAACTGGAGATTTTATGTGCAGGCATTGACCCAGACAAAACCCAAACTTTTAGATGAAAATTTCAAGTTTATCGGCAACCGTAATAAGCATATTGGCGTGATCTGCGGTTATTTCGAAGACCTTAAAAAAATTGGGATTATCAAGCCGGTGTCCAGAAAAACTCTTGCAAAAGCATTGAATGCTGCTCTTAATGATTTTAATATGGGTGAGGATGGACGAACCTTTGCAAATGAAACATACCAATATTCGAAAGATTTCAAACCACAGCTTTATAAATTAGCGAATTTAGACAGCTGATTGCCAACTTAAATCCAGGCAAGGTTTGGCAAGTCAGGATCAGTTTCTTTGACCATATTATTTAAATGGACATGAAACTTAACCAACGAAACCGGTCATCAGCGCTTAACAATCTATTGAAATTTTTAAGGTTGGCTATACTGCAATCTCTATGATAAAAGAGTTATTAAAATTATTTTGATTGTGATGACAATAAGCAGATGGGAAAACATAAAAAAGGCCTCCAAAGGAGGCCTTAATATTATTTGGAAACTTTCGTAAAGCCAATAGCTTCCCTTATACGATCGACTTTATCTTTACCAAAAGATTCGTCGAGACTGGTCCTGCGGTCTTTGCCTTCGTAATGAACAGCACCCTTTTTACCAGACTGTGCGATTTGATATTTTACCGTCTGCTTCATCATCGACATAATTATTTCAGCAATTTATAATATCAGATTATCTAAAAATAAGTGAATATTTCGTATAAAGATTTTTGATCAAATATTGCTAATGTAAATTATCACTTTTATCATCGTAGCCGTTTTACTACAATTTTTCAAGCTAAATGACGATTTACTGTTTGGACAAGCATCTCAATATCGAATGGCTTAGCAACGAAATCATCCGGCGCTCCAGGGCCGTCCAGCTTGTCACTCATATTATCACTCGCGGAAATAAGAATAATTGGGGTTTTAGCAATCTCTCGACTCTCTTTAATTTTTCGACATATATCACGCCCGTCCATATCACCAAGGCGGATATCCATGATAATAAGGTCAGGTGTATCTTCGAGCACAGAAGAGTAAACTGGCTTTCCAGAAGTTAATATTGAGGTTTGAAAGCCTTCTTCTTTCAAAACAATATCGAGGACGTCACATATATCCGTCTCGTCATCGACGATGAGTATTTTATTAGGCATTATAAGATAGTTAAATATACTTAGGCGAAAATGATGCCACCAATTATTTTTAATAGACGAAAATTATTGTGGCGTCGGATCTACAGGTAATTCAAACCAAAAAGTGCTGCCTTTACCTACTACGCTCTCAACACCAATTTTCCCGCCGTGACTTTCAATGATGTCCTTGCTGATAAACAACCCGATCCCAAAACCTTTAGTTGATTTGGTAGCTTCACTTTCAACACGATAAAATCTGTTAAAAATATGCGGTAAATCTTTTGCGGGGATACCCATGCCTTCATCGCTGACACTTACATGTGCTCTTCCATTAACCGTTACACACGCAACGTTGATAACACTATTATGTGGCGAATATTTGACAGCGTTGTTAATCAGGTTCACTAAAACTTGTTCAATTTTATCTTGATCTGCAGTAACTGGTGTAAACAATACAGGATGAAACATGATCGTATGAGAGGTGATAGTAGCTAAAGACTCTTCCTCAGCCGCTTTCACCAGTTCTGCCATGTCAAACGATTTCAGGTTAAGCTTAATCTTTCCTTCGCCAATCCGCGCGACATCCAGAAACCCTGAGATCAACGCGCTCATTCGATCTACCTGACGTCTGGATTTTCCGGTGAGATCTAATGTAGATTGATCACCAGCTTTATTGGCTTTCATGGTAAGTATCTGAAGATACCCATTTAAGGAAGTTAATGGCGAACGCAACTCATGGCTGACAATGCCAATAAAGTCACTTCTACGTTGTTCATCCAGCTTTTGCTCCGTTATATCCAGTACAACACCGGTGAATGCTGTTAATTTCCCCTCTTCATCAGCCTTAACGTTTCCCACAGCACGTAACCATCTAACGTCGTCGCTATTTTTTCGACGCACGGTATGAGAAACATCATAATTGCCTCCACTTTGGATTGTAGCTTGTATAGCTTTGCTAACCCTTTCACGATGGTCTTCGGTAATCATCGCAACACAGTCAGCACGTGTCACCTCTCCGTCGTCTGGTAAAGCAAATAGCTCTCTCAACCGATCATTGACGTCGAGTTTGTTAGTATTGGTATTTAAATGCCATGTTCCAAAATTTGCAGCTTCTATTGCAAATTTTAAATTGTTTTTCGTGCTCTCCACTTCACGTAGAAGTGCTTGTGTTTCGGTTATATCTTGCGCAATTCCTGAAAATCGGTACGGCGTACCGTCTTCTTTGAAAAATGCTTTGCCACAGCAGTGCAGCCATCGAACACGGCCATCTTCTGCGCCGACAGTGCGAAATTTGATATCATAACTGCCCTTAGAAGAAGGATCTAATGCGCGCTTCACGGCTTCATTGACGAATGGCATGTCACTTGGATGCATGTACCGTAACACCTCATCGTAAGGCACAACATCATTTTTAGAAAAACCGTAAAGTTCTTTACACCTGTCGTCCCAAGTAACCAAATTATTCGCGACATCTAAATCCCAGGTTCCCACATCTGCGGCCTTCATCGCAAAGCGTAACCGCTCTTCTTTTATACTTAATTCTTGGTGAAGACGGTCTCTTTCTTCTTGTAACGCGAGTAGTTCTTCATTGGTTGAAATTAATTCTTCGTTTGTTACCTGATATTCTTCATTTAATGAATTCAACTCCTCGTTCATTACGGTAAGCTCTTCATTAAAATTTTGGAGTTTTTCTTCATTTTCCTGCAACTTCTTACGCGCCTTGTAAGATTCAGAGATGTCTACAATTGTCCCTATAAATCTTTGCGGCACATTTTCCTCATCGAAGTAGACTTGTCCGACTGTTCGGACCCAACAAATATTGCCACTCATGGCGTCGATAACACGGTGTTCTACATCAAAACTGCCCTCGTAACGATTATCATTGTAAGCATTTCTAATCGACGTTATAAAAAGTTCTCGATCTTCCGGGTCAATTCCTTTTAAAAAATCTTCGGTATAACGAACTTCTTTACTGGCCTTTACTCCGAAAATTTTTCTGCAATTTTCGTCCCAGTACAACGTGTCGGATGCAACATCCAAATCAAAAACACCGATATGTGCCGCTTTTTTTGCAAGATTCAGTTGTATGAGGGCATTATCGACTTCCAATTTTGAGTTACGTTGAGCAGTAACATCGTTTGCAACGATCTGCACACTAATGACGTTTCCTAACTCATCCAGAACTGGCTGGTAAACAAAGTTGAAGTATCTCGAAAAAGAAATATCACCTCTTTGTGCGACTTCTATATCTTGACCGTAGATCGACTTTCGCTCCAGTTTGACACGGTGAATGATCGATATTAGACCACTACTAACTTCCTGATCTAACACCGCGTCTAGCGATTTGCCTATCGCAGCATCGTTTATCTGCCATAGTTGGAGAAGTTTTTCGTTCGCACTATCTATTTTGAAGTTATCAGCGTCAATTAACCCAATAGCAGTGGGTGCACCTTCAAGCAACATTCGTGCTTTCGTCTCGGTGATTGACAACTTTCTATAAGCGGCGTCAACTTCATCATATGCACTCTTAAGTTCTTCGTTACTCGCTGATAACTCTTCATTTAAAGACAAAAACTCTTCATTCGCTTGCTCTAGTTTTTCCTGATAATACACCTTTTCAGATGTTTCGACAGCAGTATTAACGACACCATAAATTTTACCGTTTGCGTCCTTGAGAGCTTTAAATGAAAAGTCAAAGTACTTAAGTACTTGATTGCCGTTTTCAAAGATAAACGCTTTACCATTTGGTTCATGATATTCTTCACCAGTATTCAAAACGTCCACTAATAATTTATTAAACCCCTGATCTCGAATTTCAGGAATTGCGTCGTGTAAAGTCTTATCTATTACCGAGATATCTTTTGACCAAATTTTCAGCATTTGGTAATTAACCGCGCCAATAGTAAGTTCACTACCTAAAAATATTGCCGCGCCTATTGGAAGTGCGTCAACCATGGTTTGTTGAGCGTATGAAGAAAGCATTAATGAATTCGGGTTTTCAATAGTGTTACTTTCAAAGATAACAAAAAAGGGAGGTTAACTAAGTTTTGAACTAATTGACAACTTTTCACCTATCTACCGGTTGGATACCGAGGAAAAAGATTTTTGAATACTTATCTATGAAACTGGAATTTTGAACAGGTGAGGTCATCGTATGAATTTTTTTCCTCAATAAATAGCACAGGACTTTCGCGTTAAAAGATTTTTAACACTTCAAGCTTGAAGTGTATGTCATGTTTTTCCCGCACCGTGTTTTAAAATAAAACGGCAGCGGAACACGGGGCGAAACGGGGCTCCGGTAACCCGGAGCCCTCCGGAGGATTTACCTAAGCAATCCTCATCGGCTGTGCCCTGAAATCCTGCAAATTGAGGAACAGCCCCCTGTTGAATAGAATGCCTTCACGGAAAAGCTGCCAAAGCAGGGAAGCGCCGCAATTTGCTAATGCAGAGTTTATATATAAGTCCTGTTTGGTCAGGGCTTCTGCAAGTGAGCAGCTTGGCACCTCGTTATTTTGGTCGGCACCTTCCATTAAGTCATTGAATTCATTGGTAATTAAGGGCAATGTGTCGACTGTTCGAAAACGTTCGGAAACTGGTTGGGGGATTTTTCCAAGCGTTGACAAAATGACCTGCCCGTTATTACGGCTATTACCAAAATCCATCCAATACATACCTCTGTCCCTGCTATAATGGTTTTTAGCTGATTGTGACAATACTTGCGCAATCTCAAATCTTGCCTGCACGGTATCCACGCAGGAAATGATAATTGTTGCACTGGTGAGCGAATACTCAATAGTGGTTTTACGGGAATATTGATACGTTTCCGCTTTCCAGTTCGTGCCGAAAAAGCGGTTGATACGATTGATTAGGGCAACGGATTTAAATTGCCCCGTTTCAGATGTTGTGAAAAGCTGTCGCCCCAAATTTGCGGGGCTGACCGTATCATCATCAAAAATTCTGACAAACAATCCTGCATGACCTAAAGCAATAAGCGAATGGTTCATTCGGGCTAAAGCCGTTAGCACCTGTCCGCCAGTTCCGCCCGCCCCTATTAAGTTAACCGTAACTGGATTATAAGGTTGTAACAATTCCTTAGGGATAATATGTGCTGCGGGTTTTGTTGTCCGTGCATTTTGATTTTTCATGAGATGATGTCCTTAATAGTGTAACCTGTTGATTTTAATTCCTTCAGCGGGAAGTCCGCCCCGCTTTTTGCGAGCGTACGCCATAAAATGGTAGTATCGGTCAGCGTAGTTGAATTACCATTGATAGAATGGCTGAAATAACTGTTAAAGAAGTATTCCTGCCAAAGGCGCATAAAATTTTCAAGGCATTCGCTTTTGCTGATGGCAATATTCACCGTTCCCATACACACCAAGCCGTTAGCATAGGTATTCAAGAATGGCGCATGGTACAGCTTGCTCTTTTCATTCGGTTTGTTCTTACCTTTCAGCGCATAGACTGATAATTTTTCGCTGTGCGCTTTCCATACCAAAGCAGGTAATTTGAATTTACCTGATGGTACATTCAGCGCGTCGATAAATAACAAATTAGCATCCTGTGGCGGGGTGTACCATACCGCAAAGCCATTTCGTTGCTGGTCGAGATAAAGCACATTAGCGGGTAACAGGTTTCTACTTTTCAAATACCCGTGTTTAAAATCATCCCCCGATTGCAATACGTCAGCAAGAGAGCCGATTTCCTTCAATGATAGCGGATGCGCATTGATTGGCTTGCCGTTTTTACCGATGTCGTAGCTTTCTACGTAGACCTCTGTTTTAGGTTTATAATTATAGCCATTGATGTTATTCTCGGCTGTTTCCTGCTTGAAAATCAGTAAGGCCTTAACGGGTATAAATTCAGCGTTAAATTGTTCAGTTATATTTTTCATAACGATTTATTCGTCTTCGTGGTCGTATTCATTGAGCAAATCCCTTAACCGCTCCATCAGTTCAAAAAGTTTCTTTTCATAGCTGAAAACACCTTCACCGCTATCGGGTATTTTTTCAAATGACCGTATGGCGTTAGGTTCCTCTACAACAGCTATTTCCTGTAAAGTAGAGTTTATCATTTCATCGAGGTCATCCGCAAAGCAATCTTTCCCGCTCCAATAAAAACCCGTGTATTGATAGGCTGAAATCGTTTCATCCTCAGCAGGATAAATCAATTGGGTGTGGATATTATCATGTATGGAACGCTTGGGGTATTGCCTGTATAACTGTAAAAATTCAATCCCGAGCAGTTCCCATTCCAGTTCCCAATTGTCGGCGTGGCGATAATGGGTGATGACCTTTTCCATATTTTTCAGGATACAAGGTTCTTGGATACGTCTTAATATATGGCATCCTGCCTGCCTTAATTCATACATTGTATTTTCACGCTTTTCCCGCCATGCCTTGTTTTCGTCATCATCAGCTTCCTCGCCCTCTGTTTCCTGCATCCAGGTGTCTAATGTTTCATACTGGCCGTCCATAAAACTGCCGTTTTCGGAATAGAAAGGCACGCCTGTAACCTGATGCAGGTAAGCGAATAAAGCGGTAACCAATTCCGTAATTTTTTCCTGCCCTTTAGTGTTCCACCATTTCCAATAAGCCCGGACAGGGATATAATACAGGCCGTTCAAATCGAAAGTATTAATCACGGAGAGTACGGCCTTTTTCGTTTTATCCTCCAAGATGATCAGGTGGCTGCCTTTTTCCTTAAGCCCGACCTGTTCTTGTAAGTAAGTCCATGCCTGATAAATATTATGCGGGTAGGTAACCATTTCCAAGTCAGGAACAGCTAACTGGTAATATTCGCAAAGGTTATGAAGGGAGTTTTTAAACTCCCTTTCCTGCCTGTTCCTGTTACCCTCGTACCCGAAAACAGGTGTGAATGAGGTATTCAGAAAACCAGAGTTACCATTTCGTGTGGTGCGCTCCGCAGGGGGTTTCGCCTTACCTCGTCCGCATCGGGCAGGCGGTCTAAGTCCCTTATTAATTCTGCAAATAATTGGTGCATTTTCCATTGTGTTCCCTTTTTGTTCAGTTTTACAATCCTGAATTGTTGAAATTTCCTCATGACTAACCTTTGGTTCCTATAACCGCATCGAACCTATATTGCATTTCGTCGTCTTTTATTTCAGGGCCGTTTATTTTGGCATTCGTTAATACGGGATAAGTTGCTGCATAAAAATTCTGCACAGCTCCAATGTCAAAGGTTTCATTCGGGTCAGCCAGGCGAACATCCTGCCCGTTTATTTTGTGTATAAACACCCTTTTTAAAATATTTACTTTCATGGCTGATTGATTAATCGTTAAACTGTTCCTGTAATTTGTCATAGAGGTCTTTACCAGACTGCACTTCCTGTTTTTTTGCTACTATCAGTTCTGCCTGTTCAGGATAGTCGTCTGCACTTGGCAAATGGGCGAGCGCCTCGGTGTATTTCATTTGTTTTGCCAACTCCTTTACCTTGACCATGGCATCATCAAAGAGCCTTTTCTTTTCGGCTTTAGCCTGCTTATCGTCGGGTTGGGTTTTAAAAAGGTCATCGGTCTCTTCCACGTCATCGTGTTCTTCGTCAACGGGTTGCGATTTCGCCGATTTACCCTTTTCTGTTTTAGCCGTTTTCTTCGCCTTTTCCAATTCCGCCTGATAAGCATGCAGGTTGGCTAACAGTTCCGTTGTTTGCCGAATGGGCGAGGTCAGTTGGGTGAAAAAACCCTCGCCGAGTTCGGACGGTGAACCGTTGAAAATAAGTGGTGGAAGGTTTGGCTGACTGCCGATTTGTTGTGTATTGACCAAGTGAACAGATACGGTTTGTTTGTCATCAACATGATTGTTTATGTTGACAGACAGGTTGCCTTTAAAATTCAGTCCTGCAACCAATTCAAAAAAATTCGTTTTCATTGTTGTTATTTTAATGTTTATTAATAAATCCTGATGCCATCAGTAATAGGGCAGCGATAATGCATAACAATGCAAAGACGGACACCGCTTTTTCTACTGCCCTTATCAAAAGGGAGGCGGAGTATGATTTAAAATAGGCGACCCCTCCCCATCCGCGCCTGTTGAACCTGCGCTTGGCCACCTGATAGCGGATTGCTACGCCCGCTAAAATCAAAACAGTTATCAAAAAGTTATGTGCTACCATGATAAGGGTTGTTTAGTAATCTTTGTCCCTTTACCCTGACGAAAATGCACCTCGTACCCGTTTTTCTCGACCAACCCTGAAATCAGGCGTTTTGCTGTGGCAGCATCGAAATCATCTTCCGCCGTCATATTCAAAAAATTCAGGTCATCAAAATATCGCAGGGTATTCGCCAAAACCTTTATCGCTTTTCGTTCTGTTTTTTCTGCCAGTATGCTCATTGTATATTTGTTTTATAGGGGGGAACAAATCCCCCCTATATTCTTAATTCAGGTTTAATGCGTCTGCTCCATGATTCGAAAAGCGTTCACAAAGATTGAAAACTACCTGCGCCCTTTGTTTTGCCGTACCATCCATGATAGATTTGAACTTGGCGTCACCGTCCTTAAATTTTCTAACATTCTGAAAATAGCCGGTAACTGCATTGTAAGCCCCGAATACCGTTCCCGCAGTTGTTTCCATTAACTGGGTTGAATTACCCATAGCATAGTCGAATGCGCTGTCCACCATATTGGTGTAGGTAGATGAAAGTTCTTCGATATTGCCTGTTTTCAAATGATGCAAAGCCTCTTTATTCGGCGACATAGCAATAGCAATTAACTTTTTAACCTCTTTATCAGTGATACGGACATTAGCCCATTTGTTAAAAATCTGCTCGAGTTCGTCAGCCAGTACGTGAGAAATCCCCATTAGTGTGTGCGCCTGTTTTAACCGATCATTGGCGGAGGCTGTGTGCCTGATTTTTATCCCGCTGGAATGATTGCGTAATGCAGCATTCAATGTATTGTTACATACAATTCTTGTAGGCGTAAATGCTGCTGTAATGCTTCCAAACCCATCGTGTGAGGTAGTCAGGAACAAATACTGTGCTATCAAATCCTGCTTGCCCACTTTGATATAATCACGTAGTTTGGCGGTAATAAAAATGCGTTCACCATTACCCAATGCGCCTGCGGTCTCGTATTTAATACCTTCACCATTTCCTACTATTGCGTCAAAGAATTGGAATGCATCTGCATTTTGTACAACCTCGTAATCTTTGCCAACTACGCCCAAGACCGTATCGCTGTCATTTCGCACAGTTGCGAACATGTTAGGAACAGGTATTTTTGGCATTTTCCCTGCTTCCCCATTAGCGGTAACATTATCGAATGCACTGGTAAAAAGCGGTCGCTTCTCTACCGTGTAATCTAATCCTGCATAAGCTATCGCTTCTGCGCTTGTTGGGTAATCGGCTACAATTTGCCCTAAGCCATGCCATGCCTTTTCCTTTACACTAAAAAAACTGTGCTTACCGCTCTGCTCGTTATAAAAAAGATTGTGTCCCATGATTAAAGAATTTAGGTGATTATTTCTGACGTTTTAGGGTACTTTTTGCTCCGTCACTATCATTTCTTTGAGATGCACCGAGCAGGTTAATTTCATTTGTGTGAAAGTTGAGGCTTGCCATCGGTTCGCCGTCCCTTGATACCCAAGGCCTGGCTGTCATATGCCCGTAAAGCTGAACCAGCAAACCCTTTGTCAAATAAGGTGCTAAGGCATCCGTGCGCCAGTATGCGCAATCTACGTAGGTGGTTTCTTCTTTCTGTTCGCCGTTTGATTTGTAACGGCGGTTAATGGCTACCCTGAAATCGGTAACTTTCTTGTCCGAAGTTGTTGTTCTCACGATAGCGTTTGCTACCAGTCTGCCTGTGATTTCCATGATTAAAATTTTAATGGTTATTAATTTTTTATTTGCTTTTCCTTTTCAGCCGATTTCCCTGAAAGCTGTTTTCAAAGAAAAAACGGAAAAAAAGAAAGCCCGGAAAGGTGCCCGCGATAGGCAAAAGGAAACGGAATAATTGGAAGGGGCCCGGAACGGGAAGGATGCCGTTTATGCCGTAGTCTTTTGCGGATCTATGGTCAGATCTGAAACTGCGGGCAAAACCTTAGCTGGCCTTTTTATCCGTTTCGATGAAAACAGTTAAGAGTCAAAGTCGTGTTTTAATCAGGTCTTCGTTTACGCTGTTGATTAATTAAAATCTTAATTATTTTAATCAGCTGAACCTGTAATTTTTAAAGCATGGGTCTTTAAAAGCGTGGGCGTAATAAAAAAATAACCTTAATTATTTAGTCTTGCCTAAACCGTATATGTGATGATAGGCAAATCTGCCATGTAGAAATCTTGACTATGGTTATTCAATGTAAGGAAATGTGAAGTTGCTGATTCTTAAATCAGGTCAACTTAAAGTATTTTTGGTGCGTAATTGGTTGGTAATTTGAGGGTATAAGTGGGCAGGTACAATGGCTTAAGTATAACATCTTTAAATTCCAAGTTTAAAAGGTTTTAATACATCTGGTGATCGACTAATGATGTAAAAGCTAAAACAGGAACATCATAATTGTGCTCACTTAGGTATGCCATCGTTTGGTAGCCATCTAATACGCGCATTTCCAGATTAAGAAGAATCATCGTAAAAGGCACGCTTTGCGTGAGCATATCCAGGGCAACCTGGCCGTTCACCGCGATCGTAACAGTTGCGTTGAAATTTTTTAGTATTTTTTTGCAACCATCATATTAACAGGATTATCTTCTTCTAATAGACAATGTTGTTCTGCCCAAGTCACTAAGTGGTATAATTGTAACCGTTTGATTTAATAGAGCTGATATTTTGTCAACACAAAGATGGATTCAAATGAGGAGGAGGAAATTAGGCTGTAAAAGTAACAGCCGGTAATTTCCGGCTGCTTACTTGTTAACTATTACTTGTTAATTCCAGCGAAAGCTAGTTTAATGTCTTTTTAGCTCGCCTGAACTGGCTGTTCACCTGCAGCATCTTCTCCGTCGGCTTCGGCCGTCGCTGGTTCATGCTCATCCGTCCCTGATTCATGAGTCTCAGGATCTACAGAATCTTCGTCACTATTAATATTCTCGTCTTGGTCGCTTGCTTCTGGGTTTGTTGTCAGGGTATGTTGGTTAACAGCATTATCAAAGTTAACCTGATCTTCCTGGGGGTTTTGTACTTGCGTTGTCATATATCTAACTTAATTGGTAAGCTCCAAAAGAAAACTTTTAATAATTTACCTATGCCAGAATAAATACTGATTGTCAAAATATTTATACTATAAAGTATAGGTGTGTTTAACCGCCCATTTGCAAATACAAGATTGAATTTAAGGAATGAGTTGTTCTTCCTGAAGTTTTTTAACAGATCAAAAAAATAGTCGGGCGAATCTTGATAAACCGCAACCCCAACTTTAGGCTTTTAGACATATCAGTCATAATCGCTATAGTTTTTTTTAAATCGAGAGTTCTGCCTCCATCTCGTTTCTTATTCAACTCATGATAAATACACGAGTTGAGTTAAAATTCCAGAGTGCAACCGACAAACTACCATATCTAAAAGGATAGCTTAAACCAGAACAAAGGTAGGTCGTTATCAGAGCCAAACCATAAACCTTCCAACCTGCTGGTAATAATTTTCCGGCCAAATTGCTTCCTATAATGCCATTAACCCCTACTAGTAGTGGCTTTTTATTCATACTCAAGTGAGACGCAGACACCTCATATTGTGTCAAAGTTTAACTTTATTAAACAACAATAAAGGTTAATAAAGGCATTATCTGGCAGACTATTGTTTATATGTCGTCACACCCCTTCGTTAACTTTCTAATTAATTATATTTTCTGATTTGCAGCCTGGTTCATGTGCGATTGTTTCTCGTTATAATCGTAAGGCACCTTAGAATCCCTGCCTAACTTGGCAGCAAAACCTGCGGCGATTGAACCCAATAATACTCCAATAAAGCTATATAAAGCCGCCTTACCGGCTGCAGAAGCAGCATCATCAGCAACTTGTCGGCTTTTCTCTTCAATTTCTGTCTTATGCGTAGAAACTTCATCAGAGATTTTTGCGCTGTCATTTGCCATTTGTTTTTCCCCCGCGTTACCGCCCGAATATCTTTGCTCCGCTGCTTCTTTTAAAGACGGGGCTGCGGTTGAAACTGCATTGCCAACCATTTTCCCTGCTCCGCCTACAATACTGCCAATAGCACTTGACAACAGGTAAAAGGTAAGAATGAACATTAAGCCCGCAACCAATAGACCGTGTATCACACTTTCTGAAGTATGTTTATCTTTTGCTAGGCGGCCTGCAACCCAACCACCTACAAACAAGGATATGATAAAGCTTACTGCGGACCATATGCCCGAACCAAGTGCAAGTGCGGTACCTGGTGTGTCATGCCCTACGGCATCAACGGTACTCATCCCTATAGCTACACCCAAAAGCATTAACAATAATTGTGTTAGTACTGCTAAGATAAGACCTGCAAAAATTGCCGGCCAGCTTATGCGCTGCCGCGATGTTATATTGTTATAAACACTATATGGGTCATTAAAGCCGTCGGGGCTTAATTGTGATGCTGTATAATTATTACTTGTTTCCATAATTTACTTAAACTTTATTGATTGAATATTTTAAAATATGTTGTTAGTATGGCTATTTGGCGTCGCGTTTTACCTTTGCAGCTGTGCTTCTGCCCGGTAGGTACACCTGGAAGCCAAACGATAAATTAAGGTTGCTTTGAAAAGACTGACTGCCAAAACCTGCCAGGCCATTATATTTCAGCAAGGTTTCCAAGCCAATACTTGGCGTAATGAAATACGCAAAGCCTGGTCCTACGCTTATGTTTAGGCCGTTGGTATTACCGCCACCATTGCTTACGTTTACGCCGCCTAAACCTAAAGTCGCTTCGCCAAAGATCCTCCCGTGGCGAAGAACACTCACATCAGAACCTGTATAATAACGGCCTAATGCGCCAATCCCGTAGCTGGTAGTTGTGTTAGAATTTTTGGCTGTCTGTACTCCTAAATTGGCGTAAGCACCCAAAGCCAGATTATCAGCTACAAACCATGCCGCTTTGGGTGTAATGTCCAGGCTAAATATTTTTGGATCATTTAGCCCAAGATTAATGTTTGTAAAGTTGCCGCCTACAAGTACATTGCCTTGTTGAATTTGCGCTTTGGCAGATAAAGCAATGGTTGATAAAGCAATAGTAATTGCCAATAATGATTTTTTCATGGTATCTATTTAAAATGGTGGGTTACAATAATGAGAACTCTACACGGCGGTTCTTTTGACGCCCTGCTGCAGTTTTGTTTGAGGCTATTGGTTGCGTTGACCCATATCCTGTTGCTTCAATTCTGGACGCGTTGGCACCTTGCGAAACCAGGTATGCCTTAACAGCTTCTGCCCTGTCTTTTGATAACCGTAAGTTTAATTCTGACGAGCCGGTATTATCTGTATGGCCGGCAAGTGTTAAACTGAAGTTTTTCTGCGTAAGAAGGTTAGCAACACGGTTTAACGTTGCATCAGAAGATTCTTTAATGGTGGATTTTCCCAGATCAAATTCAAGATTTTTAATAGCTTCATTAACTACTCTTCTATCTGCCTCTGTCACAATTACACGTTGGGTGATTACTGGTGCAGGTGTTTTTAAAGGGCAGCCTGCGCCATCCACAGTTGTGTTTGCTGGTGTGCCAGGGCATTTATCAAACTTATTAGCAACGCCGTCGCCATCAGAATCTCCAAGGTCGCTGGCATACTGCTGCTGATCACTCAACCTATTGGCTTGCGCTGTTGCAATCTGCGCACGAAGTTCGGCGCTTTCTGACGCGCTTTGTTCACGCAGAGCAGCCAGCGCACTATAATTTTGCAGTTGTGAGGATTTTTGTTTACCTAAAGCAAATTCAAATCCACCGTGTGCATAGCTAAACCTGTCATTTGTTGATCCGGCAACACCATCAAACCGCGTTGTTTTCATAAAGCCAACGGTATACCCCAGATCAAGATTAATGCCTTTAGACAGCCCAAATTTGAAGCCTGCTCCTACCGGAATAAACCAGTTGCGCTGATATCCTTCATTTTGAGCACTTGCAATACCTGATGTTACCGCATTATATGACATATAACCAGCACCACCTGTTAAATAAGGGGATAAAACATTATGCTTTCTATTGAGGCTTAAGTTTGCAACAGTAAAGTTGCCGCTTATCGCGGCAGACCATTCTATACGGGTATCAAACCTACTGTTGTTTTGTGCTTGTGAGGGTGAAGGATAAAGGTTCGACTGATAACCTCTCACCTTTCCCGCCAGAAAATCTGCCTGAATGCCAAAGCCTGGCAATATTTGTTTTTTAATGTAACCTCCGTAACCCCAGCTTTCTTCCGGTGTGCGGAAATCGCCGTTAGTTGGTCCGTTAAAAGGTGTATAATGTGTTAGCATACCACCGTTTAGTCCTATTGACCACGTTCTAAAAGTTTCTTTACCAAATCTTTCTGTGGTGTCTTGATAGGCGCTCTGAGCGTACACGCCCGTTGAAAAAAACAAAGCTGATATCGCCAGCGTGCTTCTTGTAAATTTTAATTCCATTTGTTATGATTATTTGGCAAAGACAGGCCAATAACCGCTCCCTCATATGGATTTAAAAGGATTTAATGTGAGAATGAACCTTTAAAGTGTTATGAGGTATGATAATTTAATTTTGTCAATTATCTTATCAACTCTTAATTGCTCTAATTAAACTACTAATGGTATTTTATATACTAATGAGTAAAATCGCAGAATGTGAGAACAAATACGGATATATAGAAAATATGTACCAAAAATTGGTTTTAATAAGATCCGTACTATTTAGGAAGCGTTATTATAAATGTCGTTCCCGCGTTCTCTGCGCTGTTGAAAGTGATTGATCCTTGGTGCCAATCAACAATTGTCTTTATTAGATACATACCAAGCCCCGTGGATTTCTCGCCTCTTAGCCCACTCCTGCCTGCACCAGAAAATTTGTTAAACAAGTTTTGATGAAACCGTTCGGGGATGCCTACCCCGTTATCGGCAACTGAAAGCCGCACAGCATCTTCATCTTCATCAATAAAAATTGATATTTCGCCTCCATCGGGTGTAAATTTTAGCGAATTAGAAATGAGGTTATGCATCACTTGCATAAACTTATCTTCATCTATTTCTACATATATGATTTTTTTGCTTGCGTTTACTTTTAGATTAATGCTTGTATCATGCTGAGTGACAAAATACTCCTTTGTTCCGGTATTTATTTTTTCTACAAGATCTACGCGTGTTTTCTTTAGCTCTATACCAGCGCTTTCCAAAAATTCTTCGTTGATGAATGTTCTGATAAGCCGGGTACTACTGCTGCTAATCTTACGGATCATTCTTATGTATTCATTCAAGTTGCTATTATCTAACTCATCTACTTCCTGTTTCATCAGGCTGGTCAGATTTTCTATAGTTGATATTGGCCCGGCAAGCTCATGAGCAAGAATATTAAGGATAGAATTTTTCTTGGTATTGTGATCATTCATTAAAACGCTGTAATTCTTTACAGCATTTATATTTTCTGCATAACCTGTTACCGATAGATTTTTGCCTTGTTTAACAAGATAAAAACTAACTGACACCCACTTAACGGACCCGCGCACAATTCTGCATTCAATATTGATAACGTCATCGCCGTTTATACAATCTTTAATTTTATTAATGATGTAACGCCTGTCCTCATCATAAATAAGCGATAATATTTTTCGTAAAGTAGCTGACTTTAAAGCAACGCCGAAGAATTCTGTAAAGGCCGGATTTAGATATTCAAACCGGGTGTTAGTAATTGAATAAGAAAAAAAGAAAAGGCTAGCCTGTTTAGCTAAACCGTTTAAAATATTAGAGGGAGCCATGCGTTTGAGAAACGCTGTTGTCCCTAAGGCCGCCTCACATAGTATAAAACATTCAATTTTTATTTTAATTATATTATGTTGCGATTTATATAATCAGATGACTAATGAAAAAGTCTGGTGATATGTAATAACCATTTTTTGATGGGACAAAAGATCTGATAGTTTTTTCAGGTAAGTTCTTAGGAAGATGATTTATGATTTTTGCATAAAGTCTTCGCAAGCTTCACGTCCTCTCGCCTATTCAACACTCATCGAATTTATATTCAATTGGATAGTGAGGGATTGCACCGGCAACCTTTTTAGGGATAGATCTATCGGAGAGTTAATGCTGTTGCGCATAAAAGGCGGCCACAATTGTGAAACGCCTGATTCAAGTGTACCAATTTGAGACATTAGGATATTTTTAGCAAATACACAGCATTTTGAAAGGGTTAAATATTAAAAATATACGCAATTCCCAATCTGCGCATGGTTCTCTTCATGTTCAGTATGATAAAATTGTTATTCAAATACCATTCTTAAAGTCGCTGTTCCATATGAGTTTAAACGGATCAAATCACTTTGTTTTACTCCGATTGTTTCAGTCGGATCGGACAGATTTATTGATTTTGGTGAGCCCGATGGATAAGTAAGGGTAACATTTTCGGTTGTATTTGATAGGGAACGTAATCTAAGCATTATCGCCTTACCGTCTTTCGAAGGGCTTAACGCGGAAATGAATACACGTGGATTATCTATAGAAACCATTGGTTTACTTATTGCATCTTTAGTTGATAAAACTGCGACCAATGGGCGATTTTGTTCCAGCCCAAACCGGTTAGTAATTACAGGGTCAAATGCTCCATGAGGAAGGATTATATAATGGAAAGGAATGATACCACCTTGTTCAAGAGGGAAATTTGTGCCCCACCTATTATTAAGCGCATAAGAAACTATCGTACGATTATTTATCGGGAGATTTTTGATATAATGGTCTTCTCCATATCTGGCCCTTTTCCTGTTTATTGTTATCCCACCTAATTCTACTATTGGAGATTCTATACATGTCCAAGCCACTCCAAATTGGCTATTGGTAATATCAATCCAACGTTGAAAAGCTAGAAAATTTTGATTGGCGCCTCCCGGGAGCTGTTCGGTTTGAGGATTCATAACTCCCCATGGTATGTCAAAACGGATTGTTCCGTTAGGCACATCAAAGGCATACGCAAAATGCACACTTTCTTTTGTTGTTGTAGAAATTTTATCCAAAACGTTGAAGATGTCTACTTGCGGCTGATTTGCGTAGATCCGAATTTCGCGGACAAGAGCATTACATCCCGGTGCCTTGGATTCTATTTTCAAAGATGCCATAACCGGACCATTATCTTTAACAGAGATATTTACGTCGGTTGGTATTCCGCTCTTAAACGAGGAATCTCTTCCAAGTACATACCTGTAGGAATTCAATGAATAAGTTGATTTGGTATTGACAAATTCATGTAGAGTCCGTTTGTCGTAAAAGCTTACAATATCGCCCGTTTTCCGATCAACTATCACCTTTATCAACTTATTTTCAAGTGTCGTGTCAGAAGCCATTGGTTCTTTGGGAATCTGATCAAGCGTTTTCACCAGCCTAAATGTTTTTGATCCAAGTGCAGGTATCCCCGGCGCCATGAAAACCAATTCTCCCGAAATTAGGCGTTGAGATGGGATGGAATTACCGGAAACATCAACAATTCCGCTGTAACCCTTACTTTGCAGATCAGTGAGGGTAACAAGGCCAGTTCGCGTCCAAGAAAGCGCATTTAGAACTGTGAAGGATTGTGTTTCACTGCTGGAAATCGGTTGCAAGATATTTGTAAAAAGTTCTCTGCTGGTCTTATCACCATTTTCAAAATAGGATGCTTTAACAGCTTCGACTTTTTTTGAGATAGGCATTTCAGGCTTCCAGTATCCCCAGGTGTGTTCACTGCCAAGCAATATCCATTGCCATGAATCGTAAATACCTGATTGAAAGCCAATAGCTTTATTTTTGGGATAAAGCATAGTCGATAATATTTCAGCTTGTGAAAGTCGCTCCTTCGAAACTCGGTTATATCCGGTTCGTAATGCATCCGATCCCAGCCCATCAGTCCAGTATTCTGTTAAATCTCCATGACGTTCCGGGATTAAATTTCCAAACTTTTTAAGGTACGCGTCAATAATATTTTCGCCTGATGAAATCACAAGCTTAGGAAATGCGTATTTCGAATTCCAGGCTTTGACTGCATCCGGAAGGTCTGCGTCTATAATGGAATTATCGGACATTGACCAGGTCATAGTGAAATAGTCGTATGGAAGTCCAGCCTTTTCAATCGCATCGGTTTCCTTGGTCAAATAGCTAAGCGGTATAAAATTTTCAGAAGGATTTTTAGTTTTAATATAATCAACAACTGCCGGATAATCCTGAATCCATCCACCTGCCGGATTTTCATAATTAGGATAGGGTGACGGCTTTATCTTTAAAGCTTTCCAATACCAACCCCAATCATATTGTGGGCCTTGGATATAAAGCACCTTCGTTTTCCTATCAGGTGCAACGAAGTAAAACGGCTTTTGAAATAATGTGTCGTTATGATAAGATGAATTAGGAAATGTAATAATTCCTTTAATTCCATATTGAGCTGCAGCTTGAACTATTCCCCAAGAGATGCCAGGGACATCAATTTGAACCATTGTTTTGGATTTGACACCTGTAAGCTGATTTATCTTAAGGCCAGCCTGAAACATCCTAAGCAGCTCCTCATCAGAACAAATGCTCGTGTTTAAGTTTGCATAATTTGCATTAAGTCCTACCTGGCCTTTCTTAACTGCATCAATAAATGCAGCACGCTGAGTGGCCGTGGCGACTTTAAGAAAATTCTCTGTCGCCCAAACCGCCTCAGTGTTCCATATATATCGTGAACCTACTGGATAGTTTGCAGTTTTTTTTGCCAATTCCATTCCATTGATGAGATTTCTCACCGTGATTTTTTTTACTATTTCCTGGGTTTGAGTATAACCTATATCGACATGAGAATGAGGATAAACAAACACTGTCCACTGACGTTTAAAAGGGATTATTGCTGAGGCACTGAGTTGATGCTCCTTTGATTTGATGGTAACTTTTAAAAGACAATCTTTAGCAACAGCGATTCCTTCCGGGAGTAATATAGTTAAGGCTGTGGTGCCGTTTGCATTTGCAGGAACAATGGTGGTCTCGGTTTTCCCTTCACACTCTATTGTCATTGTTGCAAGATCAAACAATTTAGAATTCTTGAAATGCAATATAATTTCACGTCCGGGCTTACCATCTGGACGATACCGATAAACAGGTTGTGGTTCAAACTCAATTGCATTTGGAAATACTGAATCTGTTTTAATAAGAGCCTTGGCAGCTTTGGAAAAACCAGAAGCATGTAAGCTTTGAAAATTCTGGAATAGGGACGCAAGTATAAACAGACACACTAATAAGATTTTAAGATTCTTCATATACCTATTTTAATTTTTACGACCCGAAATTTGATGACATTTATAATACGTTGCAATATTGTTTCAAGCATATTTCTCATAAACGTTAATCATTTCCAGCTTTGAAACTGGCACTAAAAAACCGCTGGCGCTCAACCCAGCGGTTCAGAAATCAATTAATCAACGAACGCATTATCTCAATACGCTAAGTCGGCCATATATTTCTGCAATACAGGCCTCATCAAGTAACCATTTAGGTTTCTTAATATCTTGAGGATTGGTTGTCCAGCTATGTGTCACCAACCCGAATTTATCTCTGGAATTTTCCCAAGCATAATTAATGTCGTGTTCTAAAGCGGATATATACAAGTCATTTTTATCAACTTTATAGAGGGCCTCATATCCCCTGAATAATACGGCCATAAACCAGGGTAGATCGATACGGTAAGTCAGATGTTCATCATGTTTTGCAGCTTTATAGAAAGCGTGGCTATCCTTAGCTAAAGCCTTGGCCTGAATCAAATAAGATTCTTTCCCCGTGAACCGATACAACATTACCGCTGCTTCAATTAAAGATCCGGTATTATAGGACCAAAACGTACGGTTCAGTCCTTTACCGGGCTTAATATCATTTGTAATCATTCCTGTAGTGCTATCCCGTAACGTCGTATACATCCAGTTATAGAACTTTTTACCTTGATCCAGATAATACTTTTCATGACATCCCTCATAAATTTTTAAAGAAGTAAGCAAGGCCATTCCATTGCTGCATGCAGGCTTTTGATCTGGATGACCCTCAACCCAGAAAACCCCACCCCCAAGGTCTTCTGTCCATCCGCTCATGATAAATCTGAATACATTTTTTGCTCTGGCCAAATAAACAGGATTCTTTGTATTGAAATATGATTCCATATAATCAATGCCAACCAATCCATTATCATCGTAGTAACGATCAGATTTCTCCAATTTAACCGGATAGGCTTGGTAACCTTCAGGTTTTCTTACGACGTCAAGATATTGTTCAATACCTGCGATCAGGGAGTCCTGGTACGGTTTGTACACATTTTTTTGACCGGGTATACGCATTAACACATTTGTGGCGGAAAAAACCCCAGAAAATGGCCACAAGAAACTTACTTGCCTTTCTTTTACTGCAGAACCTTGGAAATAATTGAGTGAATCACTTTTTCCTCCCGGGTAGTTTTCTAAGAATAATCCGGTAAACGATTTTACCCTAAACCGTGTCCAAATATTTGAATAAATAGATTTTGCTCGTTCAGCATATAATTCAGACTTCACTGTTTTAGACTGGGCAGACACCTGTTCTGTGACGAACAGAAAGAGTAAAAAAAGAATCTGAAAAGGACTGTGCTTTCTCATAAGGATTATCTATAATCAGATAGTAAAGCTTGCGTCCGCTGCATCCAAGCCTGATCGACTCCTTCCTGGCGAGTGTCAACACCAGAGCCGTCAGTATTACAGAAGGCATAATATCCTTTGTTCGTCGCGTTTCGCAATTTTGCATTCATAAAATCTATATTTTTCTGTGCGTAATCTAACCAAGCGGTATTTCCATCGCGCTGATAAAGACGGATCATCGCTTGAGAGGCCCACACACACCATGACGGATTAACACGATTACCTGCAGTATTGAACCGATATACTTTATTTGTGGCATCCCACAGTTGGGTATTCAAGGCACTGCCCAAGTTTTGTGCTTTGGTTACATATGTGTTGTCACCCATTATTTGTGCATAAAGCAAAAATGCTTCGATCATTATGGCATTGTCATAAGTAAACTTGTCTAAATGCTTAGTACCTGTTCCCGCACCATCTATTTTCCATATAAATAAACCTGTTGTTGAATCGTACATATTATTTAGGAGCCAGTTTTTTACAGAGTTTGCCCAGTCACGGTAGAATGTTTGACCTGTAATTTGATAAAGACGAAGAAACAACTGCATTGCAAGCCCATTAGATTGCGTCGGCTTGTTATCTTTTACGGTACTCCAATAAAACCCTCCACCGTAAGTATTATCCCATTGGCCGCTATTCATGAGCCAGTTTGCGCAGGATTTCGCCGCATTTAAGTAGTTAGTTTGTGTAGTGCCGGTCGTTACCGCATAGCAGTCCAGATACACATTTCCTGTAAGAGAATTATCATCGACATATTTATCGCCGGCTGCACCTGTACCATTAATATTAGCTGCTGCAAAATAGCCACCATTTGGACTGGCACCATCCCACATATTACTCATCCAGGTAAAGGTATTATTCATATAAGAGGCGTATGTTGTCGCCCCAATTTTCACCATTGCAGCATCAGCATAAATCTGGCTGGCATTGTACCATTCATAAGCTGTTGTTGTTGTCGTTGTCGTATTTACCCGGTAACTGTTATAACTGGTTAGAATGTTACCGTAAACAAAATTATGAGTCTCACCCGCTTTGATATAATAAGCAGAACTGGTACTCTGTGTTTTTATTTTGGGGGCATTGCCTACAGAATCACTAGACTCAGATTTATTGACAGAGGCAGTCATTTCTTTTTTACATGAACTTACAATTACTCCGAGTAACAATATCACCGGAATAAACTTTTGATGTACTAGAGTTTTCATAACGTGGTTTTTTATTGGTGAATTTTCAAATAAGCCCTACATATTCCCATCTTACAATTTACTGCGCTGACGGAGGGGGCACATTTGTTCCCCAAGCGAAATTGGGAACAGCGCCCATTGTAAATTTCAATTCCCCGCCTTTCATTAATTCATCGCGATAAATCCAGCAATTTTTCAAATAGACGCCATTAAATTCCGCTGATTGCACATACATATTCGTTTGCGAGTTATTAACTGTTTCAATCTTAAGGGTTCGGCCGTTTCCTAAACCAATTACGCACTTCTTGAACAAAGGGCTGCCAAACTCGATAATCGGTCGAGCGTCGGTAAAGCCTTTAACATCGAAAAGACCTAAAGCATTGAGAACGTACCAAGAACCTAACTGACCCTGATCCTCGTCCTGCCCGTAACCATAACCATGTATTGGTTCGTTACCATAAAACTCTTCCCCGATAAGCCGGGTCCATTTTTGTGTAAGCCAAGGTTTTCCTGAAAAGTTAAAAAGCCAGCTAATATGCAGATTGGGCTGGTTGCCGTGATTATATATAGAGTTTATCCCGGCAAAGGCGTCGATCGTTTTTCCACCACCGAATCCTTGCTTTTCTGATACTGTGAAAATACTATCCAAGCGCTTATTAAAATTATCCTTTCCAATAGCGTCAATTAAACCTTTGGGGTTTTGTGGTACATAGAATGTATACTGTACAGCGTTTCCTTCCTGAAATCCTCTCCAAGGCTGATATGGATCGAATTTTTCAATAAAAGATCCGTCCAATCGTTTAGGTTGCATCAATTTATTAACGGGGTTAAAAATCTTTCTCCACCCGTTTGACAACCTAATCATTTGCTCATAATCGGCATGCTTACCCAGCGCTTTTGCGAATTGAGCAGCAGCAAAAGCGCTGTAGCTATACTCTAAGGTATGTGACCCGGCGAAATTAGATCCTGTTGAATCTGTTGCGAAATCCCTCCCGGTCTGATTGAAAAAAGGCACGTAACCATATTGTACGAAGGCCTTAGTATCCTGCTTTCCAGATCCGACAGGCCGGTTTTTGTAATTTAATTCGTTTGATTTGACTGCCTGGTATGCCAGATTTACATCATAGTTGCGAATTCCCACCTGATAGGCCGCAGCAACAGCGAGTCCGACAAAGTTTGTACCTACCCCTGACACATATTCACTATTAGCTATACCATCCCCAAACCAACCTTTATCCTTATATAATTGAAGTTGTGTATTTACAAAACTTCCATACCATTTCGGATAAGAAAGCGACCATAGCTGAGTTAAATTCCAAAATCCCCCCCATATGGCATCAGTATTAAGGAATTCAGCATTTAACCCTGACACGTCCTTTGGAAGCTGGCCAATTCCACCGGCGTGTTTCGGATAATTCCCGTTCACATCGCTGGCGATACCTCTCCCCAATAAAGCGTGAAACAATCCTGTATAAAACTTTACTTTATTGACCTTATTAGTGTCTATTATGTCAATTTTATTTAGTTCAGTTCTCCATGTCGACTGTGCTATGTTCTTTGCCTTGTTGAATGTCAGGCCTTTGGATTCTTGCTGAAAATTTAATTTAGCGTTGGCAAGTGATGTATATGAAAGCCCGGTGGTAACTTCAACCTGCTCATCAGACTCAGTTTGAAAGTTTAAGGCAAGTCCTGCTCCTTTGCCATTAGATGCATTATGCTGCCCTGTAATCTTTCCTTCTGAGAATGCAGTTACGGAAAGCGGCTTTTTGCTCACTTTACCATAAAAGAACATTTCGACTTTTCCGAGAGGATCATACGTTTTTACATATTTTGGATAGGTAGTAACATGACCTTGGAAATAATTGTCGTCGATCATTCTGATCTCGGCATCCGTTACCATTCCGCTTTCCCCCTGCTTATTACCAATGTCCAAAATGATGTGTGCTTGATCCGTTTTGGGAAAGGTGTATCGCTGAAAGCCGACACGCTTAGTTGCAGTCAGCTCAGCCATTATCTTATAGTCGTCAAGAATGACACTGTAGTACCCAGGTTGGGCCACTTGGTTTTTGCGGTCAAAAGCTGATCGGTAACCAGGCATTTTTCGTTCCAGATCACCAGGTTGAATAATCAGATTTCCCACTGTTGGCATAAAACTAACGCCCCCAACTTGCCATTCATGAAAATGTACAAAACCTTCAATCGAAGTCTGACGGGTATCATAACCAACAGCTTCCCATCCGGACGCATTACCGAAATGCCCGTTGGTAGATGGGGCAAGTTTTGCCATTCCATATGGAACGGCGGCGGGCGTATAAAAAAACCATCTGCTATGGGCAGTGCCAATGTTAGGGTCTACAAATTTCAGGACATCTTGTGCTGATGCAAATACGGACAACTGCAGACATAAAAAAGTCCCAATAATGGCCTTGACAAATTTGTAGTGTTTAATGATTTTTAGTCTCACTGTCTTATTATTTATATTTTGATAAAAGTGCTTGTATTCTTTGCATCCAGGCCTGATCTACACCTTCAAGGTTTGTGTATCTGCCAGATCCATTTAAAGCAGCATATTGATAGTAGCCATTTACAGCAGGGTTCTTTAACACTACATTGATTTCATCAATATTTCCTTTTGCATAAGTAAGCCAGTTTACATTGTTATCAAATTCGTAAAGCTTTATCATCGCCTGACTAGCCCATCCGCTATAACATGGATTGACGCGTTGGTCATTCGTATTAAATATGAATACATTAAAATTTTTGTCCCATAAAGTTGCAATCATGGCATTTCCGAGTGCTTGTGCTTTGACCTGATATGATCCATCTCCCATGACATCTGCATACAGCAATAATGCCTCTACCATAATTGCATTATCATAGCTAAACTTATAGGTATCTTTCGTTCCGCTTTTTTCAATCTGCCAGATATATAAGCCGCTGTTAACATCGAACATTTGCGCGTTTAGCCAAGTGTATACAGCTGTAGCCCAGTTTTTGTAAACTGCATCTCCGGTGATTTTATAAAGTCTGCTAAATAATTGTAACGCTAAACCATTTGACTGTGTTGGTTTAACTGTTTTATCGGTTGACCACCAAAAACCGCCGCCAAAATTGGTATCCCATTGACTACTGTTTATGAGCCATTTGGCACATCCTTTTGCTGCGCTTAGGAAAGCATCTTTATCACTCCCTGAACTAACATCGTAAGCAGCCAAAAATGCCATTCCGGTGAGTGCATTGTCATCTACATATTTACCGCCATTTGCTGTTGATCCATCGAGTGATGCAGCTGCAAAATAACCACCATTAATGTCAGACTTATCAATCAGCTTTTGAAGATAGCTAAGGGTATTCGTTAAACTAGTTTTAATACTTGCATCACCAAGCTCAACCATTTCTGCATCTGCATATAATTGACTTGCGACATACCACTCATAGGCACCTGAGGTATTTGTGGTCGTATTAACGCGGTAGCTGCCAAATGAGGTTGCATATGCTGACTGAACATAGCTGCGCACTGCTTTGGCATTGGTCAGATAAATGGATTCTGTAATACCTCCGCTAGGAGTGCCACTACCACCACCATTATTTGTTCCTGTACTATCGGGAACAACTTTCGATTTACTGCACGACACAAACACAAGTGTTAATAATGTTATGGTTAATAATTTGGGGTTCATAGCGGTTATTTTAATGCCTCCAGTGGAGAGACTGCAGGCTGTGTGCGTTATGTATCTTAACTCTGGTTAATTTACAACAGTAGCTGTGTGTGTATAGGATGATTGTGATGTATTGAAATAGACATCGACTTTTGCGTTTTTAGTATCTATGCTTGGGTCGAACTTGTATGTATTATCCCACTGGGCATTTGTAACTGGCAATAGATAAAAATAACTGGCAGCTTGTCCTGCCGGGGCAACATTGTTTACATTAGTGCTACCGTAATATTCAAGACCGCTGCTCGTGTGCAATACAAATTTGTAGCGTTCGTCACGGCCCCAGGAGAATTGGTAAAAGGTAACAGGTAATTTAGGATTCTCCCATGTCCCATTACCTAAATAGGCTAGCTGACCAATTTCCATATTGTAGGCAGACATCCAAAGCCCTAAAGATTGTATTTCAACTGTATTGCTCGTAGCAACGTTGAAATCCAATCGCATACGATAAGTAGTTTTTGCAGCTGCGACAGTGGTTGATCCGCTTCCTTGTTGGATTACGCCATTTGCATCCAAAAAATAAAGCGTTCCGCCGCTACCAGCTTTGTCAGAAAACTGGTAGGATCCTGGCTGAAGCGATGTATAAATTTCAAAAACCCCGGAGGAAGTCCGTTTAAAAGGGATGGCTTTGGACAAATCTGACGCCCCAGCTTCTGTAGCCGTCCCGGTAAGATACAGCGTAGTTGGGGGTACAGCAAATCCCGCAGGTCTTGTTACTTGTATCGTGTTACTTGATTTGCCGGTTTGTAAATTAGTTGATTTTGAAGATACCACTGTCCATTTTAATGTTCCAGTGCTGGAAGATGCGATGCCTGCGAGCGACGCGATCTTATTAAGGCTATCTTGTGGAACAGTGGCTTGGGTTTGTACACCGCCGCCATCTGCTAAAATTTTGTAAACCGGTGCACTGAAATCACCGCCAGCTTTATCGAATGCAACCTGGTAAATTATAAGACCACCATCTTCAGCTGTTGCTGGGTCCCATTTAAAAGTTACCGCAGGTGTGCCGGTTTTGATCGTTAAAGTAGCAGCATTGGCAGGTGCCGACAAAGTAGTGACGGCGTTTACATTCGTGTTTAGTGGTCTAACTTCTTTTTTACATGACGACGCACCAATTATAATGACGCACGACAGCCATATGAGGGATAAAACTCTTTTCATAAAATTTTAATTATTTGTATTATAAATTAATAACCAGGATTTTGAGTAAGATTAGCATCAAGGCTTACGTCACCGTTCGGGATAGCCCAGAGATAATCTCTGCCAGCGTTGAACCTTCTTAACTGCGCTCGGATGTAACCATTATCGGTTGCTGGATCTCCTGAAAATTTTGCACCATGAACATATCCGTTCAACACGATTTCCGCTATTTTCCAGCGGCGGATATCATCAATCCGGTTTCCCTCCAAAGCAAGTTCTATTCTTCTTTCCTTACGGATGATGTTTGTCAGATTAGCACTCCCGGGATAGCTCAGTGCACCCGGTTCGGTAAAACCTGCGCGGCTCCGAAGGGCTCCAATTGTTTTCGACCACACCGTTGCATCCATTTGCCCCAGACTGTTTTTTGCTTCAGCGTAATCCAATAATATCTCTGCGTATCGGAATAAATGCAGATTATTTCCTGACACGTAATTAATTAGCGCAGATGGATCAAAATATTTACGCCAATAATAACCTGTTGGTGAGGAATTCTGCCTGCCTGGTGAGTATTCATCAGGTCCGGGTTTCACAGGGTCAGTTCCAGGTTTTATGTATATAATTTTGGTCTTCCCGTTAACACCACCGCCATTATTCCAATTATATTTATCATATACAATTGTAGCTGTCAAACGCGGATCCCTATTGATGTACGGATTATTTTCATCATATCCAGATGTAGGATCAGTAATATCTTTGCCATTAAGCATGATATAGTCGTTGACTAACTCCTGACTAGGTGCAAGCGAATTGACCCTTCCATCCACGCTTTTAGGCGCAAAATCCCAAAAATCGCTCCACGTGCGTGTTGTTGCCGGCACATACTGAAGAGATAGCATCGTTTCAGGATTTGTCTTATTTGTTGCCGGATCACTGAAAAGATTAGAATAGCTAGGATTTAATGAATAAGTCCCATTAGCAGTACTGTTCATCAGACTTTCGCAAACACTGATAACATCTGCCATACGATCACCCTGGTATAATAACACGCGGGCCTTCAAAGCCAGAACTGCACCTTTATTTATGCGACCATTTTCTGCTGCAGGCATCTGATCCTTTGATGGGAGTGCCGGAAGGGCAGCATCCAGTTCATTAAGTATAAATTTTACAACGTCAGCCTTTGGAGTTCTGCCAATGGATTTGGCTTCATCCTGACTTAGATCATGGTCTACTAGTGGAACATCTCCATACCATTTGGTTAAATTGAAATGCTCGTAAGCGCGTATAAACCGTACTTCAGCTTTTAACCGAGCTATTGTTGCAGCCCCTAACGTGGTATTTTTGTCTACGTTTTCAAGGAATTGATTACAGGATTTAATGGTACGGTAGTAAAAACTCCAGTCATTTGCAAATTTGGCCTGTTGTGCGGTCGCATTGCCGCTAGCGATTTGTATCGCGTCGGTATTTGTTTGTGAATAAGCGTTATCCGATAAACCTTCAGCTGTAAAATATTTATCACTGTTATATATCAGACTGTAATTATTATTAAGTGCGTTATACACATTTGCGTCCGCTGTCCAAAAGTTCAATGCAGAGTAAGAATCTGTAGGTGCGATGTCCAGTTTTCGGCAACCTGTCACAGCAACCAGTGCTGCTAAAGCAAAATATTTAGTTAGATTTTTCATGTCCTTTCAGTTAATTGATTAAAAGGTAATATCAAGGCCTGCGCCGTAAAATTTGGGAAGTAAATAAGATCTGGCACTATTTGACGCTGAGCTCGGACTCACACTATTGCCAAATTCAGTCGTTTCAGGATCGTAAAAATTTAATTTCGAGAATGTTAAGAGGTTTTGACCTATTAGAGAAAGTCGAACGCGTTCCATTCCTGCTTTGCGACTTATCTTTTGAGGCAATGTATATCCGATGTTGACGTTCTTTAATCTTACGTATGCCGCATTAAATTTATACAGGTCAGAACCAGTACGCCAATTATTCGTATTAGACGCCGAACCTATCGTCGCTAATCTTGGGTAACGTGCATCTGGATTATTAGGTGTCCAATAATCCGTCATGTGTTCGTATAAGGTTGTTCCATAATTATAATGGAATGGTTCAACTAGCTCGCCGCGCAAAAACTCATCCCTTTTACCCACACCCTGTAAAAAGATCGTGGCATCAAATCCGGCTACAGCAATTCGATAGTTGAAACCGAAGGTATAATGCGGAAAAGGATCTCCAAGTACCTTCTTGTCGTTGTCATCTATTTTTCCATCGCCATTAAGATCTTTAAATTTTAAGTCACCAGGGCCTACAACGGCACCTGCCGGTTTTGGGTAAGAAGCAACCTCAGCTGCGTTTTGAAAAAAGCCATTTGTTTGAAACCCATAATATTGTGTTACAGGATCGCCAACACGACGGATTAACTGATATACATCTTGATTGTATAATATTTGCTGTGTATTTCCAGTCAGTTGAAGCAGCTTGTTGTAAGTATTACCAATATTAGGGCTAAAGCTTTGTGTTACCTTACCTGTTTTTAAGGTATAAGTAATCTCAAATTCCCAACCTCGATCACCAACTTTTGCTACGTTTGCTGTCGGAGGCGATGCTCCAAATATAGATGGGACATCCAGCGGTGTTTGCTGGATATCACTTGTTACTTTGTTAAAGTATTCAAATGTTCCTGTCAGTTTGTTGTTAAACAACCCAAAATCAAATCCCAGATTCAAGGTTCGTGCTCTCTCCCAAGTTAGAAATGGATTCGAGAGGTTCGTTCCGGCACCACCTTGAATTACGTTATTATATCCATATGCGCCAGCATAATTAAAATATGTTGTCAAATAGGTATAATTACCTGCAGTCTGTTCGTTACCGACAACACTATAACTGGCTCTTAATTTTAAATTGTTTACAGTACCTTTTATTGGTTTGAAAAAATCTTCATCTGAAATCAGGTAACCAACATTTACTGATGGGAAAAATCCGTTTCTTCGGCCACTCGCAAATTTTGAAGAAGCATCCTCGCGAAATACAAAGTCTATGAAATAGCGGCTTTTAAAGTCGTAATTTATTCGGCCGAAGGCAGATTGTCTGCTGTTAGCCTGTACAGTGATGCAGTTATAGGAATTCGTAGCATCAATTAGTGTACCTGTAGTGGCATTGCCGAATACAGGATCAGTTAATGTTTTTTGTAATTGAAAACCACGCTGACTGTACAGCTCACTCGAAACACCGAGAGTGGCACTAACATTATGCATGCCAAATGATTTATTTAAACCGAGATAGACCTGTGTATTGTAGGAAGAGCTTTTTGAGTTGTTATCAAATGTTGTAAGGTCATTCCCGTAAACACCGGATGGTATATAATTAACCTGTGTCCTTCTGAAAAAATTGCCATTGTTCTGAAGAGTTCCACCAAAGACCCCTGTCAATGACAGCCAGTTGGTTATACTTAAAGTACCATTTAAATTACCGTAAATACGATCATTATCAGCTTGGTTCGCGCCGCCATTAAGCAGAACGCCATATTCGTTATATTGAGAGGCAAATGAGTTTGTTAGATAATTTCCATTTGCATCGTAAAAATTATAATTGTGTGGGACGCGATTAGCATCTGCGAAAATATTATTGTCACCAACCGTGTTTGTTTTGTTCCTCGATTTGGTATATTCAAGAATTCCGGTCAGTTTAAATTTACCGACAATTGCCGATTCGTTAAGCCGTAAGTTATACTTCTGGTAACCAAATCTTGGCCCTGAACCACCATTACCAATAAAATTGGAAAACTGATTTAAATATCCCGCTGAGATGAAATACGTGTTTGTTGTACCACCACCGCTGACGCTGATGTTCTGCGAGGTTTGAGGCGCATTGTAAACCAAATGATTGATGTCCCAATTTCCATTACCCTGTGCCGCAATCTGCTGGATTTGTTCCGGTGTATATGCCGGAGGAAGCCCTGAATTAGCTAAAGCTTCGTTTTTATAATACGCATTATCAGCGGCGTTCACTTTTTTAACCAAAATGTCGGGCTGTTGCAAACCAAAATTTCCATTATAAGCAACCTGGGCTTTTTGGTTTAACTTGCCACTTTTTGTGGTAACCAAAATTACTCCATTCGCACCCCTTGAGCCATATATTGCCGCCGAGCCAGCATCCTTAAGAACACTTACATTAGCGATATCATTGGGATTGATAAGGTTGATATCGTTAATTGATTGGGAAACAATTCCGTCTATTACTAAGAGCGGATCATTATTCCCGGTAGTCGCAACTCCCCTAATGTTAACAATCGGATTACTACCAGGGTTAAGTGTACTTTGCTGAATAATAAGATTGGGAGACTGTCCTTGCAATGCCTGAGCGGCATTGAGAACCGGTTTATCATTAATATCCTTAGCCCCAACCGTTCCAATAGCACTATTGATAGTCGCCCGGCGTTGTGTTCCATATCCAACCACCACAACTTCATTTAATGACCTCGTTGTATCAGTTTTCAAACTGATATTAATTTGAGTGCGGTTGCCAATTTGAATAGTCTGAGTGAGGAAACCTATAAATGAAAAAGAAAGGGTGCCACCCGCATTCTCATCTGGTAGTGTTAACTTGTAGTTACCATTTACATCTGTAACTGTGCCTAATTTGGTATTTATCAATCTTATGGTTACACCGGGAAGCGGCCTACCCTGGTCATCTAGGACTTGACCGGAAACAGTGTTTGCTGCATTTACGGTAAAATTAATCGTGGGACGTGCGGCTTTGGCTTGCTGATTAATACAGCATAAAATAAGCACGACCATTAATCCAAGAAAATTGGCTGTTCTCAGACATTTCTGTGTCCATTTTTGTTCAAGTAAAAGTTTTAATCTCATTTGTTTTGGTTTTTTAAGTTGGTCTGTTCATTAGTTTAGGATTTCAGATATAAAGGGTTTACTTTATGTTTATCATTATCTAAAGCGACATTCTTATGATGGCCGCTCCATAAAGTTTCGATATCTTCAAGTGAAAGACCCTTCGTCTCAGGGATTAGCTTATATGTCAGTATTAAGGCAGGTGCACAACATCCGGCGAAGAGCCAAAATGTGTATGCAGGCCCTAAAAACTCAAGAAATGCAGGCGTAAGCTGACCTACTAGAAAATTTCCTATCCATAAGGAAAGTGTAGCGAGAGACATCGCCTTGCCTCTGACAGTACTGGGAAAGATTTCACCAATGATTACCCAGCAAACCGGCCCGAATGAGAATGCAAAGCATGCTATAAATATTAAGATGCTAATAAGTATCCATGGACCTGATGTGTATCCGTTGTAAAATAATACACCGATAATAATCAAAGCAGTAACAGCTCCACCCACCCCAACATACAAAAGCGGTTTACGCCCGTATTTGTCGACTGTGAGAATTGCTACAAATGTGAAAACAACGTTAACCAGACCGATGGTTACCTGTCCGCCTAGTGCATTGTTTAGTGCGAAACCTGCTTGCTCTAAAATTTTGGGTCCATAATAAATGACTGCATTTATACCGCAAACTTGTGAGAAGAATGGCAGCAGTAACCCGATAATTATCGGACGCCTGTATTCTCTGCTGAAAAGCCGTTTTAAGGGCAGTTTCTTTTCTGTGTTGTTATTCAGGTTAAAGTCATTAATCTCCTTATCTGCGGCTTCATCTCCATCAATTTTAACGAGAATTGCGCTTGCCTCGGCTATTTGCCCTTTTAACAATAACCACCGTGGAGATTCCGGTACTGTTAAAAGTGATAAGAGAAACACCCCGGCAGGAAGTGCGCCAAGCCCCAACATTAAACGCCACGAGCCGTTTTTGTCATCATTAACATATAGATCATGACCGTTACCACCTGGATGGCTAAGAAGATACGCGTTTGAAAAATAAGCGATTACAATGCCTATAGTTAAGGCCAATTGATATAATGAAACCATCGTACCCCGATACCGAGCGGGTGCAAACTCAGAAATATATAGTGGCGATACCATTGATGCCACACCTATTCCCAATCCCCCTACAATACGGAATCCAATCAATTCAGAGAAGGAGTGTGACCACAAGCATCCCAACGCAGAGACGAGAAATAGAATTGCCGATAGAATCAGAACAATTTTACGTCCGAATTTATCACTAAGGGCACCTGAAATAGCCACTCCTACAATACATCCTAATAATGCACAGCTAACAAACCAACCCTCATTAATTGCGTTCAGGGAAAAGTTTTGCTTAACCAATTTTACTGTACCGGAAATGACAGCAGTGTCAAAGCCAAATAGGAACCCTCCCAGCGCAGCTACAAGGCAGACCAGATATAGATATAAGCGGCTTGGCTTGGCAGGTGTGTATTGATTTAGATTTTCCATCACCAATTATTTTATAAAGGCTTTTATAATTTTTGCCCTACTACTGCCGAGATTTTTAAGTGTATAGGAATTTGCTGCTGCGGGAACTACAAATGTTTCCGCATATGCGAAAGTTTCTTTGGTACCATTTTCAGTTTCAATTAGTATTGCCTCACCCTCAACCAGCATTAAAACATGGAATGAATTAGCGGTGACAAATTTTAACATGTTGTCAAATTCCAGTCGCATTACATCATAAAAGTGATCCGGGTGGGTTGGTAAATGCACAATGACGTAATCATCTGTTTTCTGGATCACGCGAGGCTGAGAAATCAACTCTTCTTTAACCTTATCACCTTTCCTATCAAAATTTAAATTTTTGAATGCATGGTCAATATTGATTGGTCGCGGCTTGCCGTCGAGATCTAACCTGACCCAATCATACATTTTGAATGTGAAGATGTATGGTGTGGCGCTAATTTCGAGAACAACATTGCCAGCTCCTGCGCTATGAACCGTTCCATTCGGAATCAAAAACAAATCATGCTTTTGAGCTGGATGAACTTGCACAAAGTTTTCAATAGTCAAAGCCTCGCCGGTCGTTTGGCTGCGCTCTAACTCCTTTCTAAATTCAACTGGATCAATGTCCTCTTGAAATCCAAGGTATACAGATGCGTTTTGATCAGCTTCCAGTATATAGTAAGTCTCATCCTGAGTAATCGTTTCACCAAAATTTTCTTGGATATATTTTAAACGCGGATGGCATTGAATGGAAAGATTACCTCCTTTATAAGTATCAAGAAAATCAAATCGGATTGGAAATTCATCCCCAAATCGGGCAGCGTGTTTACCTAGAACATTCTTTTGACAACAAAATAAAAGGCTGTCAAATGTCACCTCTAAAAGGTTCCCATCGCTTTCAAAAACCAAACCATTTTCAGGTACGATTAACTCGAAAGACCACGCCAGGTTTACTGCATTTGGATTGAGCCCGTCAATGTTTTCTTTCATCCATTGACCGCCCCAGGCGCCGGGCTCAAACCATGGCCTGACTCTGAAAACCGATTCACTTAATTTCTTTAACCCGTCGCTAACATTATTATGGAATGTCCAATGAAGTGTTTCCTCCCATTGCGTATCAGCCATAATAGTTATCCTATTAAAGATATTTTTCTTATGGCTGTTCAAAACAACCCAGTCTACAAAATAGAACCTCTTGTACATTTGAAAAGGTTCATCTTGCGACTGGCTGCCCAGATTAAAGATGCTCCCTGCACGCATGCGAAATTGTATTTCATTTTTAGGAACGTCCAGATATATGATAGGTAATGAGGATTGACATAAAGACGCGCCGATACCAAAGACGACATTTATGTCGCAATCAGCATTCAATGCATTTTCGAAATGAACGTTATCAAAAAATTCTGATAATGTTAATGTTGTTCTGGTCCCCCAGACTGATGACTGTTCTCCTAGAAACGGGCTAATGATAGATCTGATGTGATCGGGTGATTTTAAGAAATCTAATGTTTGTATCCAGTTTGTTGTATAGCCCTCTTTATCAAAGCAAGACTGAAGTTTTTTACGAATTTCATCCCAATTAACGCCAACGTAACCATCTATTATCACTGTCTTTTGTTCAGCAATGTATTTTCCTAAGCTGTCGTATCCGTCAAAAATCTTACTTACACCTAGTTGTGCAACAGGATAAATATCATATTCTGATGGTGGTGCGTTTCTCTCTCTAATATTTGCAGGCATAACGTATTGAGACGTGTTGCGCAATGGAGATTCAGTCGCTATAGATTTTTCAAGTAAATTAGTATCAATATTCATTATTTGTAATTATGTACGGACATATTAATGCACATAGGGTATCTGTACTAGTTCAATTTAATGTATTTAGAATTAAGGGTTCCTAATTGGCAAAGGAAATATGTACAAACATATACATTATACCATCACTTGCAAATTTTTTTCAATTTTTATTTTTAAAGGCCAACTAAAGCCTGACCTTTAAAATATGATTGAACATTTGACTTTAATCATTATCATTGCGAACTTATCATTTCATGAAATACAGCATTGATCATAAAAGTCCTGTTCCACTACATGCCCAGGCTGAAGAATTGCTTAGAAAATTGATTACTGAGGAGGCATATCAAAACGGTAAATTATTACCTAATGAGGTAGAACTCGCCAGATTATTAGCCATATCGCGAACAACACTTCGCCAGGCAATAAACAAATTGGTGTATGACGGTTTACTCGTTCGGAAAAAGCGGCTAGGTACTAAAGTAAACCACTCAACGGTTAGCTCTAAATCAAATAATTGGCTAAGTTTCTCTCAAGAAATGAAGTTGAGGGGGATTAACATTAAAAATTTTGAATTGCATGTAACCTGGGTATTGCCAGATGAAGCCGTTGCAAATTTTTTTGACATCAAACCAGATAAAAAGGTCTTGAAAATGGAGCGCGTCCGCGGCAGAAAAGATGGACCATTTGTATACTTCGTGTCCTACTTTCATCCCAGAATTGGGCTTAACGGAGACGAGGATTTCAAACGACCTCTGTACGAACTACTAGAGCAAGATTATTACACAATTGCAACACTGTCTAAAGAAGAAATTAGTGCTCATGCAGCAGATCATTTAATTGCTGAAAAGTTGCACATCAAAATTGCAGATCCGGTGCTATTTCGAAAAAGATTTGTATTTGACCAGGGAGAACGACCGATGGAATTTAACTTAGGATTTTATAAAGCGGATAGTTTCATATATACTGTGGAAAGCCGCCGTTAAAGGTTCCTATTAGAAGAACCGACATTATATGGACTATATGGAAATCTTAATAACATTATGGTCATTTCAAAATGTCGAATTCTTGTAATCTGAAGTTAGACTTCTATGGAAAAGTAGCCATCCATATAATTATTGAGTATTTTAAAAAAATTAATTTCCTTATGAAGTACTAAGGACGTTATTTATATATAGTTCTATTAGTCAACTTTTCATTAAAGACAAAAACATTTTATCTAATTGTACATACATTAGTATATATTTATACTATGAAACAATTTCTAACCGTTTGCCTGCTTTTTCTAAGCTTCTCCCTGAAGGCCCAAGATGTCTACTCTACAAAAACAAACATTCCTTACTACCAAGACTCCACTGGTCATGATCAGGATTATAAATCGTCTCGATGTTTACTTGATGTTTATTATCCAAAAAATATCAAAGATTTCTCGACCATAATATGGTTTCATGGCGGAGGGCTAACCGGAGGGGGTAAATTCATTCCTAAGGAATTGATGGGAAAAGGATATGCAGTAATTGGAGTGGGATACCGGCTTTCACCTAAAGCCAAAGCACCTGCTTATATCGAAGACGCTGCTGCCGCTGTGGCCTGGGTTTTCAATCATATCAGTGAATTCGGGGGTAACGACAAAAAGATCTATTTATCAGGTCATTCAGCAGGCGGCTATCTGGCCATGCTTATCACGCTTAATAAATCGTATTTAGAAAAGTATCATATTGATGCCAATCAAATTGCTGAGCTTATTCCATTTAGCGGACAATGCATTACTCATTTCACTGTAAGGGCGGAAAAGGGGATTAAAGAAACCCAGCCAACTATTGATGAGTACGCACCATTGTATTGGGTACGCCCGGATGCGCCACCTATTATGCTTATAACAGGAGATGCGGAGCTTGAATTATACGGAAGATTTGAAGAAAATGCGTACATGTTGCGTATGATGAAGCTAGTTGGACATAAGAAGACCCGCCTTTTGCAATTACAAGGATATGATCATGGAGGAATGGCAACTCCTGCATTTCCCTTATTGTTATCAGAAATCGCTAATCACGAAAGACAGCGTAATCAATAATTATATTATGCCGATTCAAAATCAAGATTTTGTTCAATTTTTAATATAAGACAAAACTGAATTCCCATGAGGCTTCAAAAAAAACAGGTCTTTACCATTGTATTACTATTGATTTGTGTTAATGTTTTCGCGAAGAAAAAGCTAAACTTAAAATCTCCTGATGGACGAGTTAGCCTTCAAATTACTGTCGATAATAAAATTCGTTATACCTTATCATGCGACAACAGCATCTTGCTTGACACCTGCTCACTTGCACTATCACTTCGCGACGAAATTCTCGGCAGCAATTCAACCATTTTAAAAACGGAGAAAACATATGTTGATGAAGTTATCAAACCATACATCGCCCTAAAATATTCCTCAGTAATTAACAGATACAATTCTTTGGTTATCACTTTTAAAAGAAATTTTGCAGTTGAGTTTCGCCTTTATGATGATGGATTTGCCTACCATTTTATCACCCATAAAAAAGGTCAGATCGAAATTTTAAACGAAGATATAACCTTAAATTTTCCTTCTGCGTATTTACTACACCTACAACAAGCAAATAGCTTTAAAACTGCCTACCAGGAACCCTATAGTCACGTAACATCCACGGCCTGGAGACCAAGTGATAAAATATCTACGTTGCCGATATTAATTGATACCAAATCAGGTTATAAAATGTTGTTTTCAGAATCGGCCGTGGTTGATTATCCCGGTTCCTTCATAAAAGGAATAGGAAAAAATGGGGTTAAAGCCGTTGCACCAAAAATGCCGCTAACATTCGAACCTGATGGGGACAGGAGTGTTAAAATTTTAAAAGAAGCCAACTACATCGCTAAAACAGAAGGAAATCGAGAATTACCATGGCGTTATTTAGCTATTACCAGGGATGACAAGCAGCTTATTGAAAATACAATGACATTAAAATTAGCACCTAAATCTCAACTTTTATCTCCCGCATGGATTAAGCCCGGACAGGCCAGCTGGGAATGGTGGAACGGCGCATCGCCCTACGGTCAGGATGTAAACTTTGTATCAGGATATAATCAGGATACATATAAATACTACATTGATTTCGCATCGAAATTTGGAATCAAATATATAGTAATGGACGAAGGCTGGGCAAAAAGCACATCAGATCCTTATACTACTAACCCGAATATTAATTTACCTGAATTAATCCAATATGGAAAGAATAAAAATGTTGGTATCATACTTTGGCTTACGTGGCTGACAGTAGATCAGCATATGGAACTATTCAAGGTTTTCCAAGAATGGGGAATCAGGGGGGTAAAAATTGACTTTATGGACCGTAGTGACCAATGGATGGTTAATTACTATGAAAGGGTGGCCAAAGAAGCCGCCAAGCATGAATTATTCGTTGATTTTCATGGTGCCTTTAAGCCCTCAGGCCTGGAATATAAATATCCTAATATCCTGTCTTACGAGGCGGTAAAAGGAATGGAGGAGATGAGTGGCTGTACACCCAATAATAGCATTTATTATCCATTTATACGTAATGCTGTAGGGCCAATGGATTATACTCCCGGCGCAATGCTCAGCATGCAACCAGAATCCTATATTTCAGCCCGGCCAAATTCCGCGAGTATAGGAACCCGTGTATATCAAATGGCTTTATTTATCGTCTTTGAAAGCGCATTACAAATGTTGGCCGACAATCCTACCTTATATTATCGTAACCAGGATTGTACTGAGTTTATAACCAGTGTTCCGACTACATGGGACGAAACAAAGGCGCTTTGTGCCACGGTCGGAAAACTTGCGATAGTAGCTAAACGAAAAGGTGAAAAATGGTTTATAGGTGGCATTACCAATAATGATCAACCCCAAAATGTCACTATAAATTTGGATTTTCTACCAAAAAACAAATCCTTTAAAATGACTTTTTTTGAAGATGGAGTAAATTCAGATAGACAGGCTATGGATTATCGTAAGAAATTTAACACTGTTAGCTCGGAAGACACCCTGACATTTAAACTTGCCAGAAATGGTGGTTTCGCTGCTCGGGTTGAATGAAAATGATACTTATATCCTGCCGGTAGTATTTATGCTTAAGCATTAAGATGTGCCTGTATTATCACTAAACTCTAGATGCCGGACTATATTTTCGCTAAACACGCAATTTTAAGAAGGCCTTTACATGTTGGGATAAGTCCACTAGATTTAGAATATTTTCTAAACTCGCCAATATTTAAAGCGGCAGTCTATATAGCTACTCCGGATTATTATTATTTACTTGAATCGAATAATTTCGAAGCCGCAAATCTTAATCGTAAAAGCTTAAATACCCTAAAGAAATATATCAACAGATTTTGCTACCGGCCGGTACCGTTCGGGTTGTTTGCATCGGTTAGCTATGTCCAGTGGCAGGATAATATCAATCAATTTAAAACGACCGATCAAAATGCCTATGCATTTATTGCATTCAGCCAGCAACTGATCAATACAATATATAAATATCATAACCATAATTTCGACCCATCCATCAAGTACTTCCTTAATTTCACAGTTTATAAGAACGACAATGAATACCGGTATATAAAAACAAGTCTAAGTGGAAAAAATGATGTCAGAAATTATAAACTTCAGTCTATAGCTTACAGCAAACCTCTTGCGAGACTGGTCAATTTTGGTACTGAGCCAAAAGCAATTGAAGAAATGGTTAAAGCCGTAGTCGCGGAGGCAGACTGCAGCCAAAAGGATGCCTTAGACTATATAATTTTTCTAGCGGAGGAACAATTTTTAATTAGTGAATTGGAAATCAATATCACTGGTAAAGATCAATTTACAAAACCTCATTCCATTGCCGCCATTAACCGACTAGAAGAGGTTCTGCCACGAAAAATACCGTTATCCCTGGTTACTACAGATTATTTTGAAAATTTGTGCTTTCATATTAAACGTCAAATTGTTGAACCTGCCCTCCTGCCAAAGGATCTATTCAATGTTATAGCAATCAGTGATGGAGAGGAAACCAATTTATCTGCAAAGATCCAGCAGAAGATCAATGCAGGTTTACAGGCGCTATCCAAACTTGGTTCCTATTCGTCAGTTCCGATGATGGATAAATTTATAAAGCAATTCGAAGAAAAATTTGACCAGCAAACAGTGCCCTTGTTACTGGCCGTCGATCCTGAGAATGGCATTGATTATGACTTCAGTCCGGAGACTGAAAGCAATATCCTTTTGGAAACTTTAAAGATAGGCGATACACAGCGGATGAATCCAGGCGGATCCTGGACATTGAAACAAAGCATGCTCCTTCGTAAATGGCATGAACAATTAGGGCATGAAACAAATGAAATCCTGCTGAACGAAAACGACATCCAAGATCTAGATGGTCCACAACCGGGTGAAATATGCGGCTCGGTATTTTTCAGGATGTCAGACACGCTAATCTACATAGAAAACGCAGGGGGTATAAATCCTGCTTCATTAATAGGGAGATTTACGGTAGCGGATGAAAAGATCAGAGACGCCGCCATGGAGATGGCAAATTATATCGAAGAGCTCAATCCAGAAATTGTTTATGCAGAAATTCTTCATCTTTCAGACCCAAAGGTTGATAATATTAACAGGAGGGAAAACTTTTACAGGTATGATCTGCCAATTACTGCAAAGTCTGTTAGAAAAGCTGATTGCCAATTAAGGTTAATTGATCTTTCTTTAAAACTTATTCACGGGAAATTGTATCTGTGGTCCGCACGGTTGAGAAAGATTGTCATTCCGATGTTGAGTTCGGCATATAATCATTCCCGTGATAAATTGCCCCTGTTCAGGTTCCTTGTTGACCTGGGTTACCAATATTCAAATATTAATTTATCATTGGATATGCCCGGTCTTTTTCCCGGGCTCGCCAGTTATCCGAGGGTCTCTTATAATGGCGTAGTATTATCATTAGCCAAATGGTCTTTTTCATCAGCAATTTTCCAAAAAATTAATGACCCCGATCCACAGAACCGATATTCGGACTTTTTACACATCGCTAAAAAAAATCATTTCCCGGTATGCTTCTCTTTAAAGGAAAATGATCAGCAACTTGTATTTAACAGCAAAAGTTTCAACGACATCATGCTTTTCCTTGACTGTATTTCCAATAAAAAAAATATCCTTATTGAAGAGTTTTTGACTGACACTTCTTGTCAAAACACAGATGAAAAAAAAATCAATAATACATTCGTAAACCAATTTAACTGTTTTTTATTACCCAAGAACCCTTATCCGGTTCCCAAATTCAATTTAGCAAAAGTACGCAATGGCTTAAGGCATTTTATTCCCGGATCTGAATGGCTGTATCTAAAACTATATTGCGCAAAGCTGGGCACCAATAAATTGCTTTTAGATATCGCGCCGTTGCTTTTCAAAACCTACGACAATGGAAAAATCCTTCAATGGTTTTTTATCAGATATGAAGATCATGCACCGCACATTCGTCTCAGGTTGAAAATAGACCCCCGAGATCTTCCGCAGATCATGAATGCATTGAAATCTAAGTTATCGCGTAAAATCGACAGACACATTGTAAGGGAATATACTATTAGTACCTATAGCAGGGAACTGGAGAGATACGCTCCTGCCGGAATACATTTTACAGAAAATTTCTTTACAGCGAGCAGTAATTATGTGCTGGCCTTCTTAAAGGCATCTAAGCGTTATCATTTTTTACCTTATCTATACGCAATAAGCGGCATGGTTGATATTCTTAAACAACTGATCAAAGGCAAAAAGGATCAAATGGCTTTTTTGTATGAGGTTTTTAAAAATTTTGAAGCGGAATTCAAAGAACCTGGAATAAAGGTGCAACTCGACAAAAAATTTCGTGAATTACGGCCGGAAATCATCGCGCATTTATCAAATAATGCATACCTGAATCCAAGCCAGTTATACACTGCCAGGAAGTTGTTTTTACAATCTATCATGCAAATTGAAGGTAAATTATCTGGCTCAAACACATCCCGCAACGACTATATAGCGAGCATTATTCATATGCATTTAAATAGAATTTTCAACACTGAACCGCGTAAACAGGAAATGATCTGCTTTTACCTGTTATATAAACACTTGAAAAGTGAATTTGCAAAAATTGACTAATATGCCCTTTATGATGCCCTGTTGGTTTTTATTAGATGCTGGTCCATTATTTCCAAGAAGCGATCTTTATAATAATTGCCCATGATGACCTCCGTACCATTCTCTAGTATCAGGCGGTTTCGTTCGGTTATTTTTACATAAGCGATGTTTACAATGAATGACCTGTGTACGCGTACAAATTGATCGGGAGGTAAATATGCCTCTATATCCTTCATGGTCAGATAAGTCATATGTTTTCCCTCGATAGTGTATAACTGCACATAATTTATGGCGCCTTCAATGTATATTACATCAGGCACATTGATCTTGACCATTCTTCCTTTGATCTCGCTTTTGATATTGAAGTATTCGACCTCCCCGTTTTTCGACAGCGGACGCACACGAAGCAAACGCTTCTTAACGCGCTGGACACATTTCAGGAAGCGTTCATAATTGATCGGTTTCAACAGATAATCAAATGCGTCCTTTTCAAATGCCTGGATTGCGTACTCCGGGAAAGCTGTCGTAAACACCACGTTTGTATACAAATTGATCATATCCGCTAATTCCAAGCCGGAAAGCAATCGCATATCCACATCAATGAATGTCAGGTCAGGCGCATCAGCCCCTGTAAGCAAATCTAATGCTTCAACCGGATTTTGAGAGCTTCCCAGTAAACTCAATCCTGGAGTCCTGGAGATATACTCCTGCATTATGCCGATCGCATCTTGCTCATCATCTACAATAAAACAATTTAAACTCATCGCATTATAATAAGGTTGGTTTTGAACAGGTCAATTTCCTCAACAATTTCAAGGGTGTAATTCTCATGATAAAAATTAGCCAGCCGTTTGCGAATATTCACGATTCCAAGGCCATTCTTTGTAAGCAAGGCATGGTTACGCTTTCTGTTGCTGGTACTAAATTGAAAACGGTTCTCTGAAGAGACTACAGAGATCCTGGCCGGATGTAATCTATCACCGACGTCACCATGCTTCATCATATTTTCAACCAGGGTTATCAGCACCATCGGTATAATTTTTATCTCTTTTAACGTACCTTTTTTTGTGATCTTTAAATAAAAGTCATCTCCAAATCTAAGTTTACAGAGTTCGGTCAGGTTTTGAATTTGCTTTAATTCTTCAGTAACCATAACCTCTTTGGTATCATCGACCGTTCTTAATGAATAGCGCATCAGATCCGACAATCTCATAATACCGTTCCCCGCTTTTTCGGAGGTAAGATATACTGTATTGTAAATAAAATTTAAGGAATTAAATAACAAGTGCGGGCTGATCTGATTTTGCAGGTAAGCATTTTCGACAGTGATCAAACGGTTACTCAGTTCGAGGTTATTCGAACGGGCGATTAACTGTTCTTTCTCTACCATGTAGTTTCTCTCCCTTAGCTTTTTATTATACCGCATCGACCAGTAAACAGCGCTTAACCCTATGAAATATATACCCCGCCACAAATTGACCAGAATGTACCTTCTCGTTAAAAGTTCACGTCCCTGTGAAGACGGGCTAATCAGCCTATCCAAACCACATTTCAAAAGAAAGTAAAGCAACAACTCCACCACGATCAGGACTATTGCTGCGGTATAATGACTTTTTAATTTAAAAAAGGCGAAATCAAATACCAAATGGGCATTGGAATAGAATAATGCAATGTTGATAATATAAAAAACAATTGTCGGTACCATCTGCGTTGGCAATCCCAGCGCGACACGAATCAATGTAACCTCATAAACAATAAAAATTGCCCAGACAAGGAAGTGCATTAAGAATATGTTTTTTATGGACATATCACCCGTTTAATCTCAAAAATAATATTTCTACATAGCGCAAAGTGCTCTCCGCGTAACAAATTTCAGGTCAATTCTGCCTGCAAGTTAGTTTCACAGGAAATTTAATAATATGAAAACTACAAGGCAAATAAAACTTCTAAAACAGGTGCAAACCATATGCGAGTTTGACCGAAGCGCTGCACCATCATTTGGTGAAACCACTGCGACCACCGGTACTGATCCGACCAATTCTACAATCGTTACGATCACCAGTCATTTAATGGCATTCGCAAAGAAAAACTAACCTAAATTATCAGCCAATATCCTGCACAATTCGATTTTAAAAGATGAAACCTTTTGAGACCCTTTTTTGCTTAAAACATATCTATATCGATTCGAGGCACTAACTGACGAATTATTACAATATAATCCGGACCAGTTAAGCAACTTTTCCGGATTTGACTCTGTGGAAAAGACCCGCTCTGCTGCTGCAATTGCAGATTTTTTGAAAGGCGAATGGCTTAAAAGCTTATTCGGACCTGCAAAAGACCATGTGCTTCGGCGATACATCCAATACCACCAGAGTGTACTCATCAGGATGTCTAATCGAGTCAACCGGTACGTTCATTTTTCAGGCCATCAACAGACAAGTGACCTGACTAATTACGCAACCTGGTTTTTAAATGAAATTGAGGGACTAATTATCTTTTTGAGGCATCGCTGTTATCAGTTTTTTGACAGCAACCAATATATCAGTGACTATTTCGCAGTTATCATTGCAAAAAAGATTAATGCATTTGAAGCAGAGTTCAAGAGATCCGATACCCTAAATGTAAGCGGCGGTTTAAGAGACTTTTATATTAATGCTTTAAGATACACTGCAGAAAAGGTTACGGTCTCCCGTACAACGTTTGCAGCAACAGAAGACCAGTTAAAAATTTTGCGGTCCATCAGGGCAGGTCTGTTAGAACATCCTGATCTTACAGATGAAGATTTTTGCCTTATCCTGTACCAGCATAATTTTAACGTCCCCGGATTTTCAGAAAAACTACAAGCTGTATTAGATCAAAATGCAGCAAAACTAAATGACATTACAAAGCAGGAAGCTTTTTGGGAAAGTTCTGCAGGGAAATTTATTCAGGCCGGTACCGGTCCCGACCACTCATTTGATCACCACCGGCCTTCACTGGAAACGATAGTCATCCCCTGGGTCAACAGCAAACAAACCATGTTCTCAGGCAGTCAAATTTCTGAAACAAACCTTTCAGAAAATGATGAAAGATTACATTTAACCTTATCCGTACCGCAGTTTGCCTTGTATGTCAGGCTTTTTCATTTAAGCGGATGCTTTTCAACGAAGAATGTCTCTGATCTGAAACGCTTTTTTGCAACGCATTTTTCAACAAAAAGACAGGGAACTATCTCGATCAAAAGTTTTGCCAGGGCATTTTACAATGTAGACCAAACCACTGCTGCAGTTGTACTGGACCAGCTCAAGAGAATGACCGATATAATCAACAAAACATACTTTAATTAACCGATAAATATGGCCAAATGATACCAGCAGCAATTGTTAAGTACATCTTTTGATAAAAAGGTGGCAATAACTGTTCACTTAAACGAATAAACATGATAGCAAAATTCAGTGAACGAATCTACAATGATTTAACAAAGGACTTAAACGAGCTTGTTTTGGAAGAAAATGACCTGATCAAAAGACTTGAAAAATCGATCCATATCTGTTTGAAGTATTTGAGAAAGTTAAAGGATTACTGCAAATTGAATGACCCGCAGACCGCCGAGGAAGAAATCCAGTTCTTTAAGCATATCAAACCCAGGTTTAAATCCCAACTGATCTTTTTCCAGGCATTGCTTAACATAGAAATACGCAAACCCATCGGGGAAAGCCGGGTCATAGCCGAATATTATGGCAATGAAATTACCATATTGAATCACTTCTTTGCCAGCAATACTTCATTTTATCAGTATGTGCGGACACAAGCTACTTATCTGGACAGCTATTATTTTGTACGCGGCAATTATGATGTACACCTGGACCCTGACCAATGTATGATCGACTTCGATCCGTCCTTCAGCACCACGCACGACCACAAATTGGCGCAGGTATTGGCAAGTGCCTTATTGCAGGAATACCTGGAGGAGGCGATCCACCGCATTAACCAAAAGGAAACACTGCTCACCACGGATGTAGAATTTAAGGATTTCGATTGGAAGCAAACCAAATGCGCACTGATCGAACTGATCTATAGCTGGCATGCAACAGAAGCCTTTGGAAAAAAGAATTTGAAAAGCATCGTTAAGTTTATTGAGCGCTCTTTTAACATTTCGCTGGGAAATTTCTATGATACTTTTGACTGGGTTTGCGGTCGATCAAGCCCTACTCTATACATTGATGAAATGAAAGAGGCGTTTTTATTACGAGTCCAGAAAAAACTGAAATAAGGTAAAAACTTCAAAAGCGGTGTAAATAACCGCTTTTTTTATGATTTTTTAAAAAAGCCCGACTCCGAGTCGGAGTATATCGGATTAATCCGGCTTAAGTCCTGCCCAAATTTGTATCGTCGACGGTAGCAACAGGGCTACCGGCAAAATTACTTCATATGCTTCATCAAATTTCCTGGACTGTGTTCCTGACGTTAACCGTTTTATTTCTTTTCATCTATTACGGCTTTATTGTAATCCTTTATTACCGTGCGGACCTGCTTTACTTTTTAGAAAAATTTTCAGACAGGCAATTGTCCGCTGCGAAAAACGGTCAGCGCATTCCGGAGCCGGTGTTTGATATCATCGGTGCTGTTGCGAGTGAAGCTCCATGCGAAGGCCCGGAAGATCAACTGCAATTCGGGCCGGATGAGGAAGATGAAATTCCAGCAGCAATAGATGAGCTGCAGGCTATCCCGAACAGCCATCTGGTAGGGGAATTTTCGGCAATGATCGGTGAAGTTAAAACCCTGATCAGGGTGATTATTGAATCCAGCGAAACGAAGGAAAACTTCGAGATGCTTTTCTGCCTGATCCTCCATAAATACCCGGACCTCGCCGGTACGTCCTATCAAACCCAGGTCAATGATTTCCTCATTGATGAAAGCGGCGACAGGTTTGAATTTGAACTGACTAAGGCTGAACTGGATGAATACTGGACAAATTAATATTTAAAACATATGAAAGCTATCACACAACAGAACTGCCAATCATCACGGCGAAAAATAAGCCGGGCAATGGTCTTATCATTTATTGCTGTCGTCCTACTGGCTAATGCTGCAGCTGCGCAAGACGGAAATGCGGGTATCAATCAGGCAACATCCGAGGTGAAAGGATATTTCTCCGCCTCAACCAGCCTGATGTACGCGATCGGGGCAATCGTCGGACTGGTAGGAGCGATCAAAGTTTATAAAAAATGGAATGACGGCGATCATGACACCGGCAAGGTGGCATCTGCCTGGATGGGAAGTTTGATCTTCCTTGTAGTCGTAGCCACTATCCTTAAATCTTTTTTCGGCGTATAAATTATGATCTATCAGCTAAATAAAGGCGTAAACAAGCCAATTGAGTTCAAGGGATTAAAGGCTCAATATATTGGTTTTTTAGCGGCCGGACTTGTCCTACTCCTGCTACTGTTCGCTGCCGCTTATATCATTGGCATACCGGCTTATCTGATCATTCCTTTTATTGCCTGTGCAGGTTTTTTTCTGGTTCACAGGGTGTATTATTTCAGCAACAAATACGGTGAATATGGCCTGATGAAAAAAGCTGCCAAGAAATTCCTGCCAAGGTATTTAAAATTCAATTCCAGAAAACTTTTTACTCATCTAAATCGATAACGATGTCCGCATATACTAAAGCAGAACAGATCTTTCCGATCTATAAAGTAGAACACGACTGCATGGTTTCCGTCCAGGGTGATATATCCGTGGCCTATAAACTTGACCTTCCGGAAATTTTTACTTTATCAGATGCAGAGTATGAGACCTATCACCACGCCTGGATAAGGGCATTGAAAGTATTGCCGAAAAACAGCATTATCCGTAAACAGGATGTATTTCTGAAAACAAAGCAACAGTCTAGCCACCGGAAGGATGAGAACTTTCTTAATGCTGCAGCAGATTCACATTTTAAAGACAGGGTATATCTTGATCATACCTGCTACCTGATTTTAACCAGGAAAGCTGAGGAGCATAGAAATGCCAGCAGCGCCTTGAGTGGCATACTGAGAAAAAAGGTCGCACCGAGGCAGACGACGGATGCCTCCGTTGCTGCTGATTTTCTGGATAAGGTCAGCCAGTTTGAACGCATTCTTTCTGATTTCAGGTTCATTAGGCTTTCAAGGCTAAATGATGAAGCAATTGCCGGCTCTGCTCAACGGGCAGGTTTAATAGAGCAATATTGCTTTTTGCTATCCCCTTCGGAACAGCCGGTCATAAAAGATGTACATATTCAGGAGCATTTAAAGATCGGTGCAGATACGTTGCAACTCTACACCCTGGCTGATGCCGAAGACTTGCCGGCTCTTTGCGGTAGCAGGATCAATTATGAAAAATTCAGTACAGACCAGACTAAATTTCCGATCGGCTTTGCGTCACAGTTGAATTTATTATTGGACTGCAACCATATGTATAATCAATACCTTTTTATAGGTGACGCCAACCTTGTTTTAAAAAGACTGGAAGCGAAAAAACTAAGGTTGCAATCGCTTGCGAATAACAGCCGCGAAAATGCGGTCGGCAGAGATGCGACCAATGACTTTTTGAATGAGGCAGTTAAAGATCAGCGACTACCTGTGAAAGCCCACTTTAACCTACTGACCTGGACATCAAAGGATGAGGAGGCCCAGACGATCAAAAATCAGGTAGGTTCCGCCTTGGCGCAGCTTGGCGCAAATTGCAAAATGGAGTCTGATGGTGCGGCGCAAATCTGGTGGGCAGGCATTCCAGGAAATGCGGCTGACTTCCCGATGAACGATACTGTTGATATGTTCCTGGAACAGGGTGCCTGTTTCCTTAACCTGGAAACGAACTACAAGAGCGATCCCGCTGCAACAGGTATTCGCTTTTGCGACCGCTTGTATCACAAACCGGTCTATATTGACCTCTTTGATGCACCAAGAAAAACCGGCATTACTTCAAACATGGGGATGCTCGTTTGCGGAACTTCAGGCGGCGGAAAAAGTATGGCCGTTAACCATATCCTCAGGACGCTTTATGACCAGGGCGCACACTGTGTAACAGTAGATATCGGCGGAAGCTATAAAGGATTATGCGAACTGGTTGGCGGCTATTATTTTACTTATGAAGAATCTCATCCTATCGCATTTAATCCATTTTATTTACTGGAAGGACAGCAACTCGACACAGAAAAGAAAGAAAGTCTGAAAGCATTACTGATCACGTTATGGAAACAGGAAAATGAAAGCCTCATCCGCAGCGAATACGTGGCCTTATCAAACGCCCTGCAGGGGTATTACGATCACCTGAATAAAAAACCTAATATTTTCGGCTGCTTCAACAGCTTTTATGAATACCTGGCTGATGAATATATCCATGTTCTAATCGCACACAAAGTAAAAGATAAGGACTTCGATATCGATAACTTTTTATATGTACTCCGACCCTATTACCGTGGTGGTGAATTTGATTACCTCCTGAATGCCAGTGAAAACCTTGATCTCCTCGAGCAGCGATTTGTGGTTATCGAACTCGATAATATCAAGGACCATCCAATCCTTTTTCCAGTAGTGACGCTGATCATTATGGAAATGTTTCTTTCCAAGATGCGCAGGTTAAAAGGTGTCCGGAAAGTGCTGACCATTGATGAGGCATGGAAGGCGATCGCCAATTCCGGTATGGCTGGGTTTATACAGTACGCTTTTAAAACTATGCGCAAGTTCAACGGCGTACCAAACGTGGTTACGCAAGAACTGGATGACCTGATCAGTTCGCCGATTGTAAAGGATGCTATTATCAATAATGCAGATATCAAAATCCTGATGGACATGCGCAAATACCTGAACAAATTTGACAGGTTGCAATCGACTCTTGGCTTATCCGATAAAGGCAAGATGCAGTTGCTTTCTGTAAATAAGGACAACCGTGACATCTATATAGACCTCGGTGGGCAGGTGATGAAAGTGTTCAAGAATGAATTGAGTCCTGAGGAATATTATGCCTACACCACAGAAGGGAAAGAAAGGGTTCGGGTTCAGGAATTAGCGGCTGCCTGTGGAAGTATGGAAGCCGGGATAAATGCCATGGTGAAAGAAAATCGATAACGTTAAAACTTCCTAATTATGAAAAATATCAAAGCCGCATTGGTATTAATCCACATCTGCATGATCGCAGCAGCATGCCATAATGCTGAAAGCTCTATTGCAGGTTCTTATGTGACGCAAACCAAAAATGAATATTTCCAAACCGTTGACACCCTTATCGATCCGGGAACTCAATGCAAGGTCTAAGACATATTTGGTTAACCTGCATATCTGGTACCATAGGACCAGCAACCCGACTGACCGGCATCAAAAATATATGGAGCGGTCATGGACAGGGATTTATGAACCTGAGCAGTCTTTACTGTTAGACCGCATAGATGCCAAATCGATGCGGTTTAATAAAGACGGCAGCGGGTTTCGTTTCGGAAAATCGATGTATCATAAAATCAATTTAAAAGGAGAAATCATGAAAATTTTAAGAATAACCCTTCCCGTGAGCCTTGCCATTGTGCTGGTCTCTGTATCTGTAGAATCCGCGAACGCGCAACTGATCATTGCAGAAGTGATCAGGGCGACAGTTACTAAAGTCATCAAGGCCATCGACCTCCGCGTGCAGCGTATGCAGAACAAAACGATCTGGCTGCAAAACGCGCAGAAAGTGTTGGAAAATCAACTGGCAAAATTGAAGTTGAGTGAGATATCTGGATGGACAGAACAACAGCGGCAGCTTTACAGCAATTACTACGGAGAACTCTGGCAAATCAAATCAGCTATAAGTTATTATCAACGGGTGAAGGAGCTGACCTCAAAACAAGTCCTAATGGTCAGGGATTATCAGCGGGGGTGGGTAGCGATCAGGGGCAACAGTTCCTTCAGCGGGACAGAACTTACCCGCATACAGCAGGTCTATTCGGGAATGCTGGAAGCAAGCATGAAAAACCTGGACCAGGTTCTACTGGTGATCAGTAACCACAAAACACAGATGAGCGATGAAGAGCGCCTGGAGCTTATCAACCAGGCCGGTGACCGGTTAGATGAAAATTACAATGATCTCAGGCGTTTCACCCAACAAAATCTGTCCCTGAACATACAGCGGAAACGTGCTGCAGGCGACAATCAAACTTTGAAAATGCTTTATGGAATCAACTGATCAAATCCAAGACCGGGCCCGCTATTTGGCATTATGCTCACGCAGGCTATGCAGGTACGCGTTCATCACGGCAATATTTTCAGGCATGGCTGCTTATGCAGATGCACAAACTTTTGCGGAATGGTTCAACCAGAAAAAAACGCAAAAAAAATATTTGCTGGATCAGATCGCTGCTTTACAGGTCTATTCAGGCTACCTGCGTAATGGTTATTACATCGCGCAAAAGGGGCTTGGTTCCATCAGCGGTTCTGTGCATTCGGAGTTTAATCTTCACCAGGATTATTTTCGTTCCTTAACAGTTGTTAAACCTTCTCTTGCAGATCAGGCGGTAAACCGCCAGCTAATGGAACTGGCAGAAGGGATTAACCGCAACTTTTCGGCGCTGGGCAGGCTGGACTATTCAAATAATGAAGAGCGAAAATATATAAGTTCCGTCGGCACGCGTGTACTAGCCGATTGCGAAGAAAACCTGCTGCTATACCAGCGCATTAACAGTGGCGCGGTTTACTTATCTGATCATGACCGGGTAATGCGAAACAGTCAAATCGTTGGTGCATTAAAAAGTAACTATCGCTTTTCAATATCGTTCACCGCCCAGGTCATGGCCCTGATCAAAGCGCGGGAGAGTGAAAAGATTGATAATTTGAAAATCAAGAATCTATATAACCGTTAACGCGCAGCTTATGAAAAAGTATTCAAAGATCTTTATGCTGCTGGCAACCAGCTTTGCCTTGTTTATGATACCCGGTAGAAGCGCAGCCCAGGAACAGGAATTACAACAGTTACTCTTGAACATGGAGAAGCTGACTCAGCTCAAAAGTATCCTTTCAGATATGCAAAAAGGCTACTATATCTACGAACAAGGATACGGAGCTATCTCTAATTTGTCCAAAGGCAATTTTGACCTCCACGATACCTATCTCAGCGGCCTGTTAAATGTAAGCCCTTCGGTTAGGAATTATTCCCGGATTGCCGATATCGTCAGTATGCAGTCATCCCTGTTACGTGAATATAAAGCCTCTGACCATTTGTTCCGGACCAGCAATACGTTCAGCCCGGGTGAATTGAATTATATGGGGACGGTCTATGAAAAACTGGTCAGTGAAACGATGGAAAATGTTGATGAACTGGCAACAGTTATCGCGGCAGGCAAGCTCAGGATGTCTGATGCCGAACGGTTGAAAGCAGTAGACCGCATCTATAACAGCAGTGCAGATAAACTTCAGTTTCTACGGCATTTTACCCGGCAGGGGCAAATTCTTTCCATCCAGCGTGCGAAGGAGCAATCAGAAATTCTGAAACTCAAAAAACTGTACGGTATCGTAAACTAAAGCTAAATTTTATGATAATAAAAATTTGCAAAACTGCTTTGACAGCAGTGACGGCCATGCTTATGCCCAATTTTTCCCATGCTGCGGGATTAGCGGGTGACATCCACGGGTTACAGGCAACGCTTGACGGGGTGTACAAAGAGATGATCCCGATGTGTAGCCAACTGATCGGCACCGGGAGGGCGATCGCGGGTTTCGGTGCCTTATGGTATATCGGTGCCAGGGTCTGGCGGCAGATTGCCAGTGCAGAGCCCGTGGATTTTTATCCTTTAATGCGGCCTTTTGCACTTGGGCTGGCCATACTTCTTTTTCCAACGGTGATAGCAGTCATCAACGGGGTAATGCAGCCGGCTGTATCCGCCACCGCCGTTATGGTGCAAAACTCGGATGCCGCCATTACCAGGCTGCTTCAGGCTAAAGAAGATGCCGTTAAGAAAACAGGCACCTGGCAGATGTATGTTGGTGATGATGGAGATGGCGACAGGGATAAATGGTATAAATATACGCATCCGGACAGCAGCCCCTCGGATGAGGGGGTCATGGCCAGCATCGGCAATGATATGAAATTTGCGATGGATAAAGCGGGCTATAAGTTCCGGAACACTATAAAGGAATGGATGTCAGAAGTGTTACAGGTGATATACGAAGCTGCAGCTTTGTGCATCAACACGATCCGGACGTTCTACCTTATCGTGCTTGCAATTCTCGGGCCTATCGTTTTCGGACTGGCTGTCTTTGACGGCTTTCAGCATACGTTAACTGCATGGCTGGCTAAATATATCAACGTCTTTTTATGGCTTCCGGTCGGCAACCTTTTCGGGGCCATCATAGGTAAGATCCAGGAAAACATGTTAAAGCTGGATATTTCCCAGGTTCAATCTACCGGGGATACCTTTTTCAGCTCTACTGATACGGCTTACCTGATCTTTCTGATCATCGGCATTATCGGCTACTTCACAGTCCCGGGCGTAGCGAATTATATCGTTACCGCAGGTGGTGGAAATGGCCTGCTTCAAAAAGTAAACGCTCTGGTAAGCCAGTCTACCAGTTCTGTGATCAGCGGAAGCTCCGCTGCCGGTGCGCGCGCAACAGCAGGTGCAGGCAACCTGATGCAGGCACCTTCCAATTTTATGGAAGGCTATAAAAGCACGGGCAAACCCGAAACAGCATCCCCAAAACAATATCAGGCCGGCCGGCTCAGCGGCGATAAAAAAACTAATCATTAAAACAGCCTTATTATGTTCACACATCTTAAAAATATCGAAACCGCATTCAGTCACATCAAACGGTTTAGTCTGGTGCTCATCACAGCGAATGTATTTATCACCTGCTTTGTCATCTACCTGAATAACCAGGCATTACGTAATGCTCAGCAAACAGTGCACATTCTTTATAACGGTAAGGTTCTGGAAGCGATAGCAGCAGACAGGCGTGTCAACCTCCCCGTAGAGTTAAGGGATCATATTAAAACCTTTCATGAGGAATTTTTCAACCTGACCCCGGATGATGATGCCATTCAAAAAGGTATCACCAAAGCATTATACCTGGCTGACGAGTCGGCTAAGCACCAGTATGACAATTTAAAAGAATCAGGTTACTTCAATAACCTGATCTCAGCAAATATCTCCCAGCAAATCACTGTGGACAGTACGCAGCTGGGAGGTAACCAGTTCCCATACACGTTTACCTGTTTTGCTACGGAAAAACTAGTCAGATCCAGCAGTACTGCTACAAGAAAGTTGATTACCAGGGGCGAGGTCAGGGACCTTGGTCAGCAATCTGATCACAACCCACATGGCTTCCTTATACAGCACTGGCAAATTATTGCAAACCGTGACACCTTAATCAAATAAATCATGAGAGTGATACCATTATTCAAATCTATTACCCAACGCGACCTTTTGGCAATCAGGATCGCCGGCCGTATCGAAAGGTCACATATGTTGGTTGCCGGCAAAATGAGCCAATGGTTTAACAGGCTTAATCCATCAGTTCAAAAGGTGGTACTGCTATTAATAACCCTGTTGGTTAGTATCAGCCTGCTATCAGGAATAATCTTCCCGGATCGGCATCCTGCCTATATATCTACTACAAATATCACCAACGGACTTTCAGCCCATCATGACCTATCACTTAAATCCATCTGTAAACATAAAAATTAATGCTATGGAAAATCAAATTGGCGGTCCCGGAAGGCCGCAACACCCACCTGAATTTTTGAGAAAACGCAGGTTTTACCTCATCCTGCCATTACTTACTCTCCCGTTTCTTACCATGGCCTTTTGGGCTTTAGGCGGAGGGACCGACCATTTAGTTTCGCCAGATAACCGGCCGCGCCAGGGATTGGACCTAACCCTACCGTCTGCGCAATTTAAAAATGACGAAAAGACAGATAAAATGAACGCTTACCAAAATGCGGCGAAAGATACCGCTGCAAATACGACACTTTCAGCGCAAAGCTTCACGGCAACCGAAGGATTGAAGCCAAAGGCGGACACGTCCGTTTCTCCGGTTTCTGCTGATGAACAATCTGAGCGGATCAATGCGAAACTGGCCGACATTAATCGTCAGCTCAGCCAGCCTCAACCGGGTAGTTACTCCCCCCCTGCACCGCATGACCCATCAGGCGGCAGGGATGTAGAAAGGCTGCAACGCATGATGAGTAACATGAAAGGAAACGGCGACGACCCGGAGATGCGGCAGCTCAGCCAGGTATTAAAACAGATCAGCAATATCCAGAACCCCGGCAGTGAAAATGAGATCCTCTATGCATCGCTGAAAAACAAGCAACGCACCTATCCGGTAATGGCGGCCGCAAATGCCGAGAATGATGGCAGCGCCGATGAGGTCACTATGCCGGCGCAAAAGCAAATGCCGAACGCGATCGAAGCTGTCGTACACGAGGACCAAACCCTTGTATCCGGGGCCGTCGTTAAATTACGGCTGCTTAACGGAGTTTATGTTAATGGCCGGTTTATACCGAAAGGCAGCTTTATCTATGGTTCCTGCGCATTAAATAACGAGCGGCTGCTTATTAAGATCTCGACGGTCAGATACCTGAATAATATCCTGCCTGTTTCCCTGTCCGTGTATGACCTTGACGGAATGGAAGGCTTGTATGTGCCTGGTTCGATAGGACGTGATGCCGCTAAGGACGGCGCAACAAATGCGGTCCAAAGCTTACAGCTCATGTCCATGAGCCAGGGACTGGGCGCACAAGCTGCCGGGGCAGGAATTGAAGCGGCAAAGGGTCTATTCGGCCGCAAGGTAAAGCAGATCAAGGTAAGCGTAAAGGCAGGCTACCAGGTGCTGCTCAAAGACAATAACCAAAGGGATATCTAAAATCAACTTATGAAAACGATCATCATATTAACCATCATCCTGTTCTCGTCATTGATAACGATGGCGCAGGATACAGTGTACGTCAGCCAGGACAAAGTGACCGCCTTATTTTTCGACCATCCTGTCAGGCTGGTCAGTAACCCTCAGCAGGCGGTCAGCATTGATGAAAAAGAACCAGGCCTGTTGACCATCAGGGCGGTCGCACCGCTTACCCATCCGGCCACTATCGTCATAAACAACGCCCGGGACAATGAAGTTTATCACCTGCCTGTCGTTTATTCTTTCGGCAGAGCCGGCAGGTCGATGTATATACACGGGTCTAAACGGCAAGATCTTAGAAGAAAAACCGCAACGAGTTTAAATGCTGCTTTAGCCAGTGTGCTGCTGACAGGAGGGCGAAGTGATGTTGCCGGACATAAAAGAGAAGGTAAGATTAAGGCCTGGGTAAATAAGGTCAGCATTGCAGGGAACAAACTTTATTTCCGCCTGGATGTACGAAATAAATCTAACCTACCCTACGATATCGATTTCATACGGTTTTACATCAGGGACAAAAAAACTGTCGCAAGAGTCGCCACCCATGAACAGGAAGTTGTTCCCTTATTCAAAACGACCAGTCTTTCGTCCGGTATCAGTCCTCATGGGGAAAGTGCTTATGCTTTTGGCTTCCCCCGTTTCCCGATAAGCGGTGACCAGCTTTTTTCAGTAGAAATCTATGAACGACATGGTAACCGGAACCTGGTGATCGAACTGGACAACGGTGATTTTGACGATGCCAGACCGCTCACCCCGTCAGTTAATAAGTAACGACCCTAATTTCCATTATATAAAAATCAGTAATTTATGAATCAGAACATTGAATTTTTGAAAAACAGCTTGCTAAATCTAGGATTTGGCGATAAGCTAAACGCGGAACTGGAAAAACAGACATCTGCGAAAAAACCGGAATTCACGCTGCATGCGGCACATGAATTCAACCAGCATCCGGTAGACTACACCCTGCATTTTAAAGCCGGGGAAAATGAAGGCATGTATTTTTTTAATAAATACGAAGCGATGCTGAAACGTGGTGATGAGCAAACCAAACAGAGTTTCTTTATCACCAAGGGCCACGGCGTTACCGCAAAGGAGGCGTTTAACCTTATGGACCGTTCGGACGGCCTTGACGGGCGTTCTGTATTTAAACAACTTTATAACAAAGAGGGGGAAAAATATCATGCCTGGATCAAACTTGACTGGAAGGACCTGACCGAGAATGGCAATGCCCGTATCAAACAGCATAATTTTGATATTGAGAAATTTCTTGACGGCAAAGGCATCAAAGAGATGAATGATCCGAAAGCCAAAGAAGAGTTATTGAAATCTCTCAAAAAAGGGAACAAGCAACAGATTACCGCGACCAAAGACGGCAAAGAGCAAAAATTCTTTATCGCTGCCAGTCCGCAGTTCAAAACTGTGAACCTGTTCGATCACCAGATGAAAAAGATCAAACGTGAGGAACTTTTTCCTTCCGGAACCAAACAGGATAATTCGCAAAAAGCCAATCTAAAACAAAGTAATAATCCGCAGCAACAGGAGGAGCTGCCCGGAAAAAAGTCCAAAAAGGCTAAACTAAAAGTTTAACCTAAAAGGCAGACATTTCTGTCTGCCTTTTATAAAGCTATAGATTTAAATGACTATTAGTTTTTAAAACTATAGTTACAATTTTATTTGTATAATTAAATCTATAGCTTTAAATTTACTCTGTGAAAAGTACAAAAAAACGTTTAGCAGTGGAACAACTCGATCAAAAGTTGGGCGCTTTCAAAGAAGCTCAGCATGTGGTACGTCCGGATAAGGGATGGTTGTTTAGCATAAGGACTACCCTCAACATGACACTTAGCCAGCTGGCAAAGCGAATGAATACTACACCACAAAACATAAAAGCAGCAGAATCGCGCGAATCGAACGGAAACATTACACTTAATGCATTGAATGAAGCTGCTGCAGCGATGGAAATGAAAGTGGTATACGCCGTAGTGCCTAAGGAGACTTCCTTGAACACACTCATCCATCAAAAAGCGGCTTTGCTTGCCACACAAATTGTTTCCCGGACCTCAGCATCGATGAAGCTGGAAGACCAGGAGAATACCAAATTGCGATTGGCAAAAGCAATACAGGATAAAACAGAAGAGATCGAAGAAGAATTGCCCCGTTATTTATGGGAATCGAACTGATATATACTGAAGGCCAAACCCCTTTAGGTGAAGAAGAAAAAGACGGCCTGCTCATTGGTACCATTACTACTAAAGGTGAGCTGGACGAGTTCGAGCAGCTTAATATTCAAAAAGCAGTCGAATGGAGCCTTGGCAAAAGGTTGAAAGCGGAACAGATCTTCACCGAATCGTTTCTACTGCAACTGCACAAGAGAATGTATGGTGATGTTTGGGCGTGGGCAGGCAAGTTTAGAAAGACAGATAAGAATATCGGCGTCAGTTATTACAAGGTTGGCCCGGAGCTCAGGAACTTACTGGATGATGTTAAATACTGGGTAGAGAACGGGACCTACAAACCTGACGAAATTGCTATTCGCTTTAAACACCGCATTGTTGCCATTCATTGTTTTCCCAACGGCAACGGGAGGCATTCGCGATTGGTAGCCGATATTATCATTGAAAAGATCTTCCGTGAAGCTGTTTACAGTTGGGGCAGTTCAGCACTTTTAAAGGATGACGACCTACGTAAAAGTTATATCCAGTCATTAAAATCAGCGGACCGTGGCGACATCGGCCCGCTGATTACTTTCGCCAGGAGTTAAGGTGTGCCGTAAACTTTACGGATCAATTTATTAACAGATGGATCAGTGTTTTTTTGAGATTAGGGAATAAATTGCCATAAAGATATCTTTTGTGTTCAGGAAGGTCGTTCTCATCTGTCCCTAACAAGTAGAGGACTGCTTCGGGAATTTCAAAAAAACCGCACTTCTTCTTTAAAGCGCCCGGATTTGGTCATTTGGCACCGCTTTCAATCTGGAAAAGAGAAGTCTGAGTTAATTTGCAAGCCAGCGCAGGGTCACTTTGATTTTTAATCTTTTTCAATATAGCTCAGTATTGAAAAGTTAATAATTCTCATAAAAAGATTATATATCGGCAACTATCTAAAATTCCATTGGAAAAGTGTCTTAACATAGATAAATTAATGTCTCACACATGATTGTTTGTAAAAACCTATGACCCAAAAAGATTGATTTCAGTATTTCAGGCCACAAAATACATTTTTAAATTTTCTTTACTTTTAGCTAGAATCTCTCCACGGTAAGTAAACGAGTAATTATCTTTATTAATTTGTACGTGTTTTCTGATACATTGATTTTTCCGGGTTCGCTATTTGTTCCATGCGGGCAGCTGTATTTACAGTATCGACCCAGAGATCATAAATAATTAACAATCTAAATTTTTTTGCAACTGAATACACAGCAAACACAGCATGGGTTTGCTACTATAATGAAACGCATATTACAATTCATGGAACAACAAAAATTGATCGTTGGGTAGAATCTGCAGTAACTGAACGGTTAAAAGCGATGTTATCTCCGTTCGCCAAAATTTTCAATGGCGTACTGTCCATCAAAAGGACCAGTGCCGCTTGTTCTTAGATTTAACTATTTTTCACAAGTCATAATCATTTGTATCATCGCTGATTTGATAGTAAGAAGCACAGATTAATAGCCAATCTTTTTTGGCTTAAATAACGTACGTTTTCGAAAAGCCGCGACTTACTTTTTTCTTTTTTTATCTTATGTATAAGACATGTTTACTAATTGATGATAACTACGTTGACAACTTCGTCACAAGGCGTACTTTGGAAAGTGGTAACTTCGCTAAAGAAATAGTGGTAAAACAATCTGCTAAAGATGCGATCGCATATTTGAAAAGTGGACTTGCCATGCCGGAAGTGATTTTTCTTGATTTGCGTATGCCTGATATGAATGGCTTCGACTTTCTGCGCGAGTATGATAAACTCAACATTCCTGAAAAAAAGACAATCAAAATATTTATGTTGTCGTCATCACTAGACCCCAATGACGTAAAAAAATCGAGCCAAAACAGATATATAAAGCAATTTATCTATAAACCAATTACCCACAACATACTAGCAGAGCTTTTTTAACGGACCTTACAGCCAATATAACTGAAGTTTAATAGTAGAACGGGATTGCTCAAAAATAAAAATTCGTGCAATGAATCAGGTTCAATTATTATAGTCTGTCATATTACTCGAATGGTTTTCGAGATGGTATGATCAAAGTCTTGGATTCCTGATACATCACTTAGGATTATTAAAAAGGATCTAGTAAGATAATTTTGTATTTTCCAGTATGTATATTTCTAGCTAACGATGGAAATGAGTCCAACTATTGTATTGAAACCTAAACAAGTCAATACAGAATAATTTCAATCCTGAAGAGGCAAATACTTCTGTCCTACAAATTAACTTCCTGAGTTATGTTTAAAAAGATCGTTGAAATACACTTTTAAAATCGGGTATTTTTGATTATAAAGGTAATTCGAGTGGTTAATGTCATATATTATCACCGGAAGAAAATAACATATTTAGCCAGCTCGAGATGAATACTAATAAAATCAGCCTTTGCGAAATAGGCTAAAAACTTTATCAATCAGGCACCCATATATATTGGTGGGTATGAGTGCTCCGCGATTACATAATAAAAAAATATTTATAGCTATACGTCAATAGTCTAAAACACAACAGCTTACAGGTTGTTAGATGAATATCAGTATATAAACAAAGGTAGATATTGTACCATATGTAATAAAAGTAATTGTCAAAATGCCACAACGCGAACTTCAAAGGCTACAGGAAATTCATCGTTTTTTGAATTTAAATATTGACAAAGATCATGAGCTTCAGGAAATTGCTGAATTAGCATCAGAACTTTTAGACTGCCCAATTGCCCTGATAACTTTGATGGATGGGGAAACTCAGTACTTCCTGTATAAAGTTGGCACTGATTTAAAGCAAAACGCTATAAAAGATTCTTTTTGCAAACATCTCACACAGGAGAATTTATTAATTATTCCTGACACAACTAAGGACCTCAAATTCCGGAATACCTCTTGTGTAACAGCTTCGCCTTTTATACGTTTTTATGCTGGAGCCGCTTTGTTAACACATGACCAACATCAGTTAGGCAGTATATGCGTTATGGGCACTGAGCCAAAGACATTAAGTAAAGGGCAGCAACACTTATTGAAGGTATTAGCGAAACGTGTTATTCAAATTACAGAATTTGAATTCAGTATCAATTTACTTAAGGAACAGTTCATTAAAAGTCGCGAATCAGAAATTAAACTTCGCTCTTTTTTCGAGACCTCAAGTGCACTGCATCTGCTAGTTGACAAAAATTTACAGGTATTCGATTTTAATAAAAATTTTGCTGATTTTTTGCGGCAAATGTATGATGTTGAACTCATGCAAGGGCTTCCGGTCGGAAAAGTTCTACACGGTGAGGCGCTTAAAAGTTTCATCGGAGACTTTGAAAAAGCTTTAAATGGTGAAATGGTCTCGTTTGAAAGAAAAGTGGGTTATCGGAATGACCAGGAAATTTGGTGGTATGTTACTTTTGAACCCGGCCTGAATCCCGAAGGCGAAATAATAGGTATTTCTTACAATGCCTTAGATATAACAGAACGAAAATTAAATGAAGCGCAGATAATAGCGCAGAATAAATCTCTCCGCGAAGTAGCTCTATGGCAATCGCACGAACTCCGCAGACCTGTGGCTACCATACTTGGACTGATGGATATTTACAAAGCCCGAAAGAAATCTTTAGACAAAGAGCTTTTAATGCTCGAAAAAGTCACGAAAGAACTGGATGAGCGGGTTAAGGAAATAGTTGGCAATATTGATATTGCGCATTTTTAAGCCTGACGATATTCTGTACATTAAATTGTTGTTAATAACATATTATCTTAATAAGATGTTTATGATAATCGCTTGATTATTAGCTAACTGAATTTAACTTTAAAGAATTATTTGTACTATTGAGCAAGAAAATTTTACTTAAGATATAGAATTCTTCACCAGATGAATGTGATTAATGTAGTCATTGTAGACGACAAAGCAGATAATGTCGAAATGTTGGCGGAAGCGCTTGAACGCGAAGATATTTCAATTTTTGCGACGACTTCGTCCAATGATGCCCTTTCGTTGTGTAGAAATAATAAAATCGACATAGCTTTTATAGACATCAACATGCCTGATTTAAGCGGCTTGCAATTACTTAAATTGTTACAGGATTCTCCCGCTACCAGTCAAATCATGGTGGTCCTTATTACAGGGTATTCTTCAAAGTCCGAGGATGTCGTACATGGGCTTCTTTCAGGGGCGGTTGATTATTTAATTAAGCCACTGGATTTACACGTTATAACAGCTAAAATTAATTCTCTGATCAAACTCGTTGTCTACCAAAGAGAAATCAACAAAAAGAATGAGGAACTTAAGCATTATCAGGAGGAATTGATAAAAACGGTTGAAGTCTCAAATAAAAGTAAGTTAGTAAAAGAAAATTTCCTGGCAAAAATGAGTCATGAGATTCGGACTCCATTGAACGCGATAATGGGTCTGACGTACGTACTTAAAAATATGTCATTAAACGATGAACAGAAAGGTTTAGTGAACCTTCTTGAATATTCATCGAACTCCCTATTAGGAATTGTTAACGATATTTTAGAAATTTCTAAGATAGATGCAGGACATGTTAAAATCAACAGAATTGAAATCGAAATCACCAGGTTGATTGACAACATATGCGAGTCTACCAGGCCCATGGCATTGAGCAAAGGTCTTCAGTTAATTTGTGAAATAGATGAAAATGTGCCGAAATTGATTATAGCAGATGGCCTGCGTTTAAATCAAATATTAATCAATCTCATTAACAACGCTATCAAATTCACCGAAAAAGGTATAGTGAAGCTTGGGGTAAAGTTAACTGAGAAAATGGATAATAAATGTTTTTTGACATTTGCAATAAGTGATACAGGTGTGGGTATCCCGAAAGAGAAACTTGGTACAATTTTTAGCAGGTTCGAACAAATTGAAAATAATGTTAAAGAAAATTTCGGAGGAACAGGGCTGGGATTAGCAATAGTAAAAAAATTGGCTGAACTTAAAGGCGGTAACATAGCAGTTGAAAGCAAATTGGGGCAAGGGTCTACGTTTACTTTTAGCAACTGGTATGTAAACACTAATAATAAATTAAATTCTGAACTCAATCAGATATTCCAGCTTAATCCGCTTGAAAACATACGAATATTAGTGGTCGATGATAATGCTGTTAATCGTATTGTAACCCAAAAAATTCTTTCTGGATGGAAAATATCAGTAGATACGGCCGATGATGGTTTTATGGCTTTAGATAAGCTGAGAGAATATTCCTATGACTTGATATTAATGGATATTCATATGCCAAAAATGAACGGCTTGGAAACAACCGCCATAATTAGAAATGAATTTCCTGACAATAAGAAAAACGTTCCCATTATTTCTTATTCTTCATCAGTTGTAGAATCGGAACTTCAGCAAGCTAAAGAAGCCGGCGTTAATGAATTTGTTCTTAAACCGTTTTTGCCTGAAGTGCTACATAAGAAGATTTCTAATTTAATAACCTCTGTACCATGAAATCGGTCTATCCAGTTTTTTTGGAAATAAAAGTTGACTCACAATCTTTATACTTTTGTACTCTGTAAGTTTTAAAGCGAATCAGTTGTATCCGGCAAGACCATGAAATTTTAACAAGTCGCTTTTGATTTAATCAAATCTGTATATATTTCGCAGATCATAGATAACTTATTTTGGAAGATAGCCGTTATTATTTATTCCAGGTTATGCAGCGGTATGAAAATTCTGATGGAATATCGTTTCCGGTATACTATCAAAATCTTCATGAAACTGGGATTGATAATAAATTCATATTTGCTGTTGTTAACGCCTTTGATGAAATCAAATTTCGTGATTCAGATTTCATCTCCTTTCCGATTGAACTTATCGTAGATTATATACAGCGTACTCACATTTATTATTTGCAAAAAGCAATTCCTGATATCAAAAAGACGATATTGTTATTAGCTAAATCCTATGAACGCGGTCATCCGCTCGTCAATGACTTAGATCTTTTCTTTATAAAATATCAAACTGAGTTAGAAGCACATTTTTATAATGAAGACCATAAGCTATTGCCGTATGTTGCGCTTTTAAATAATGCACAAAAAACAATCAAATATTTTCACACCTGGTTGCTGAAAAAAAATGCTTATTCGATTACGAACTTTGTTAATGATCACGACGATACACAGACAGACCTTAGAAAAATTCAAAATCACATAATGATGTATCATCCCCCACGATCAAGTGTTATTTCATACCGTGCGCTACTTAGTCAGCTTCGTATGTTAGAAAAAGATCTATATGTACATTCATCAATCGAAGAATTTGTTTTAATCCCGAAGGCGCTTCAATTAGAAAATATGCTAATCGAAAAGGTTCGAGCCAACCTTCATTTAAACTGACCTTCTTTTTATAATTCCTGTTGGAGCAACAGTACTTACCCTTGTAATTACCCTTCAATCATTATTCAATAGCTTAAATTTCATACAGACCTCTTCCATGTACCTGTGAAAGTGACAAAACACTGTCTCGTAAGGTGTTTGAAGCTGTAAAATGTCTGTTTACAACATTCCTAACTTCTATATTCTACTTTCACGTTACACCAGAAGTTTTTTTGTTATTTATTTATAAACGCGTATGACTTACACATTCCAAAAAGCGAGGTGCTTGCAGAATCTTCATGAATATATAATTGGCGTATTAATATATCTGGTTGTTTAGCAAATGCACCCCTTTACTTAGCATGTTATGACGATTAATGGATCTCGTGTGCAATTACATAATTTTTGATTTAGAAATTTGTTGCTATTTATGAAATTTATTATGGTTGATATACTAATTTTTATTAAAAATGTATCAATGCTTATTTCGGTACCGGCTCGAGGAAACATTTATTTGCAAATTGAGAAAAGGGGTTAATCGTGGTATAAGTTTTGACTAAATTAATGATGCTTTATAATGCCAAAATAGTATTGATCGTGGACGATGATCCTGATATACGGGATGTAATGTCTATGATATTAGATATGGAGGGATTTGTTGTGCATACTGTCAGTAATGGCACCGATGTGCCGAACAGCGTTGCTACTTATTTTCCCGATTTGATACTATTAGACGTTATGCTTGGAGACGCCGATGGACGTGATATTTGTAAAAAACTTAAGGGTGACCCTTTAACAGAACACGTTCCGATTATCATCATATCAGCGACGCATGGTAGAGAAACGATGAATGAAAAGAACTGCGGAGCAGACGACTATATTGGAAAACCATTTGATGTACAAGTATTGCTTGATTACGTTAATAAATATGTTAGCAACTAATTGTCTTGTATTTTATAGAATCTGTCTGCATGATTTATGCAAACTCGGAAAAAAATCGTTACCGGTTTCAATAATCGTTAAATGCATCTAGTAGGTCTTTAGATTTTTTCCAGCATGGAAATAATTTTGTCCAGTTTGTCGATCTCAATAGAGTTTAACCGCTCGAGTAATTGTTCAATTTCTTTCTTAGCCTCTACGTTTGTTTGATAATCACTGTCGGCCTGAGCACGGTCGCGTTGGCTTTGCCTGTTTTGCGCCATCATAATAATTGGTGCTGCATACGCAGCTTGAGTAGAGAAAAGCAGATTTAAAAGAATGAAAGGATAAGCATCCCAATGTTTAATGAAAGCGATTACGTTAAGTCCCATCCATAGACCCACGATGACAGTTTGGATGATAATAAACCTCCATGATCCCATTCCGTTTGCAACAGCGTCTGCAAGCCGTTGACCAAATGTCGATGATTCTTTATGTGCATCGTGCCAAGTTTTTGGTGCTTCCATTATTATTTAGTAAGGGACTTTAAATTGTTGATTTATTATTCTACTTTTCAAGAATACCTTTATTAAGTGATTATTACATGAAGTTTATCATAATATGTGGCTTATGTTTTTTTTATGTTGCTGCTCATTGTCAGATAACTACAGGCGTTCATAACATCCCTCATGCTCAAAATCTAAATGCCATCAGAGATACGGTGATAGAATCTGACACGACAAAAGAAAATAAAGAGCCGCAATATTTTTATGCCACATTGAGTACAACGGCTTTCGTAAATACGAAAGGATCTTTTGCGAATAGGTTTGTGCCATCAATAGAATTTGGGCGTACCTATGGCATATTTGACATCGGTATGGCTACGGGTAAAACGAATACCCTCGCCAATGGAAGCGACACCACACATTTTATCGAATTAAGACCAACAATAAATATTTTTTCTAAAGGGAGATTTGCAGAAGGTCTGTGCCTAGGCGCAGGATATATATTTGGCGCGAAACAAGCTTTGATGACCGAGATCTGCAATAGTATTAATTTCAATCTTACTGAAATATTTGCACTGGCTATAGTACAGGGGTACGAATTTTTTGACGGTACCAACAGTAATACAAATCGGCAATATATGGGTTTTACCTTTACTTATAATTTTCTCAAAAAGCACAGTACAAATCTGAGGAGGAAAAGAGCGGCACTAATAAGTGATAAATAATGGCCGTTAAGTGTGATCGTGATCTTATAATTTCAGTTGCAATTTTTCGGCTTTGATTATCAGATCAATTACTTTATGAAACACGCTATAAAAATATTTTATTCATTTTGTTCAACTGTTTTTTTATCACTTTTAGGAGTGTACTTTTGTTGCGGTCTTTCGGGGGCGTCAGATCAATTTTAGTTAAGGTTAGCCTTCACAGGCTAACCTTAACTATTTAAAAATTTGTACTTTTAGTCATACGATCACTCACCCCTAATTCACTCTATAAACTCGAAAGCCAGATTCAACCACTGGCTTTTTTTAAGACCTTTATGACATTGCTGTTACTACGCCACCAGTATAGAGCAAACAACCCAGCTACAATAAAACCCATTACTGATGATATCGTCAGCCAATGTAGTCAAGTACAAAGCTCCCCCGCTTGGTGGTTGTGCATTTAGCACGCTTCCATCCCTTTGGTTATATCTGCCTCACCGATAAGATCTATTATGGGTGATTCGTGATCAAATTGCTTTACTGTTTGTGAAGTAGGTTGAGAGCAATAGCGCCTGCTGAACCTTGTAAGATATTCTTCAATGCTTTCCAACATCTGGATTATCTCGGAAGCTTATCAATAAAGAAGCCAGCACTGAGGCTGGCTTCAATCAAAAATTAACTATTACTTGAAACTATGATTTCTTCTTAACGGCAGCTTTTTTGCTGGTATTATACCGCATGTCAGGGGTGCCGTCTTTCTTAACGTGCTTATTTTCATTGTAACGTTTGTCAAGCTTGCCTGACTTGGTCATATGCTGCTGTGCAAATGCCGTTGAGATAACTGTACTGAAGCTAAACACCGTTAGCATCAGCATTAAGATAAGCTTTTTCATATGCGTTGTTTAAGTGGTTTAAAATCCAAAGGCACTTCCAAGGCCTTGAGTAGTTATACTGTTATCATTAGGGTCGTTGGCTTTGTGAGCAAACTTCTGAAGTATGCCAGGTAATGCAGCGGCAATAGCGCCAGTTATAGCAGGTGATAAGCCGAACTTACTGGCAAGGCTTCCAACCAACCCACCCTCAATAGCATTGGTAACAGGGCCACCGGAGGCAGCAGCATTTTCTAATGATGAAAGCATGCCACCTATTCCGTCCTGCGTGTTCACTTGCTGCTGTAGTCCATTATTGATATGGGTAGCAACCTCATTGTGAATGTCGTCTGCCTGATCCGCAGGAATGCTATTAGCAACAGCAGGATTACTACCCAAATGGGATTTAACTAAGTTTAAGATTTCGTCGAACATGATACTATGGATTAACTGGTTTGTTTGCTTTATAGCGTCTGTCAAGCTGGCCGTTCTTATCTAACCCCGGTGTTCTGTTTTCTTTATATCTCATATCAGGTGTACCATCTTTCTTCAAGTGAACAGCACCGCTGGCATTTGCTGACCTCGTAGATTGCGACAGAAATATGAGCGGTCATTATATTAGATACTGGTCGATCAGGTCAGGCTACAATGCGTTGAGTTTCCAGTGTTAGGTTATTTATCTTCCCTGATTGGTCCAGACCAGTTTACTTACGTCATAGCCAAGTTCTTGAGCATGTTTTAAACATTTCGTGATAAAAGTGGCTGGCATTGTTGGATCTCTCGACAGAAGCCACAAATATTTTAAGTTATTACCTACGACCATTGCATAGTTATAATCATCGTTTATTGCAATTACATTATATCCGGCATAAAAAGGGCCGAAAAAAGACACTTTTAATCTTCCTTCATTTTCAGCGTTTACAAACTTTGCTTTTCCAATACTCTCTTTCCATTTCATTTGCGCCTTATCATAGCCCTTATTATCGACCCGTATTGTTTGATCCCTATTTAGTGAATAATTAGCAGTAACATGGTCTAGATTCTTCTCAAAACGAAAATCCAGTCGGGCTATCTCATACCATTTACCCAGATAACGTCCTATATAAAACGGGCGTACGGCCTTTGCTCCTTTTGGTAAAGTGGCGCAAGATGACAAGCCGAAAATTAAGGCTGCAGTACCAGCCCCCGCTAGGCCAATTTGCCAAGGTTTTATCTTCATTTGATGACAACTCTTGTCGATGGAGGATTGTTTGGAAATATGAATACGTCAACAAGAAATTACTTTATACCTAATAGTGACGATTGAATTTATCGGTCAGGTAGTTCGAACAGCGGTTTACGACAATAATCCTTTTCCAATCCTCGGCATTTTACAGTTAAGACGTAAAACTGCTATTAAAGCGATCTATCTAAATATTATTCAGCAGCTTTTTAATTTCTATCGCAAGTTCGTCCAGGTCAAATGGTTTTGCTATAAAAGAATTCCATCCATAGTTTCCTAATGATTCAATTACTCGTTGATGGCCTGACAGCATTATAACAGGAATATCTTCTGTTTCTTTATTTTTCTTTATTTGAGCACAGTATTCACCTCCATTAATACTGCCTAAAAGATAATCTATAATGACTATGCTAGGCTTATTTTCCTTAATAATTGTAATAATATCCGTAACAGAATTGAATGCTATGACTTCATATCCTAATGGTGGCAAAAATTCTTTGAGTAATTCAATTATGTCGCCATTGTCTTCCAGAATAAGGATTTTTTTCGAGTTATTAGTTACCGGCATATATCTTTTTTAATCTCACATTGCGGGTAACATGATAACGCCAGCTTTGTTTAATGTAGTTGAACAGTCAGAGCTGGTTGAGTCACTGATCAATCCCTTCTTTTCAAACTGCTTATTAGTGTTTAATAAGATAAAAAGATCATAAATGATAAGCTTCACATTTGACAATGAAAAATTAATTCAGTTTTTGTAAATCAGGAAAAGGTATATTTAACGGCTTATCTACCGCCCCATGAATTTAAACCTTAACCGTAAACTACAAGTTGGTTACGGAATATCTATTGTCGTCCTTATTATAATCGGATTTGTTTCCTGGTTTACCCTGCGCAACCTACTTGACAGTAACCGTGCCGTTAGCCACAGTGTTGAAATCATGCAAAAATACGAGCAGATTCTCTCTGCTATGAAAGATGCAGAAACTGGTCAGCGTGGTTATCTGATAACAGGTCAAACTAAATATCTGCAACCATATAATGGAGCCTATCTCCAATCTGAATCTCTGGCCCTTGAGCTGAAAAAATTAACAGCAGACAACTCCGCTCAGCAAAAAAATATTAAAATAATACAGGATATATTAGGTAACCGGCTTGATATTCTTAAACAGCTTGTTGAGAAAAAACAAGCCGCAAAGCCAATTTTAAGTTCAGATCTGGATGCGGGTAAATCGGCTATGGATGCGTTAAGAAACGCAATTGCGAAAGGTGAGCAGGACGAACGTCAATTATTGAATGCCAGAAATGAAAAGCTTTTAAACTACACCAATTTTGTTCCGGTCTTTATCCTTATTGCGATGTTGATTACACTCGGTATTACACTTCGTTCGTATCGTAATGTAGCAGCAGATATTCAAGAGAAAGATATCCTACGCAGAAATCTGGAAGTAAGTGAGGAAGAGACACAGACGTTGAATGAAGAGCTCTCTGCAGCTAACGAAGAAATTTCTTCTGCAAATGAAGAACTTTCGGCTATTAATGAAGAACTGTGTGAAGCACGTGACAACTTGGTCAATGCTAATCAAACCCTTGAAAAGCGTGTTACAGACCGGACTAAAGCACTTCAGGACAGCGAAGAAGAAACCCAGGCATTAAATGAAGAATTAACTGCCATTAATGAAGAGCTGACTGCCACCAACGAGGACCTAACTGATAGCAAGGAAAAGCTACAGTTGATGCTTGATGAATTGAAGATCGCGGAAGAACGCAGTGCCAAGCTCGCTGCCATTGTAGAATCTTCCGATGATGCAATTATCGGAAAGGACCTCGACGGAGTTATAACAGCGTGGAATCGCGGAGCGGAAATTATTTTCGGCTATCGGGAGGCTGATATGGTCGGCAACTCTATTTTGAAACTTATTCCTGCACACCTACACCATGAAGAGCCGGTTATTTTGGGCCGTCTACGTAATGGAGAAAAAATCGATCATTACGAAACCGTACGTCAAACATCAGATGGAAGGCAGATCAACGTATCCCTGACTATTTCACCAATAAAAGATAAAGAAGGAAAAGTTATTGGCGTATCGAAAATTGCAAGAGATATAACTGAGCAAAAGCGTGACGATCAGCGTAAAAGCGACTTTATCGGTATGGCCAGTCATGAACTGAAAACGCCGCTTACCTCACTAACTGCACTGATCCAGGTCTTGCAACATAAATTGAAAACTAATCCGGATCCTTTTGTACCACAGGCATTAGACAAAGCTAAACTTCAGTCTAAGAAGATGAGCAGCCTTATTAACGGTTTTCTAAATGTTTCTAGGTTGGAATCCGGTAAACTGGAAATTGTAACACAGGATTTTGAGCTTTCGCAATTAGTGGACGAACTGATCGATGAAATAAAACTGACAGCAAGCACGCATGAGTTTATATTTAAAGACAGGGCAAATATTACGGTAAATGCAGACTCTGAGAAAATCGGCTCAGTGATCAGTAATCTGCTTTCAAATGCAGTAAAATATAGCCCCAACGGCAAAACAGTAACTATACGTCTTAAAGTAGTTGATGAACAGGCAGAATTCAGTGTTGAGGACCAAGGGCTTGGAATCAATCAAAAAGATCTACCGCGCATTTTCGACCGGTACTACCGGGCAGGAAGTGAACATATAAAACAGATTTCAGGATTTGGTGTAGGTCTTTATCTTAGCGCTGAAATTATTGAGCGGCATCATGGGAGGATATGGGCCGAAAGCGAAACCGGTAAAGGGTCTACCTTTTATTTTAAGCTTCCTTTAAAAGGATAGGTTGTTTTATAAAGCTTGTCTCAAGCAAAAAGCTACAGCAATTCTCATCTTAAAATAGGTCTTGTTAGGCAATGTGATTCATGAGCGGCCTACGCACTGCTTTTGAATTTTAAAGATCCTTAAAGTTGTTAGTTTCTCCTTTTTGCGTATGCTTCAATTAACTTTCCTATCTCAGCAGCTTCACGCTGTCTACCTTGTGGAATGGAGGTCCATTGCTTGTTATCATAATCTAATCCTGAAACCGTTAATAGCAGATGCCCTTTATCCCGACCCAAGTCAACGTGATATACCGGGTTGCCTTCGACAGCCAGTTTTGTTACATGGACGAAGCGGGTGCCATAATAAACTTCGAATGGATCATCAGTAGCCATATTATTTATAACGTATGTCGTCCCTTTAATTAGAAACGTATGCTTTTACCAGGTTTACAAGCTTGTTAAGATCGAAAGGTTTGGCCAGGAACGCATCTGCATTGGCCTTGACAGATAATTCTTCAATATCAAGATGTGCGGAAAAGTAAATGACAGGTATGTGAGATAAATTCGGATCGCTTTTGATTTGCTGAACCGCCCCAACGCCCCCTCCACCTGGTATCCAATTATCCATAAATATTAAAGCTGGGTTTAAAGCTGTGACACGGTTGACAACATCATCAGAATTAATAAACGTTTTTACCTGGTAACCTTCGTCTTCTAATATGTAACTACATATAGATAATATGTCTTCATCATCGTCGAAGATCAGAATCTGATTGGCAATCGGGGTCATTTACAAATTTACTTTAAAATTGGAATATTGTAGTCAAAAGTCGGATCATTCCTAATTTCTTGTTGATTCAAATGCGACTGATGTGCTTTTTTTTAAAATTTCTACTAATAATATTCACGGCCAGAACCGATACTAATTCTTTTAAAGGGTCCGATATACGTCACCTATGAAACAATCTGGCTGGGCCATAAATGTTCTCGGTCAAGAGTTTAGCAAAATGGTTCTTATAATGATTCTATTTCCCTAAAAAGTTTAAATTTTAAATCTTCACGTAAAAAATGATTACTCAAAAGATAAAGGCACAAATTTATACTGATATGCATCTTTTATCGCAAGAACCTCAACCCCCCTCGGAGAGACCAGTCAAATATACACTCCTAAAAGTGATAAAAAATGTTATTATAAAATGAATAAATTTTACTCTAGCCAGCTAAAATTTTTCTTAAGCCACAAGGTAGTAGCTAACGGTAAGCTACAAAATTTGACATTTTCTTTTTCTGTTTTTTTGCATAATGCCTAATGATATCGCCTCGCACGCTAATCCCAGACCGTTCAGACAACCAATTGCAAAATCAGGAAGGTGAAAATGTCTGCCAACCAAGGGTGTAAGCGTGATCAAAAGGAGTCCTGCAATTAAAAAAGCTAAAGCTGGTTTGCTAAATTTTTGATGTCTCATAATTATTGAATTTGATTTACAATCGATTCTATTAGCTGATTGATAGCATTTTTCTTTTTTAGATACACGGGTAGACAGAATGTTTTCAACAATAACGAATTTGCTTGAAAATGCCCTGCGTCATTCAGTTTGCATTGTACCACGTGCGAGCATACTGGGTTTCATTGCATTGAAAGCGTCGTTAGACGGTCAGGAATAATCTCGTTCCTCAATTACACCTTCTTACCCCTATAAATTCTAAAACCATTCTTAACACTTGCGCAAAGTAAGCCATCATAGCTTTATCCATAAAGGGTATATAAATGGATGCGCCTTAGGAGCATTTTGAAAACACCCACCCTTGATGGTTTAACCTATTCACACTTTTGCTGCTTAAGCGTAAAGAATGGAATAGTGTGTCGAGAATTCCGGTAAGCTATTAGATATTCAACAACTTCATGCAAATATTAAACAGCATGAAGATAACGTTGAGATCAAAACAACTGGTTAAAGGCCGTACCAGGCTTTACCTTGATTATTGCCAGGGAGAGAAAATTGGATATCTTTTAAATACAGATCGATAGCATTTTGTCCCTTGATTTAGCAGATCAGTTTGTAACCAATACCTCTGACATTTAGTATTTCTACATCACGATCCGACGACAGATGTTTTCTGAGTTTGGTAATGAAAACGTCCATAGTACGGGTGTTGAAAAAGCTGTCATCTCCCCATAATGTAATTAGTGCTTGTTTTCTTTCCAATAGGGCATTCTTGTGTTCGTAAAGCAATTTGAGTAATTGGGTTTCCCTGTGAGACAATCTGACCAGATCAGTTCCATTTTGAAGTGTTTGCTTGCTCGCAACAAAATGATATCGGCCAATCATCAATATTTCCTCTTTTGTAATGACCTTGGAATCGAATCTCTTGATAAGCTCAGCAATACGCAGATATAGCTCCTCTAAGCTGAATGGCTTTTTTAGGTAATCATTTCCACCACTTTGATAACCTTCTATCACATCTTTTGTGGCCACACGTGAAGTAAGGAATAAAATAGGCACTTGAGAACCCAACGCACGTATTTGTTTGACCAGGGTAAAGCCGTCGGTTTGAGGTAGCATTACATCTATGATGCAAAGATTAAACAACTGGTTTTGAAAAATGCTAAATGCCTTTTTCCCGTCTGTAGCATGAACCACGCTGTAGTTTAATTGTTCGAGACTCTCCTTTGTTACTTTTGCTAAAAACGGTTCATCCTCAACCAGAAGCAGGTTTACTTTTTGCATTATAAGAGTGGCAAATTAATCGTGAAAATACTTCCGGTCGGATCATTATCGGTGATAAAAATTTTACCATTATGCTGATTAATGATCTTTCTTACATAGTCGAGCCCCAACCCGAAACCCTTAACATCATGCACATTTCCGTGGGGGACCCTAAAGAATTTATCGAAAACTTTCTTTTGGTATTCTTGCGGAATCCCAATTCCGTTGTCTGCAACAGTGATCACAGCTAAAGAATTTGTTTTCGAAACTTCAATCGTAATAAACGGGCGATCTTTAGAATACTTTAACGCATTATCCAATAAATTGATCAGTACATTTAATAAACCTGAACGCTCTCCAATTATATTTATATCATTTTCGGGAGGGTGAAAGTTGATCAACGCGTTCCGATCTTCGGTTTGCGGCTTCAGGTCGGTTATAGCTTCAACAATTATCTTAATCAGGTTAATTTCATTTGAAATTATGTTTTGAAAAGCCATTCTGTTCACACCCAAAATTTGATTGGTCAATCCGTTCAGCTTGTCAGCCTGATAGGTGATGATATCGAGATATTCCGCTTGTAATCCCGGCTCGTAGGAAAATGTCTTTAAGGCCTCAGCTGTTATTTTTATAGATGATATAGGTGTGTTCAACTCATGAGTTATGTTATTTACAAAATCTTCTTTTAACGCTGCCAATTTTTGTTGCGATAACAAAACCTTAGCTGTGTAAATAAAACAGCTGATAGTTATCACCACTAATAAAAAAGAGCTTATAATGACCCATTTCATTTCTTTGAAAAAGTAAACGTTTGGATTTTCAAAACCGGCATAAACGGAATCGTTCTTATACGGCTTCCTAAAATTTGTATTGACAGGTTTGGTGAAGTATAAACCTTTTGATTTTGAAGGATTCAATAAGAATGCAGTATTGATATTCTCTTTTGATAATTCCTGCTTTAAAAAAACAGCAAGGACATTCAGATCTACTTTACTGTCATTAAAAACCTTTCCCAGGCTATCCCCCAGCATCTGCGTATAGCTGTAAACAAACCCTTGCTGTAAATCCCGTTTTACAATTTTTTGTGCGAAGTGGTTAATAAGAGAATTCTTAGCTCCAGGGGTAATATGATCTAATCTTTGCTTAAAGTCATTAAGACCGAACTGAAATTTCCTCTTTTTATCTTCTTCAAATTTAGGATGAGCATCCTGGGTGTAAAAAACAGTCATGCTGTCCCGGTTATTGTGATCGGCAGTAACTGTAATGAGAGCAGTATCCTTCATCCATCCTTTAAACCGTTCAACGATCTGATCCTGCCTATGATTAGTTTCTCGCGCAACAGCGCTGACCAATGCCTCATTAATATCATGGTCAAAATTCCTGACCGTAGTTTTATAATTCTGATAGTTCCAATATAACTGTAAGCCTAAGATACCTGCAACAGATAGCGACATCAGGATCAGTATAATTAAAAGCGGCCTTTTCATTTATTGTAAAATTACAATTAGGGTTAATACAATCGTATGACGTTAACACTAATTAACTTAGGTTAACACAGGTTAACTGAATGCCATGTTCGCCAGCTATACTTTTGAAAAAAATTCCATGAAAAAGTTATTAATTCTATTGGTCCTATTGGCCCCAGGGCTTACAGCTTTAGCACAAGTAAAACAGGGGGATTTGGTTCCTGACATTAATTTTGCAACTGTTTTAAATGCGAAAGTAAAGTCGGCGAATCTTAGTCAGCTGAAAGGCAAAGTTGTATTAATTGATTTTTGGGCAACCTGGTGCGGTTCGTGTCTTGAGGCAATGCCACATCTTCAGGCTTTACAGGCAAAGTACCCCAAAAGTTTGCAGATTATTGCTGTCAACGACGAAAGCCTGAAACGCACCGGTCTGTATATCAAATTGAGGCCTGCGAATTTTTGGTTTGCCGTTGACACCACCAGAGAGATAGGAAAAGTATTTCCCCACCGGCTCATTCCCCATTCTGTATTAATCTCGTCGGATGGCAGGCTTGCAGCCGTAACCCTCCCGGAAAATATAACTGAACACGTCATTGACAGTGTACTGAACAAAAACGTTGTACACATTTCTGAAAAAAAAGATAATCTTTTAAGTCACGAAGAACTTATTAAACAGAATTTCTATGCTGCTGATACAGTAAGACATCGCTTTATGATGGAAGGAGAAATTAACGGTGCGCCAGGACTTAGTACGACGTGGTTAACTGATTCAATTTTTAAAGGCCGCAGAATCACCTGCCTAAATTTGTCATTAAGCACTTTATACCGATTGGCTTACAATGATTATCCATATAGTCGAACAATAGATCAAACTAAACCTGCTAAGAATGCGCCCGTATACTGTCTGGATTTAATTGTAGAAAACCCTGATCAGCTCCGGCCCGCTTTACAGCAAGAACTCGCTAAGCGTTTTGACATTCAAGCCAAAGAAGAAACAATATTAAAAGATGTGCAGGTTTTAAAAATTACCGACCAGAATAAATTTAATGAGATCAAAAGAAATCAAACCGGAAAACGTACTTACAGCGCCGGTCACGGTAACATTGATCAGGACTGTATCACAATGAAAGAATTTGCAGAGTTTCTACAGGATTATGGAATTGGAAAACTAGTAGTTGACAAAACTGGAAATATAGAAAAGCTCGATATTAAATTCACCTTTCAACCAGAAGACCCACAGAGTATTTTAGATATTTTGTCGACTATGGGACTGGGATTAACCAAAGAAGAGCAAGAGATCAATATGCTCGTTTTATATAAACAGGCAGCCCTTTAGAACTGCACACCGTCTTAGGTGGTTTGCCTGTAAAAGCCTTACTTATTGGTTAACGTCAAAAGATAAAAGCCCTTTGCAGGGCTTTTATCTTTTATTATTCTTTTAGGGCATCTTTGACGCTTCCAACTGCATCTTGCACCTTGCCTGCCGCTTTATCAGCTTTATATCAAGTTTTTAATAAAAAGTTTTATAGTCTGACTAAATAATCATTGTACCTCTACCTCATGTTTTATTATTTTATTTATCATGTAAGTTCTGCGGTCAGCATCATGCTCACTAGGTTGAGTATTACCTGCACAATCAGTCGCCTTAACCATTAATTTGTATTTCGATTGTTTGATTGGAACTTGCCAGTTATATTCCCATAATACCCATGAGTGTGGCATCGGTTGCGATGTCAGGTCTACGACCTCCCAGCTCTTTCCCTCGTTTATGCTAATTTCTACTTTTTCAATAGCTTTCTCACCACTCCATGCGGCTCCAGTTATCGTGTAAGTCGTCCCTTTTTCAATAAGCTCGCTTAGTGCAGGCCGTGCAATTTGTGCTTTCACTTGCACTTCAGAAACGGGTTTAAGTGATGGATGCCCGTCCGGACGTGACCAATAAGCATATTCTAACGTCTGCCAGTATCCATCAAAAGGTTTGTTTACGACGATGATCTTTATGAGCCATTTAACAGATGCCATTCCATACCACCCCGGGACAATTGCTCTTACCGGATATCCATGAATAGGTGTCAAGTCTTTACCGTTCATTTGATAGGCTATCAATACTTCCTCCTGAAGTGCTTTAGTTAAGGTAAGACTCCTTGCGAAATGGATCTCGCCTGGTGACTTCGGTTCTTCAGTTATCGCACCTTTGTCTGCCCCTTCTAAAATTACTTCAACGGCATCGCTTTTGATTCCTGCCTTTTTTAGAAGTACAGAAAGCGGCACGCCTGTCCACTTAGCATTACCAACCGCGCCCTGTTCCCATAACAAACCTTTCATCTTCGGGACCATATTAGCCCTTCCGTTGCCTGCACATTCCAAAGTTGCTACAACTGTTTTAGATGGCAGCATTTTTAACTCATGATAGTTGATACTAAACTCGTTCTCTATTTCACCAGTTATGGTCAGTTTCCAATCTTTAGAACTAATGTCTGGTACCGGGAAGTGAGTTCGAACGAAGAATTGGTTATCGGGTGTTATAAAATCATCAAGCATCGGAAATGGATACTCGTAGTTGGCAGGTTCTTTCTCACGAATAATTAAGCCGGGGAATGAACCTTGAGTTGATTTAGAAACATTTTCGATTTCCGTACTGGTTTCACTTCCCTGATATTGCTTATTCATGATGATGTGTTTGTCTTTCAGTTAAAGGCAATTGTTGGGACTTTGTTTGTTAACAGTGATTGCACATTGCGCTAACAACGTAGCTAGAACCTCAATCCTGGTTCATATTTTCAAGAAGGGTAATTATTTTGTCCAGCTTTTGAAGTTCGATGTTGTTAAGGCGTTCCATTAGCTCTTCAATTTCTTTCTTAGCCCCTAGGTTGGTTTCGTAATCACTCGTCGCCTGTGCCCTGTCACGCTCACCTTGTCTATTTTGAGCCATCATGTCATGATTATAGGAGCGGCATAAGCTGCTTGGGTTGAAAATAATAAGTTAAGAAGTCTATAGGGATAAGGGTCCCAATGTTTTACAATGCAATTACATTTCAGCCTATCCACAACAGTACAATTACTGTTTGTGCAATAATAAATTTCCAGGACCCCATTCCATTGGCAACACCGTCTGCCAGTTTTTGACCGTAGCCTCTTGAGTTGTGGTAATCTTCATGCCAGTTGTTTGATTTTCCCATGATGGTTTGTAAGAGTGATAATTATTGAAAGTAACGACTTCTGAAGTATAGAACTTTCAATACTATTACAAAATTAAAATACTTTTCAAGCATTTAAGTGCAGCAGTGGCAACCTGTAAAGAGTTTAAGAAGTGAGTAAATTTATTGACCTGATCTCTTGTACTGTAATTTCTTTTAAAAAGATATAAGCCGCTATAGAAAAAGCAAAAAAGGAGAAACATAAATTTCTCCTTTTTTGCTTACGGTTAGTAACCCGGGTTTTGATACATTTTTACCGGATCAAGTTTGTATTCGTCAAACGGTATCGGATAATAACGATCCTTCGTGGTCACGTTTGAAAGCTGTGCAGCACCAAAGTCTGCCTGCGGTTTAGCTCTTAGATAAGAAACCAACTCATCTGTCGTGAATGTTCTCAACAAGTCAAACCAGCGATGATGTTCAAATGCCAGTTCCACACGGCGTTCATGCAGTATAGCAAGCTTCAGGGTTGGAAACTTTGTTGCATAAGTACTATTGGTAAGAGATACCGCATAAGTTGGCATGCCTGCACGCACACGTACCTGGTCTAAATAAGATATTGCAGTTGTGTTGTCACCAAGATACATGTTGACCTCGGCCAGCATCAATATTACGTCTGCATAACGGATCAGGTTCCAGTCATTACCCCCATAACCCAGATTACTTGCAGCCGAGCTTGCATCCCTGAATTTTGTGATAAACCAGTCTTTAACGATCGGATCATTCGCAAATTTTACAGAGAATCCCATTCGCGGATCATTAGCTTCATATTCATTTATCAGATCATGAGTCACATTACCACCAACGCCTGAAGATGCTTTTAGAGAATTAATCGTCTCCCCCTTTGCCTGGTTGTTGGCCGCTATATCAGAACTGTAAGTGACATCTCCCTGCTTATTTACTATCTGGAAGATCAGTTCAGGACAGGTAGATTTTTTATTTACATCAAAAACATCCGTGTATGGAATGCTGCTTAATGCGCCAAACGTCCGCATGTTATAAGCATTCATCAAATAGGTTTTTGCATTATTCAGGTTTGCAGTACGGTTTGCCTGGTCTTGGGTGGTGGCCATTGTAAGATACACCTGTCCCAGCAGAGCATTGGCAGCAGCCTTAGAAGCGCGGCCGATATTTCCGCCTGATTGCAAATTAGGTAAAGGGCTGCTGTTTATCACGTCAGTAAGGTCAGCAACTATCTGGCTATAAACTGTGGCTTGTTTTTCCCTGAATGTATAGGCGCCTACTTCTGTAGAGCTTAGCTGTTTTGTAACTAATGGCACGTCTCCCCATAATCTTACCAAATGAAAATACATCAATGCACGCAAAAACTTAGCTTCTGCCGCATATTGCAATTTAAGGTTAGGATCACTAAAGGGTACATTGTCAATATTGGACAGCACCACGTTGGCGCGGGTAATAGTTCCGTATAAAGAAACCCAATGTGATTTAAGATAGGTATTGCTCGGTATCAACGAAAAGTTGTTGAACTGAAAAGGCTCTCCGGCATTAGACTGATTGTCGTTACGGCCGGTATCGTCAGATCTTTCATCCGTCCAAAGGCCACTGTCTTCTCCAATATTATTGCCGCTTCGTAACGATTGATAAATACCGTTTACCGCAAGCAAAATATCATTTGAAGATTGAAAGTTAGCGGCAATAGAAATATTGTTAGGGTCACTTTGTTCAAGGAAACTTTTTTTACAGGCAGTACCAATTAACAGCAATACTGCAAGACTTATAATGGTTATGAATTTCTTTTTCATTGTAGTTTTTCTAAATGATTAAAAGGTAACATTTATACCAAGGTTATATGACCGTACTAACGGATACACGCCATAGTCGATACCAGGCGCCAGGTTGGCCGGTTGGGTGCTGTTTGATGCGCCGCTCGAATAGTTGTAATCTACCTCAGGGTTATAGCCTTTGTATTTGGTGATAGTAAAAACATTAACTACGCTGGCAAAAATGCGCGCATTGCTGATTCCGAGACTTGTTTTTAATAAGGTTGGGATGCTGTAACCCAGCGTTAGGTTTGTACAACGTAAGAAAGACCCGCTTTGCAAATAAACCGTAGATAAGCGGGTACTGTTGCTTTGCGTACCGCCACGAGATGCACGATATAAAGAGGTACCATTACCGGGATTGTTGACGTCACGGTAACGATCAGCTACGTCAGCATATTGGTTACCAGATCCTTCGCCATTATAAAGGTAATAGTCTTGTCCGTCCAATACCTGGTTACCATATGAACCATTAAAAGAAGCCGAAAAATCAACTTTTTTGTAATTGGTATTCAGCGCAAAACCGTAAGTGAATTTTGGATATGGGGTACCGATAACCGTTTTATCGGCATCGTTTACTACGCCATCGCCATTAGTATCAACGAAGTAAATATCGCCGATCTTAAGCGGGTTGGTAGAAGATGCGGACGGAGCAACTTTCCCCAAATTATCGGCAGTGACATGCCCGCCAACTTTAAGTCCGTAGAACATACCAACCGGTTGGCCTTCTTGGGTGATACTAGTTAAATATGAACGCTCTGCACCATTGATAATAATGGTGTTATTGGCCGCCAGTTTAACTACCTTATTACGGTTGACAGATATATTTCCGCTCAAACCAAGATTGAAATCTTGTGACCTTATTACTTTACCGTCTAACTGGAGATCTATCCCGGTATTTCTTATCCTTGAATCCCGCAGGTTGGTTAGGATAGTTGTGCTGCCTGAAATTGCAGAGATCGGCTGGTTGTATAACAGGTTATAAGAATAACTTAGATAATAGTTAAGTATTATATTCAACCGGCCTTTAAGTAAGCCTATGTCTGTACCAAAATTATATTGCGAAGTTGACTCCCAACTCAGGGCTTCATCTTTTATACCAGCTGGATAAGTCGCCGTTACAATGGTATTATTACCAAATACCACTCCGGTTGGATTAGCCAGGGTTTGCTGGGTATTATAATTTCCGATATTATAATTGCCGCTTAGCCCCCAGCTTGCCCTTAATTTAAGAGTAGATTGCTCACCTAATAAATTGTTATAAAATGGCTCCTGCGAGATATTCCAGCCGGCAGCCACAGATGGGAAGTAGCCATATTTGTTTTTTGGTCCAAATCTCGATGATCCGTCAGCCCTGAAAGAGCCCGTTAGAAAATATTTATTATCAAAATTATAATTGACACGACCTAAATAAGATAACAAGGTATAAACAGATTTCCCTGTATTGGAGTTAAGGGTGAAAAGGCTTGGATCTGCACCTTTAGCGGTAATTTCCGGAATATTATCATTTTGAAAACCCTTTGCTGTTACGCTGATCAGATCGCTACTGGTTTTCTGGGCTGTATATCCCGCCAGCGCGTCTATATGATGTTTACCGAATTGTTTGTTATAATTCAGGGTAAATTCACCTAATTGGTCCAGCTGCGATATGGTTTGTGCTGTTGCAGTAGCTGCTGCGATAGACTGAACGGAACCGGGAGGGAAGGCACCACTGCTTAAACTGGTGGGCAGATAGTAGTCATATTTCTCATTATATGTCTGGGTTCCCAGATTTACTTTCGCGCTTAGACCATCCCAAATTTTATATACTGCGTTAGCATTATAAGTACTACGGTAACCTTTACGGGTAATTTTTGTGCGTTCTGCCAAGGCTACCGGATTTTCTATTGACTGATATCCATAAGTTGCTGACTGTGCGGCTGCAGCATTTGTTGCTAAAGAGCCATCTGCATTGTACGCAGGAAAGTACGGCATATATATTAATGCACCCAAAATAGGCCCGTGGTCAAAACGTCCTTCCTGTATTTCCCGGTTATAATTTTGCGTGTAGGAAAGATTTACGCCTACATGCAAACGCTTACTCACGTCGCCATCGACATTTGTACGGAAGTTATAACGTTCCTGACCGCTCGAGCGGATAATACCATCTTGGTTTTGGTAGGCACCACTAACATAGTAGCGGATATCTTTAGAAGCTCCAGAAAAAGACAGGTTGTGTTTTTGAAAAAAGGCGTTATGATAAAGCTCATTCTGCCAGTCTGTATTGATAGTTTGGTGTATGAGCGATTGGCTTGAAAAATTATAGATATCAGTGGGGATACTTACGCTAGCAGCATTACCCACATTGGCAATACGCGTTGCGTTTAGATCTGAATACATGGCATCATTCCATGTCTTGCCGCTGTTAACCCACAGGTCGTGATACGTATTGTTACGGCCATCTATAACTAACTGGGCAAACCCGTCGGCATCAAGCAATTTTACTTTATGTGCTAACTGGTTTACTCCTGTCTGCACATCGTACTCAAATTTACCCTTTCCTTCTTTACCACGTTTGGTAGTTATTATAACTACCCCACCTGAAGCGCGTGAACCATAAATAGCAGCCGATGCGGCATCTTTTAAAATGTCTATAGTTTCGATATCATCCGGGTTGATAAAAACATCATTACCGGCAGGGTAACCATCGATCACATATAAAGGATCTGAACTGGCGTTGAACGATCCGATACCCCGCACCCTTATCTTAGTACCTTGGTAAGGTGCCCCATCTGTTTGAGATATCTGCATACCGGCAACTTTTCCAACCAGGGCTTGCCCCAGAGTAGGTGCAGATAAGTTGAGCTCGCTCGCCTTCACGCTTGATATTGCGCCGGTAACATCGCTTTTTCGTACGGTCTGGTAACCTATTGCTACGACCTCATTCAATACATTAGCAGATGGTTTGAGTGAGACGTTTACCAATGTCAACCCATTAAGTTTAACTTCCTGCATATTGTATCCGACAAAGCTGAAAACAAGCGTAGAACTCTCTTCCGCCTGAATAGAATATTTACCATTGTTGTTAGTGGCTGTCCCGCTGGAAGTGTTTTTCACTCTCACAGTTACGCCGGGAAGTGGCTGATTATTTTCATCAGTAACGGTACCGGTGACAGTTACCGGTGCGTCGATCTTATTTAATGTTTTATCAGCAGATCTTGCCGTAAAAGGCAAAGCAATGATCAGAAAAGAAAAAAGAAGGATTGATGAGTAAAACGTTTTCAAAAGATCATGAGTAATCTTTTTATTCATAATTTTAAAAATTAATTTGTTTGAATGACAGAAGCTTGCAGGCTTTTTAGTTGTTTTTTACGAATTGATAAGAGCCGGCTGAATGTTAGCGCATTCGCCGGTTTTATGATAATCAATTTCTAATGCAGGAGTTGTAGTTTTTACATAGGCAGATCTATTGAATAGAAGACAATTAGTTTCTTTTAATTTGCGGCGAATGTACCGACGGTGCATAAAGCCAGCCTACACTATAAGTTAAGGATTTATTAAAAAGTGACTTAACGTCTATTTTGTCTTTTAAAGTCCCAACAAAAGTTGATAACTCCTACCAAATCGTATTGACGTAATTAACATTTGCTTTCCTTGATGAGGTTACAGCGATGCCTTCGGTACCGTTGCCCAAAAAAGCAAAGCCTTCCAATTCGTCACCCCGATCAATATGATCGACCTGGTTTAATACCACGGCTTTACCGCTTTCTACCGATTTTGCCAGATCTAAATAAGTAAACCGCCATTTCCGTCCCTCTACCTGGTTTTGGATCAGGACTAAGGTGCCCTTATCAGCCACCCAGTTTAAATTTTGCACCCATGGTGTACAGGTAAATTTCTTAAATAATACGCCCGGCTCACTCGTCCTTTTGCAATGCTGCAACTTTTCCGGATCATACAAACGGACCTCGTTGCCGTGATTCCCGTAGTCAGCTGTAGCTACATACCACTTGTTTTTATATTTTACATATTCGGGCCGCGTACCCTGTATACAGGCATCATCTTCAATTGTATTTAAAAGACTGGCATCAAGCGTTCCCGTCTTTAACAACGCATTCCAGTCTACGCAATAAATTACTGCACGCCATTTGGTGCCTTCTGCATTTAGTCGAATTGAGTTGCCTATGAAGGTGGGACCGTTGCCATTATAAGCAATACCGGTAGGATGGTTAATGACATCCTCCCCTTTTTGAGTAAGTTTATATTCTTTATGCTGGTAAACCAAACTATCATGTTCAAGTTTAAATTCACGTATCATGCCAACCTCACGGTCGCCATATAAAAAAACTCTTCCATGCTGATAAGAAATCCCCTGGCAGGCGCCCAAAGAATCAACCGTAACCGCTTTTGTTAACGTGATATCAGGCTTGTTATCGATGAAGGAGGTTAACGCTAAGGCCGCAATAAATAGCAAGTATGATTTTTTCATGATTTACTTTTCGTGCAAAGTAGGCGCGCCAATGTAAATTTGAAATTAAACTTTAGTTATGATTCAGCTTCACCAAGCCATAGAAAAGCTAAGCCAGCCTTATCTATTAAATGTCTCTCTGTTAAATCTCTCGGCACCTATTATCACTGTTCATTAACCTTCCTGATAATTTAATAATGACTTAATAATGACGGTATATCTTTACTATCTTATTGTTCACGATAACCACCCGATCTAATCATATGTCTTTATTAAGAAGTAATATCAGCATACTACATCCCGGAAAAATTGTCCTAAGCATGTTTTCGTTCCTCTTGGCCTGTAACACATTGACCTTTGCGCAGGATCTGAAAACTGTTGAGCATAATCGCGTAAAATTACCTAATGGATGGTCATTAACCCCGGTAGGTAAAAGCTTACCTCTTGGCGACCTGCCTTTAAATATTGCGGTAAGCAAAAAGCACCGCTATGCAGCAGTAACCAATAATGGCCAAAGCGTGCAAACCATTCAATTGCTGGATGCCCGGACAGATCGTGAATTGGATAAAGTGGTAATCAGTAAGGCATGGGGAGGGTTGGTTTTTAGCGCAGACGAGCGTTCGCTTTATGCCTCTGGCGGAGATAATAACTGGATCATCCGTTATGCAATTATAAACGATAAGCTTCAGGCAGCTGATACCATCAGATTAGGCAATGCATGGAGCAAAAAATCAAACTCAACCAATATATCCCCAACGGGATTAGCACTTGATGATAAAAAGAACGTCCTATATGTGGTTACCAAGCTGGATAACACCCTGTATTTAATTGATCTTAAAACCAAAGGCATTTTAAAACAAATTCATTTAAGTGCGGATGCTTATACCTGCTTATTATCACCTGATAATTCAAAATTATTCATCAGCCTTTGGGGCGGCGATAAGGTAGCTGTGTATGGAACTAATGAGAATCGGCTGGTCGATTCTGTTGCTGTAGGCGATAATCCCAATGATCTTTGTATTTCACGTAATGGAAGATATCTGTATGTAGCTAATGCCAATGATAATACAGTATCTGTTATTGATGTTCGCAAATTCAGGGTCTTGGAAACACTCAACACAGCAGTGACGCCTACACCATTAAGTGGTTCTACCAGTAATTCAGTAGCCTTAAGTAAAAATGACAAAACGCTTTATATAGCCAATGCAGACAACAATTGCCTGGCTGTATTTAATGTAGAAAAACCGGGGTTTAGCCAATCAATGGGATTTATACCAACCGGGTGGTATCCAAGCGTCGTAAGGATGATTGATAGTAAACTATACGTGGCCAATGGTAAAGGGTTTTCATCTCTGCCTAACCCGCACGGGCCTAACCCGACAGATAAGAAGGAAACAGTTTTATTACATGGCGGGGATCCCTTCAGGCCCGCTCGCACCGAATATATTGGCGGCGGCTTACTTAATGGAACTTTAAGCATCATTGCAGCTCCGACAGCCAACGAGTTATCTATCTATTCACAGGCGGTTGTCCATAACACTCCATATCACAGAGAGCAAGAAGTAACGGCGACTGGCGAGCAAGGAAACCCTATCCCGTTCAAAGTTGGTAGCGCATCACCAATAAAACATGTTTTCTACATTGTTCAGGAAAACAGAACATATGACCAGGTATTGTCTGATATGCCAAAAGGGAACGGTGATACCAGCCTGTTGTTATTTGGCAGGAGAATAACACCAAACCATCATGCGCTGGCTGACAACTTTGTATTATTGGATAATTTTTATGTGGATGGTGAAGTAAGCGCAGACGGGCACAACTGGAGCCTGGGTGCCTATGCGACAGATTATATGGAAAAAAACTGGCCAACCAGTTATGGCAGCCGCGGGCCGGGTGCGGTTGCTCCTACAGCAAAAAACAAACTTTATATCTGGGATCAAGCAAAGCGTGCCAACATAACGTTCCGCACCTACGGAGAATTTATCAATGCCGATAACTCCCCCCAGATCGCTGTCTTAAAAGATCACTACGCAAAGGCTTATCCGACACACGATTTGCGTGACCCTGATACGTTGCGTTATCAAGCATGGGAACATGACTTCGATTCACTGATGCGCAGCAACGCTGTTCCGCAATTAAGTACGCTGCGTATGCTTTCAGATCATACCGAGGGCACAACCGCAGGCAGACCTACTCCATTTGCGCACGTTGCAGATAATGATCTGGCTGTTGGACGATTGGTGGAGCATATCGCTAAAAGCCCGATCTGGGAAAACAGTGTAATCTTTATTGTTGAAGACGACGCGCAAAACGGTCCGGATCATGTGGATGCGCACAGGTCACCCGCTTATATTGCTGGTGGTTTCGTTAAACGGAATTTTGTTGATCATACCATGTATTCCACCTCATCAGTCCTCCGCACGATTGAGTTGATTCTTGGTTTAGCGCCAATGACGCAATATGATGCAGCAGCTACTTCAATGTGGCGTAGTTTTAATCCAACTGCTGATAGAAGTCCATTTAAAAGCCTCCCATCTAATATCAATTTAAACGAGTTGAATCCAAAAGGCACTAAACTGGCTGGCTTGGCAAAAGGCCTTGATTTTACAGCAGTAGACCGCGTGCCTGACGAATTAATGAATAATATGCTATGGAAGGCAATAAGAGGAGAAAATGCAATTGCGCCATCACCTGTACGCGCAGCATTTGTCAAAGCTGTTCAGAAGTCTGATGACGATGATGATAAAAGATAAATAACTCTGGCATTTATCAATATTTGTCTACGGTTAATTATCGATTAAATGTCTTTTAATGCCAGCTTAAATACTCAAATACCTATTTCAACGAAAAACATATCGTAGAAATCGACGCTATAATACCTGGCACTTTCTTTTCCGTTCCCTTTGCATAATACCTAATGATATTGCCTCGCACGCTAATCCCAATCCGTTAAGAAAACCAGTTGCAAAATCAGGAAGGTGAAAATGTCTGCCAACCAAGGGCGTAAGCGTGATCAAAAGGAGTCCTGCGCTTAAAAAAGCTAAAGCTAGTTTGCTGAATTTTTGATGTCTCATAATTATTGAATTTGAGTTACGATAGATTCTATTCTGTTAATGGTTTCTTTCAATCTTAATGATTCGCGTTTATATGATCTTGGCCGCACAATAAACCACATGGCTACCATGTAGATAATACATAAAATATAAATGGTGAGAAACCATTTAGATTGGCCCGCGATCGGTTCGTAGAAATAGAATGCCAGCCCGATCCCATGAAGCAGAATTATAGCCGCCTGGGTATTTTTATAATAGAACAATTGGTTGCGCTGGGTCTGCTTCAAAAAATGGAGAAACTCCTGGTTGCTGCAATTGTCGAGTTGTTTAAAGCGTTTAAGCGATCTGATATTTGTTACTGCGAGGATAACACCGGAAGCTGCCATCATTCCGCCGCCGATATATGTGGTAAACATTTTAAAAGGTGTAATAATCAATACTGCCGTGATGATGCATGAAAGCATAATTGAACATATAATTACCAGCCATTTTTTTCTCAATTTCTGATCACGAAAACTTGAAACCGTTTGTTTCATTTCTTTAGAAGATGGCAGATCGTCAGTTTTTGCGCTATGCCAGATCGTATGTAGGTTAGCTGAATTGTCCATGTTCCTGAAATTTTTGCTTTAATTTATCCTTAATCCTATGCACCCTGACACGTATAGTTGAATGGCTTAGTCCTACAATGGCAGCTATCTCCGCCTGTGGTAACTCTTCCAGGTCCAGCGAAATGATAATGCGGTCCGTTTCCGCTAATTCTGAGATACATTTGTACAGAAACTGGATCTGATCTTCTTTACCGGTTGTATCATCAAGCATCAAATTACTGGGTAGTAAAGTCCTTTCTTTGCGTTTCTCAATTTCCAGATGCCGCAGGCAATTATTGGTTGCTATCCTGAATATCCATGTGGTCATCAGGGAGCGGTTCTCAAAAGATGATAGATTTTTCCAGACAGAAATGAATGTTTCCTGCACCAGGTCCTTAGCCTTATCAGCATCATTGGTGTAGCCTAAACAAATCCTGAAGACCTGCTTTGCGTAAGCATTGTATATGTCTTCAAAATCTTTCATAGTTGATCGATAGCAGTTTTCTTTCTTAGATACACCGATAGACAGAATGTTTCCAACAATAACGAATTTGCTTGAAAATGCCCTGCGGCATTCAGTTTGCATTGTACCACGTGCTAACGCACCGGGTTCATTGCACTGAAAGCCTCATTAGACGGTCAGAAATAATCTCGTTCCTCAATTATACCTTCTTACCCCTATAAATTTTAAAACCATTCTTAACACTTGCGCAAAGTAAGCCACCATAGCTTAACCCATAAAGGGTATATAAATGGGTGCGGCTTAATAACATGTCTGAAAGCACCTACCCTTGATGGAGAATGAAGAGGTCATCAGTAAACTGGCTTACGTTTTTGCCTGACTTGGGAAATTTATTTCATGAATTGGTCTGCTAGGATTACCTATGTTCACAACGGAATAACGTGTTTGGGAAATCGGCATCCGTAAAGTGCTTGGTGGTAGTGTGAGCTCTTTATTCACCTTACTATCTGCTGAATTTCTTAACTTAATCAGCATATCAATTGTTATCGCCTTACAGGTAGCATGGTATTTTACCTATAGCTGGATGCAGAGTTTTGCCTACAAAGCGCTGTTAACGTGGTGGGTATTCGCTTTGTCCGAGTTGCAAATCATTGGCATTGCCTTATTTACAATCAGCATCCACATATTAAAAGCTGCTCTTTTGAACCCTATAAAAAGATTAAAAGGCGATTAAGGACCCTTTGTTATCTACTCGAATATATTCATCAGAATTTAGCGAATCGGCCAAACTCGCATCTGATAAGTTCTTTTAAACCTAAAGTCAAGGTGCGATCTTGCACCAAGAGAAAGGTAACGCAGCTAATTTAAGGCTTGACAACACGGGTGCCTTAAGTGTCGAAACGCAGGAATTAACGGTAAATCAATAGTTATGATGAATTCCAAAAAATTAATCTTTTGATCTAAATCAAATTTGTCACTAGATTAATATGATAGCAATTTTCTTAAAGCTTCCTGGCTACTCTTATCTTTAGGATCCAAAATGAGCATTTAATGAATAGGTATCCGTGGGCTATAATTTAAAAACCGTAGATGCTTAGAATACAGCACTATTAAAAAAATTTATTATTGATCTATGGAAAATTGGAAAGTGTTGAAACTGAATCGGAATACAAAAATGCGTTAGAATGTTTAAGTGAAATTTTTCATGCTGAACCTGGCACTTCAGAAGTCGATTAATTGGAATTGTTATTGGTCTTAATAAAAGTGTATAATGATAACCATGTGAAAGTACCAGAGCTTTAAAAAATATTTTTGAGTTAGTTTAGTATACAAAATACATTTTTAAATTTCCTTTATTTTTAGCTGGAATCTCTCCACGGTAAGTAAACAAGTAATTATCTTGTATTAATTCGTAAGTTTTTTCTGATACATTGATTTTCCCGGGTTCGCTATTTTGTTCCATGCGGGCAGCTGTATTTACAGTATCACCCCAGATATCGTAAGCAAATTTTTTAATACCGACTATGCCGGCTACCACACTACCGCTATGTAGACCTATACGTATGTCGAAAGTCTTATCACCGAATTCTTGTTTACGATGCTGGACAAATCTCATTATTTCTATTGAAGCATTTACAGCATTGTTGGCATGTTTGGTGTTTGCGTTTGGCAACCCTGCTACTGCGAGGTAGGCATCGCCGATGGTTTTTATTTTTTCTATTTGATGCTTGTCTATAATGTTGTCGAATGCTTTGAAGCAAAAATCAAGTTCATCTACAAGTTGCTGAGGCGTAAGCGTTTCGCTTACGCTTGTAAAATTCACAAAATCGGTAAAGATGACTGTTACGTTGTCAAACTGACGCGCATTTGCGCTACCCTTATTCTTTAGTTCTTCAGCGACATCAGCAGGAAGAATATTTAATAAAAGGGAATCTGATCTTTGCAAAGATTGATTAAGCTCACGGGTTCGCTCAGCAACTTCACTTTCTAACAACATATTTTGATCATTAAGAATTTGCTGTTTTTCCTTTTCCTGTGCTATCGTTCTAAAAGAAAGATTCTTTACCTTTTCCAAGGTAAATCCCAATTTCCGGTTTTTATTCGCACTTCTAATTGCAAGGAAGAAAGACATGCCAATCGGAAAACTAATTAAGGACAATTCAAATAGTACTTGCGCAAGTATGCTATCTTGATCGAATAGGGAAGATACTATATTGAACAACACAAATAGGGATATGCCAATTAACAAGAAGTAAGCATCTCTTTTGCGTCTACGGATGGCCCAAAAACAAACATAAATACCTTCGGCTAAACATAAAACCGGAAATACTGAACTTGCTAAAATGTATCCTACAGTTCCGAGATAATATTCGGAGCCAATAAATATCACCCCGATAATTGTTATGACTGTGAAAATAGCTCTTCTGGAATATCCAACTATGGTGTAAACTAATAACAACAGAAAAAGGAGCCCAGGCACTATAACAGCCCCATTTGCCGCATATATCCACATTTCAGTACTTACTTTACCAAATCTCTCTATACCCCATAATTCGTTTGGCAGCGCGTTGAAACTAAGCATCATACACATAAGTGAATAATACAGATCTATTTTTTGACGCTGATCAAATAGAAAATTGACAAAATGTATAAAGCTAATTATCAGAAGAATAGAGCCACTAAAAGTGTAAAAGATGATAAACCATGTTAGTTTTTGTTGACTTGCTATATAGGTATTAAAAGCTTCTTGGCGATCATTTATTGTAAGCTTAAAAACCGGCAGAGGCGAATAAAAATTTGACAAATAAGGTATTTTTGCCTGATAGGCAATTCTTAAGGCAATGACGTTTTCTACATTAGGTAAAAGACTAATATCCAACGGTCTGTTAGACGGCAGAAAGGCAACAACTTTCGCCGCATCGCTGCTTACAACGCCAAACTGAAGTATTTTTTTGCCATTTAAGTAAATCTCTGAAGCTACGTACTGTGTTATGTTTATTGATAATAGCCGGTTATCTGCTAAGTTTACTTTTGGTAGGTGTATTCTTAGCCAGCCAATTCCAGACTTTCTAAGGGGCGTAAAAGTTTTAACATCCTGAAGTGGATCTACTTGTTGCCAACTGCTGTCATCAATGTCAGGGTTCGCCCATTGTTTATCGTCGCCTGGATGAAAAACCCAGTTCGATGTCAATACAATATCACTTGTTGGATTGATAATTTTACTGATAGTATCTATTTTTAAGGATCCGAAAGCCTCCTGAATAACTATCAAATTCAGGAAAATCCATAGAAATTTTATGCGCATACTAAGCTGATGTGATATTTGGCTTTGAAATTTCGCCCACAAAATACATTTTCAATTTTCCTTTGTTCTTCGCATCAATTTCCCCTCTGTACTGACAATTAAATCTTGTTTTTATCAAGTCGTAGGTTTTTTCTGATATGTTAATTTTTCCCGGAACGCTATTTTGTTCCATTCGAGCAGCTGTATTTACAGTGTCGCCCCAAATATCATATGCAAACTTTTTAACGCCTACAATTCCGGCTACAACACTGCCACTATGAATGCCTATCCGGATATCGAAGGTTCTATCGCCAAGCTGTGCTTTGCGATTTTCTATGAACTGACTTATTTCAATCGCAGCGAGAACCGCGTTATCTGCATGTTCAACGTCCGCTATTGGAAGTCCCGCGACTGCAAGATAAGCGTCTCCAATTGTTTTGATTTTTTCAATTTTGTGGTTGGTGATGATTTCATCAAATGCTTTAAAGCAGTAATGTAACTCGTTTACCAATTCTTTTGGAGTAAGTGTCTCACTAATTCCCGTAAAGTTGACAAAGTCTGTAAATAGTACGGTAACCTCATCAAATAAACGTGCTTCTGAGCCGCCACTTGTTTTTAATTCCTCGGCAACATCAGCAGGAAGAATATTTAATAGCAAGTTATCCGAACGTTTGTTATTATAAGCCGCTTTCCGGTAGTTTCGATATACAAAAAACGACAATATCAACAGGACAAAAATCCCTCCGGCAAAATAATAGCTTTGAATTTTCTTAACACGCAGTTCAGAAGATGTTAAACGTTGTCTAAATTTTAAAGAATCGGTTTGCTTTTGAAAATCATTGTTTAGTTGAGTCTCTAACATTCGTCTCACGACATTCTGATTTTCAAGGCTATCCCGGTCTATAATATATTGCTTATAATTTAAGTAAGCCTTTTTATAATCTTTTTGTGCACCATAAATTTCACTCAGATCTTTTAGCCCCTGGCTGATATTTGGCAAATATCCATCAGCTTGCTCTGACAGTTGAATAGATTTATCGATTGATGCGATAGCCTTTATAAATCTTTCTTTCGGCTCAACGCCAATTTTTACGAGGACATTATCAGGAGCGTTTGCATAAATTTTACCTAATGTGTTATAAATTTCACTGTTTACAAAGTAATTAAATGTGGCCTTTGTTTTGAGAAACAATGAGGCATAGATATATGCCTCAAGGTAACGCTGTAAATACATATTGTCTTTAGCAAGTTGTGCGTAGGCTAATCCCAATTGAAAGTCTTCCGCCTCTCCCTTTAATATTGTTTCAGCTTGATTGTCATAATTTAAAGCGATATCGTATTTTTTTAAATTATCTGAATAAACTTTGGCTATACGCGTCAAAACATCGCCAATTCTATCATTTCTTAATTCCTTGTTTTTTATTTGCCTTGCTATATTTAGCGCTTGATTATAAGTTTCTAGAGCTTTATTATATTCAACTAAAAATACATAAGAACCTGCCTTATGAATTAATGCATGAATTGTAGCAACCTTATCACCCAATTTTCTAGATAACTCCAGCGCTTTATTAATATCGTCAGACGCTTTTGCGTAATCATTTATTCGGCTGTGATAATGATTGATGAACAGATAGTATTCCAATTCATATTCAGGCAAATGTAACTTTTTAGCCAAAGTCTTCATTTTGGAAGATGTCTCGACCAACATCGCGTGATTACTTCCTAAAAAGGGTGAAACATCCGCATAAGTAAAATAAGCCCTTAATTTATTGCTGTCATCAGGCATGGACATAATCCCTGCTAGGGTCTTTTTTTGGTAATTGTTAGCATGGAATTTGGGGGCTTCTCCTGTAGCGCTAAAGGTGTATATTATCAGCAAAAGAAAATATAAAATCCTCATATTTCTCTTTCTGCAAAATACATCTTCAAAGCTCCTTTATTTTTTGCATCAATCTCTCCACGGTAATTAAAAACGAATTGGTCTTTAACTAGGTCATAGGTCCTTTCTGAAACATTAATTTTTCCAGGGACACTATTTTGCTCCATACGCGCAGCGGTATTTACCGTATCGCCCCAAATATCATATGCAAACTTTTTTACACCGACAATACCTGCTACCACTGGACCACTGTGTACGCCGACACGAACATCAAATGTCTTGTCTCCGACTAAGTCTCGTCTTTGTTTAACAAAGGATATTATCTCTAAGCCCGCCTTAATTGCATTTTTAGCGTGATATAAATCGGCGTTAGGTAGTCCCGAAACAGCAAGGTAGGCATCACCTATAGTTTTGATCTTTTCCATTTGATGCTTGACCATAATATCGTCAAAGGCTTTAAAACACTGGTGCAATTCATCTACCAGTTGCTTCGGGCCAAGCATTTCTCCAATGGCAGTAAAGTTTACAAAGTCAGTGAAAAGCACGGAAACCTCATCAAAGGATCGCGCATCAGCGCTACCTTTTTCTTTCAATTCCTCAGCGACATCTGCAGGGAGTATATTGAGAAGTAGGTTGTCAGATCTAGTCAGTGATCTGTTAAGTTCTATTGTCCGCTCAGCCACTTCAATTTCCAACTTAGCTTTCTGATGGGTAAGTATGTCCTGTTTTTCTTGTGAAAGTTTTTCAACCTCTTTTAGTTTGAATACCAGCAGTCGGCTTTTTTGAGCAAAAGTTTTACTTAAACAAAAAGAAATGCTTAAAGATATACCAAGTGTGATTCCGGCGATAGAAATATCATATATAAAACGATTTACTCTAACCCCATCGACATTTAAGTAGGTGGTGTAAATAAATAAACTGACAAATGAAATTAAAAACCCGATACCGATTATTATAGCTCCTCTTATTTTTAATAGCGCTGCTTTGAAAACTAAAAAAACGCTTGGAAATGAGGTAAATAACATCAGAAATGAAGTATATACTGCGGGAGTGTTAGAAAATATAGCAACAATTGCTAAAAGCAAATTTAATACAAGTATCAACCAACCAATTTTTTTGTAATTGAGATTAAATAAGTAACTAACTGCCTTAAATTGAAAATAACTGGCTATTGCAGCCAAGTTTGAAATAACACCAATAATTAAGTACCCAGTACTGTTAATGGTGACAAATGGTGTACCGTTCACGATATAACTGGCAAGGTAACATAGTGTTAATCCAGCAAAATGAATATTGGCGAAGTCAGATCGGTCAAAGTAAAATAAGAGGAAGTGAAAGATTGTGAGCAAGGTCAGGATGCCTATACAAATACCATCAATATAAGAGAGATGAAGTATGTTACTATAAATTCTATTGTTGATTTCTGGTAGTGTACATATAACAACTGCAGCAATACCCTGATACCCAGTTTCATTAAAATTGTTAAAAAACTTATCGCGTGCATATCTGATAGCAAGTGTCTGAACGCTATCACCTGTTACAGGTATACCTAGGGGTCTTACATCAAATACGGACTGACCACTATTGTCATTCAAGTTAATTATACCACGTCGTTCTATAAGCTTTCCATTTAAGTATATTTCGATAGCTGAAGCAGGATTATAAATATACAATGCGGTGCTGTGTGTCAATTGGGGCGATAAGCGAAATTTAAAGCGAATCCAGCCAACATGGTTTAGTATTCCCGGTGGAAGCATTGATAAGGGCAGGTACGGGTTTATCAGCTTCCATTGAGAATCATTATAAGTTGGGGCTGCGTATTCAGGCTTGTCTGCAGAAATCTGCTTCCACTGAAGTAGTCCCAGACCAAATTCCGGTATTTGCTTAATCTGCAAAACGGAGTCTGATTTTGTAGCAGCAATGGTTAGCCTAGTTACAAATAGCAATAGAAAAATTAGCGATAGTTTTTTCATCTCGGAAACGCTTTTTACATCTCATTTAGCGATTTATATACCATTTGCAAAATACATTTTTAAATTCCCTTTATTCTTAGCGGCTATCTCGCCACGGTAAGTAAAGCTAAACGTGTCTTTTACTAGTGCATAAGTTTTTTCAGATACATTAATTTTCCCTGGCTCACTATTTTGTTCCATACGCGCAGCGGTATTGACCGTGTCGCCCCAAATGTCATAGGCAAATTTTTTAACACCTACTATTCCAGCAACGACGCTACCACTATGCACACCAATACGAACATCAAATGTCTTATCACCCAATTGTTGTTTTCGCTTGCTAATAAATGCTGCTACTTCAATTGCTGCATTTATCGCGTTCGAAGCATGTTTACTATCAGGATTAGGAAGACCGGCAACAGCCAAGTAAGCATCTCCAATTGTTTTTATTTTCTCAATACCATATCTGGACATGATTTCATCAAATGCTTTAAAACAATAATGTAATTCATTTACCAACTCTTTTGGTGATAGCCATTCGCTAATTGTGGTGAAGTTTACAAAGTCTGTAAATAGCACCGTTACTTCATCGAATAAACGGGCTTCAGACCCGCCACTTGTTTTTAATTCTTCAGCTATATCTGCGGGGAGTATATTTTTAAGCAGGGAGTCAGACCTTTCCAGTGACTGATTAAGTTCGCGCGTTCGCTCCATCACTTCAGCCTCTAACATAGCCTTCTGATTTGTTAAAATATGTTGCTTCTCCTGTTCCTGGGCAATGGTTTGAGCGGAAAGACTTTCTACTTCTATTAAGGTAGACTTAAGCGTTCTGTTGTTTTGCGCCATCTGGAAAGCAAGGTAAAAGGACATGCCAATCGGAAAGCTTAAAAAAGATAAATTAAAAACGACGACTGCGAGAGTCGTTCCTTGGTCTAAGAATACTGACCACGTATTAAACACCATACATAAGGAAATGCCGGTAAGGATTAGAGTGGCGTCCTTTTTTTTATGCTTTACAGCCCATATCGCTATTCGGGCACTTTCGATAAGGCAGAGTATAGGGAAAATATTACTGCAGAAGATGTATGCTGCAATCTCGCTGTAATATTCACTTATAATACCACCGAGACCTACAATACAAAGCGAATAAAATATCATCCGGTTTTGAAAGTCGAACAATGCATAAACTGTCAGAATCAAAAAAAGATAGATGATGATAAATAAGATGGAAACAGAAAAGACTCCCCACATGAAAATACGAATATTGTCCATTGTTGGAGAGAATGCCCAGATCAGCAGGCTGATGGCAAACAACACACAAAACAGGGCGTAATAAAAATATACCAGCTTATATTGCGCCAATGATGCATTAATCATGTGCTCAGTGGCGAGTATCAGGAAAACCCCTATAATGATCGCTATCGTTATCAGACTATTCTTAGCTGAAGAATTCTCGGACCGCTGACTGATTATTGCATTTTGATAAGAATTTAATGTAAAAGTAAAAGTTGGTAAGGGGGTAAAATTCGGTGATAAATAAGGTATTCCCCCTACGTAGCCTAACTTAACTGCAATCACGTTATCAACTCCGGGCTTTAGATTGAGGGCTATTATTTCCGTCGTATTGGTGGCAGATGTTTCATTTGAATTTTTTGCTATAAAACCATTTTGCTTTACCAATTTCCCGTTTACGTAAATTTCTGAGGCCGCCATTCCTAATATATTTGCGGCCATAGGCCAACTGGTAGCTGAACTGTCAATCTTCAGGTGAAGTCTTCCCCAGCCTGTTCCGGACTTTTTTAGCTTTTCAAATTGAGTGATGTCTATACTTAGGTCCAAAATCGGCTATTCGCTATCGTCAAATTTTTCTTTTGACCAGCGGATATCACTACCCTCATGAAATCTCCAATTGACAAGCGAAATACCACTAGCAGGTATTTTGTGAGGGTGGTATTCAGGAATTGTTTTGTCTGCTGCTTTGACATTCGCTACTAATAGTTGCGAAATGAATAATAAACCTAGTATAATCAGATCATTTCCAAATGGAAAGGCTTTTGAGATTTTAAAATTTCTCTCATCCATAAATATAACAAGGTTGGTTGCTCACTGTCGATAATAAGATTGAAAGTGATTACCAATAATAACCATTATTTTTCAAAACTGAAATGTAGGTTTCTCGATTTTTTAATACAGATATTAATATATTAGAATTTTAATTTTATAGGTAGTATGAAATTTAAGAAGGCAGGTAAATTCATTATCAAGAAGTTAAGCAAAGAACTTCCAAGGCATTTATCTTATCACAGCGTTGAACATATACAAGATGTTTATAATTCGGCGGAGAAAATTGGTATTGATGAATGCATTTCTGTCGCTGATATGAAACTACTTTTAACAGCTGCCTGGTATCACGATTCTGGGTTTTTAAAAGGGGCTAAAGATCATGAAGAAGAATCCTGCCGCATTGCTAGAGAAGCATTGCCTATGTTTGATTACAGTGAAGCTGAAATTGACAAGATCTGTGGAATGATCATGGCCACCAAAATTCCGCAATCACCGAAAACTCATCTCGAGGAAATATTGGCAGATGCAGATCTGGACTATCTTGGCCGCGATGATTTTTTTACAATTGGTGATAAATTATACAATGAACTTTGTGTTTTCGGTTTTTTAGACAATGAAAACGACTGGAATAAATTGCAGGTCAAATTTCTAGAGAACCATAATTATTTTACCAAATCTGCTATTGCATTAAGGCAAGAAAAAAAACATCAACATTTGCAACAAGTGAAATCTAAAATTTCGTAGTTCCTGAAGTTTATGAAAAACTTACATTTACCGCAATGGCTGGCAGATATTTTATATACCAGCATTGGTATTCTTTTTTGCGGTTTTGCCCTAAAAGGATTTTTGGTTCCAAATCAATTTTTTGACGGAGGTGTAACCGGTATTTCGCTGATGCTACATGAACTTTATGAGTTCGACATCGCTTATGTTATCGTATTGGTAAATATTCCTTTCATCATTATGGGAGCTTTCCAGGTTGATAAATCTTTTGCTTTTAAAACCTTGGCCGCTGTCATTGCGCTAGGTCTATGTTTACACTTTGTACCTTATCCTCATATCACATCGGATAAACTTCTCGTATCCATATTTGGCGGGGTATTTATGGGTATAGGTGTTGGACTGGCAATAAGGGGTGGATGCGCACTTGACGGCATTGAGGTTTTGGCATTGTATACGGGCAAACGCATTAGTTTTACCATTAGCGAAATTATATTAGGGATAAACATTGTTATTTTTTTAATAGCAGCCGTTAAATTGGGACTTCCTACAGCATTATATTCTATACTTACTTATTATGCTGCTTCGAAAACAATAAGTTTTGTAATTGAAGGCCTTGAAGAATATACCGGAGTAACGATTATATCCGGTGAAAGCGAATTGGTAAAAAAAGCTTTGGTTATGGAGCTTGGCAGGGGCATAACCATTTATAAGGGCGAACGTGGTTTCTTAAAAAATAGTTTCGATGTAAGTCAACCTGCTGATATTGTTTTTACCGTGGTCACCCGACTGGAAGTTCGTAAATTGAGAAACTTAGTAAATGAAATAGACCCAAAGGCATTCATTTTTACAAGCACAATTAAAGAGGCAGCAGGTGGCGTTTTGAAGAAAAGAGCGAGGCATTAAAGATATTAATGTTACCACTTTTAGATCCCTTACAGCAGTTTCCACAGGTGAATTAGTGGTTTGTGTTTTTCTTAAATTTGGAATTAAGATACACTTCCATTTTATGGTGTAGTGGTGAAATCGTAAGCACCAAAATGCCAGATAGCAAAGACGCAGTAAACGTATTATTGATTTCAAAATGTTCATTGATGACATGAAGCAAATAATGTTCAGCTACATTATAGATTAATACTACTAAAATGAATAAAGAACCATCTACAACGGTACGTTTGATAATAAAACCTGTATCGAAGGTGTCCGCAAAGAACACACTCATAAACACCATTATAAATAACACTAAGCTCTTACAAATAGATATTACAGGATAAAATAAGGAAGTATGTAACGGAAGAAAAACACTTACAATAGCCGCTAACAATATAAGTATCACGTAACTCAATACTCCCCAGAATAACCAAAGTAAACTGTTCCTGCTACTAATAGCGTAACCGTTATAGCTTATGTATATATAACATAATCCAGTTAAGATAATACAAACATTCATTCCTAAAGGCGAAATATGCAAAACTTGCAATGTACTGCCCACTATAAACAAAAACAGAAATGCATACTTCCATAAATTTCCACGTTTTAGAAGAAACAACAGATAAGAACGCAAAGGCCTGAACCCGATTTTCTCTTTTACATCTTCTAAAGTTGTTTGCTGAGGAAAGTGTTGATTAGCCAGAACATATAAAACTCCTGTGAACGCAGCCTCGAGATTGTATAGCACTATGCGGAGCCACTTTAATACTATGGTGTTATATAGCCAACCGGCGTTCAAAATGTAGAATGCGATGAATAAAGCATATAAATATCGCCCTTGTGATTCCTTTGATCTGAACGCTATAAACGCAGCAATAATACTTAAACCTACAATTACAGTATTGCCTACAATAGATGCAATAGTTATGTTTCCTAAAGTGCTTAAATGAAAAGTTGATGCAACTACGGCTGCAAGACAGACTATGCGTGACGCATACTTCAAATTAGTTAATCTTTGAGGCATTTTAACTTAACGCTGTTTTAAATTAAGATTCTTAGTATCAGTCATTAAGCAAATATAAACGTGGGCAGGAGTTTTTAAAAGACATAATTGCAGTATATCCTAAACATGCAAATTGCCTATAGCTTAATATTACCAAGGAAATCAGTTAGAGAAGCTTTTGATAGACTTTTAGTCTTATCCCTTGATCATAAGGGCGGTAGGTTGTACAGGTGATTTGCTTATTGAGCTTCGAACATCTGTGTCAAGTCCATATATAATATCGCTTTCGTCCGGTTTATTTGTATCCCCAAAAAATAGAAATCATTTACACACTTTCTTGAGAAGTTTCTTGAAACTTATTTCGAAAGACGATGTACGTCATTTTTCCATTAAACGATCAGTATTATATAACGTCAAATTCCAACCAATTATCGTAAGATAGTTGTTCTGTGTCAATAGAAGTTGTCTCTATCTGGGTAAGATCCGCATAGTTAGCGGGTTCTGCATTTAATGTTGTCCTGTAACTTTTGTCGATCGTACAAAACTCCATTAATCTGGAAGGAATTTGCGTACGTGCGATATGAGACAATCGTTCCTTGTCAGGTTTTTCCATTAGCCATTCCCAAGCTAAATCTTCTGTCAAAATTGTCGGCATCCTCTTTTTAGAATTATGTATCTGTGCCATCACCATATTTGCATCGGTAATACCAAATGCAACAGTATTTACAAAAGTGCTGGTTTCAGGGTCGAGCCATTCGTTATAGAGACCCGGCATGTAGAAATATTCCTTGTCTTTAATAGTCAGCAGATAGGGATACTTGATGGTCTCTTTCAATTCTTGTCCTTTTTTGCCGATTTTAGGAACATGCCTCGATTCCACAATGCCGGTGGACAACACTAGGCAACGCCTGTTTTTAGCAGCATCGGCCCACATAGAACGTTTTCCATCTTCTTTGACAAAAAGATTTTCTGACTTGAAATTCAGCGTAGTATATTTTGCCCGGAAAATATTAGCTTCAGACCTGGTTTTAATAAAACCGGGTACATATCCCCATTCGGCCTGTAAGATATTAAAATCATTCCCGCCTGGTGCCATAACAAGAATGGCACATGGTGCATAGTTAAAGCCATTGTGTACTGCAATATTTAGAAAGTCATAATTTCTCACCGGCTTTGCCAGACTTTTCAATTCAATATATTCGGCCCTGGTGACCCGTTGCCCGTTATAATAGCACATCGTTCTATTTTATTTTATTCCTGATATACCCAGCAATTAACCTGCCGACTTCTTCGGCCTCCTGCTGCCTGCCTTCCGGGATCGATGTCCAAAATTTCTTGTCATAATTGTCCCTACCAACAATAACCGATAAAGGCTTTCTTCCATCCGTGAAATGAACCTGGAAAATCCTTCTGCCCCGGATTTCCGCTTCGATAACGTTAGCAGAACTTCCTTGGTAGCTAATTTCAAACGGTTGTTCCAAATCTCTCACTTTTATAAAATTAAAGGTTTTACCTGAAATTAAGATTACGCGCTAGCCAGATGCCAATTAAAATTTATTGATTTTAAAATCAGTCTGTTCCCAATCGGCAAGGCCGATTATAAAACAAATCAAAAATAGATTTTATTTACTAATATTTTTAGCATTAGTTTTGTTGTAAAATCTCTGGGCTGTTTTGAAGCGCCTTCCGAAACGCCCTGCACCCGAGTCAAATTGTTAATTCTAAAAGTAAATAATGTTATAAAAACACTACGCATGAGTACCGACCGTCAAATAATCCACATGGATCAGGATGCCTTCTTTGTTTCTGTTGAGGTAAGAAAGAACAGCCAGCTAACTGGGAAACCTGTGATCATCGGCAGTTTATCGGATCGGGGTGTGGTCACTTCATGCAGTTATGAGGCCAGGAAATTTGGAGTGCATTCTGCAATGCCCGCAAGACTGGCAAGGCAGTTATGTCCCCATGGCATCTGGATCAGGGGTAATATGGACGAATACTCTAAAGCATCTCATGAGATCACAGAAATCATTAAACAGCAGGTTCCGCTTTTGGAAAAAGCAAGTATAGATGAGCACTACATCGATATGACGGGAATGGATAAACATTATGGCACCTTGAAATGCGCAAAAGAGATCAGGGCAAATGTGATCAGGGAGACAGGCTTGCCGATATCATTCGGTTTGTCGGTTAATAAAACCGTGTCGAAAATGGCGACCAATGAGTGCAAACCCAATGGCGAGCTAAGCGTAGCTAAAACCGGCGTGCAACCTTTTTTAAATCCACTCTCCATTCGTAAGATACCAGGCCTGGGCGAAAAGACATTCATCAAATTGAGTGACATGGGTATCCGGAGAATACACACGCTTTCCGAGGTGAGCCCTGAATACATGACCAGTATTTTGGGTAAGAACGGTATCTGGCTACTGCAAAAAGCCAAAGGGATTGATGAATCCCCCGTTATACCCTATCACGAAGCAAAAACGATAGGTACACAATCTACTTTTCATCAGGACAGCATCGATGTCGATACGATTAATCACCTGCTCACTTCAATGGTGATGGAACTTGCCTTTGAATTACGACAAAACAGAAAACAAACAGCCTGCATTACCGTGACTCTACGTTATTCAACATTCGAAACGGTGACCAAACAGGCAAAAGTACCTTACACCGCTTTGGACAGGGTGCTGATCGTTAAAACGAAGGAACTCTTTAAACAGCTATACCAAAAAAGGCTGCTTATTCGTCTTGTGGGGGTCCGTTTGTCTGACCTTGTCAGTGGCTTCGAGCAGATCGATCTTTATAGCGAATCAGAGGAACAATACAGCTTGTGCCAGGCTATGGACAAAATCCGCCGAAGGTTTGGACCCGGATCAGTAAAACTGGCGTCGAGCATCGATTTAAACCTATAGGCAATGTACCTGAACGTCCATTCCCAATACAGTTTAAGGTACGGCACTATGTCCGTTGCCAGTCTCGTCGAAGAGGCAGCAGCCAGGGGTATCACCCAAATGGCGCTTACAGACATCAATAATTCAACAGGACTGATTGAGTTTATGCGGGAGTGTGATGAACAGGGTATCAAACCCATTGCCGGCATTGAATTTCGGAGGGATAAACGGCTTTTGTATATCGGTATTGCACGTAACAGAGAGGGTATGCGGGAACTTAACGAGTTCCTCACCGAACATAACCTGGAAAAAAAGCCGTTGCCGGATCGGGCACCATCGCTCGTAAACGCCTACATTATTTATCCTTTTTGGTACCCTGGTGAGCTAAATCCAAACGAATACATAGGAATACGCTTTGATGAGCTCAACAAGCTTTATGGAAAAGACCTCAAAGCATTGAAAGACAAACTGGTTGCCTTGCAACCTGTCTTTGTGCTCGACAAAGTCGAATATCGCTTACACGAATATCTTCGAAGTATAGATCTTAACAGTGTTTTGTCGCTTGTAAAACCTGAAGATAAATGTCTTCCTACCGACATGTTCCTTCCTCCAGGCCAAATGGAAGCTAAATATTCCAGATATGCCTTTATTCTCGATAATACGCGTGAACTGATGGGCAGGTGCGTGATGGATTATCCCAGGGGAAGGATCAATCTTAACCGCAGAACTTTTACAGGCAATAAAAAGAACGACAGGGAATTGCTGGAAAAACTTGCTGTCAGTGGCCTTGAATACCGTTACGGGAAGAACAATAAGGAAGCACAGCGGAAGGTCCGGCATGAACTGAAAGTTATTTATGAACTGGACTTTTGCGCCTATTTCCTAATCACCTGGGATATCATCCGTTATTCAACATCGCAGGGCTATTATCATGTCGGCCGGGGTTCAGGGGCAAACAGCATTGTTGCCTATTGCCTGAGAATAACCGACGTCGACCCGATCGAACTCAATTTATATTTCGAACGCTTTTTGAACGCACAGCGTACGTCCCCGCCAGACTTCGACATCGATTACTCATGGGATGAACGGGAAGATGTACAGGATTACATTTTTAAGCGCTATGGGAGCCAGCACACGGCGCTGCTCGGCACGATGTCGACTTTCAAAGACCGTAGTATCATCCGGGAGATCGGGAAAGTAATGGGCTTGCCCAAACCGGAAATCGACAGCTTTACCGATCCTCGTAAAGCCGCTGAAAACAGGAACAATCCAACGTTTAGAAAAATCACCGCGATTTACGAGCGCATGTCCGATATGCCTAACCAGCGTTCGATCCATGCCGGGGGCGTGCTCATCACCGAAGAGCCGATTACTTATTATACTGCATTGGACCTGCCCCCCAAAGGTATGCCGACAGTGCAATGGGACATGTATGAGGCAGAGAAGATAGGGTTCGATAAATACGACATACTAAGCCAGCGCGGCATCGGGCATATCAAAATGGCAGTAAAACTGGTTGAAGATAATCATCAGCGTAAGATCGATATTCACCAGGTTAAAGCTTTCATGAGAGACCCGAAAGTGAATGCACAACTGAAAACCGGGGACACCATAGGGTGTTTTTATATCGAATCTCCGGCCATGCGGCAACTAATCAGGAAACTGGACTGCGAGGACTACCTGACCCTTGTGGCGGCAAGTTCGATCATCCGTCCCGGTGTTGCCAGCTCGGGGATGATGGGTGAATATATTAAATACCACCATGCTCCCGAAACCGTCAATTATTTGCATCCGGTGATGAAAGAACAGCTTGAGGAAACTTACGGCGTGATGGTGTACCAAGAGGATGTGATCAAAATCTGTATTCATTTTGCGGGTATGGACGGAACTGACGCTGATATCCTCAGGCGTGGTATGAGCGGTAAGTATCGTTCAAAAAAAGAGTTTGACCGCCTGGTCGAACGTTTTTTTTCGGAAGCCAAAAAGCTGGGCAGGCCTGATGATGTTGTAGCGGAAGTATGGCGGCAAGTTTCGTCTTTTGCAGGCTACAGCTTTAGCAAGGCGCATTCAGCAAGCTTTGCAGTAGAAAGCTACCAGAGCTTATTCCTGAAAACGTATTATCCAAGGGAATTCATGGTTGCCGTATTAAATAATTACGGCGGCTTTTACGCCCGTTACCTCTACGTTCATGAGCTCAGAAAAGCAGGTGCCCGCGTGCATCTACCCTGTGTGAATAACAGCGACAGTATAGTCAATATTAGCGGAATCGATGTCTACCTCGGCTTTGTCGGTATCCACGGACTCAACGAAACCTTTATCAACCTAATCCCGGAAGACCGGAGGGAAAATGGCTGCTATGTAAGTCTTGAAGACCTGATCAAAAGAACAGGTATAGGGCTGGTGCAGGTAGTTATTTTGATTCGCGTTGGCGCGCTTAGGTTTACCGGTAAAAGCAAGAAGATATTGCTTTGGGAAGCGCATCTTTTAATGGGTGCAAAAGTAAGGGTCAGCAATGAACCTGAATTATTTGCGATGGAGGCAAAAAATTACAGCTTACCGGTATTGGAGAATACCAGGCTTGAAAACACTTATCATGAACTTGAATTATTAGGCTTCCCAGTTAGCATGAGCAGTTTTGAACTGCTGCAAACGAATTACCGGGGTGAGATCGGAGCTAATGACATGATCAATCATATTGGCCAAAAAGTTAAGATGGTCGGATGGTATGTCTGTGAAAAGACGGTACGCACCAAGACAGGCAAACTGATGTGGTTCGGATCTTTCCTGGATGTTGAAGGTAATTTTTTTGACACAGTACATTTTCCTAATACGACAACAGAATATCCTTTTACCGGCGCAGGTTGCTACCTCATTGAAGGAAAGGTGGTGATAGAATTCGGTTTCGCAAGTATTGAAGTTTTCCAATTTGGCAAACTGCAGATCTTAAATAACCCAATTATAGATTAAGCAGATGGACAGAATCAATTTTAGCTGTGAATTGTCGGGAAAGGTTGCAGACATTCAACTGGACATTAAAAAAATACCGGGTGAACACCAGCCATGCTACATGGTATCAGTTGACGGCCTTTTCAAAGGATATTTAAAAAAGGATACGTCCGGACAGTTTGATCAGTTTATGAGCCCTCAGCTTTCAGACGAAGATCTCGCGATGATCAACAAGTATTTTGCCAAGTAAAATCCCTGAACATAAAACTTAAGCAGCTATACGCTTCGTCGGTAAGAATGTAAATTGCCTTGCAGCTGCTTTATCTTATTTTTTAGTCTCTATGCAGGAATTCAAGTCACGTCATCAAGATGGATAGAGATATGTTTTGTTATCTCGCCTGATTGGTCCATACCAGCTTACTAACATCGTAGCCGAGATTTTTTGCCTGTTTTAGGTAGCGGGTAATATACGTTGCAGGCATTGTGGGTTCTCTCGATAACAACCAAAGGTATTTCAGGTTATTTCCAGCAACCATAGCATATTTATAATCTTTGTCAATTGCTATAACGTTATAACCTGCATAAAAAGGGCCGAAAAATGATACTTTCAACCTGCCTTCATAGTCCGAACCGACAAATTTGGCTTTACCGATACTTTCTTTCCATTTTTTTTGCACCGTATCATATCCTTTGTTATCGACCCGAATACTCTTATCATCATTCAATGAATAGGTCGCGGTAACATGATCCAGATTTTTTTCAAACCTGAAATCGAAGCGTGCTATCTCATACCATGTTCCCAGGTAGCGATCTTTATCGAAATGATCTACTGCAACTGCACCTTTGGGAAGGGTCGCGCATGAGGAAAACGCCACGATGACGGCTGCAACCCCGGCACCCGCTAAAAGTATGTGTCCTTTATTAATTTTCATAAAGAAAGAACCTTAACTTTCTATCAATGTTTTCAGCGGGAGCCATGTAGAAAAATTCGCGGCACAAGAATTGACTGTTTCCTATCGAACCCAAATCAAATATTAACCGCAAAAGCAAATTGTTGCCATGAACACTGAAATTGATGTAAACATAGACGGGCGAAAGCTCCTTGCTATACCCCAGGATGCCCACCCAGACTATGAAGGAAACGAGCCTTCAGGCGTATTTGAAATCAAAGAAGGTAAGCTCAGTCATGGATTTATTACCATGAATGAGAGCGACTGGGAATATGATGATAGAGGCGATCTATCCTACATAGAAGTCGAGGCCATTGCAGAAGCTATACAGTTCAGCCACCGGGCTAAATAGTGCCAGAGCCGAACATTTATTCAAAAAGTTTCTGGGATGCCGTATAATAGGTTTTCCGCTTATCGATCTCGGCCTTTAATATGTCCTCACCGGATAAAGTCTTGGCTTGCTTTGGCCGGTGTACTTGAAGAAAATCTCGCTCCTTTTCACTTATCGTATCTGGAAAGTTGCCTTCAATATGATCTTCAGCCTTTTTTAAAACAGATTTTATAGACTTTGCAATGGCCATTATTGCTTTTGGCGGCAGCTTGTCAGCTTTTGAAAAGGGCGATATTTGGGCATCATACAAGATCTCGTCCACATAAGCATTTCCAATACCGCCAACAGTTTTACCGTCTGTTAATACAGTCTTAATGTAGTGGGAGGTTTTAGCACAAGCGGTCTCCAAGTATTTTGCTTTAACATCGAGTGCGTCGGGCACCTTAACAGGATCCGGGTTGAGTTTAAGCATAACCGCTTTTTGCCAGTCAGTGATTGCTAATCCTAGATTTTTGCCGAAATGAAGTTCTGCAATGCTAAACTTATTTTCGTTTTTTTCTTCGAACCAATAGAGCGTACCATGCAACATCAAATGGATACCGAGAACAGTACCATTGTTAAATTTGAAATGGAGCTCTTTGCCAACCCGCTCAATCCCTACCAATATGTGTCCCTCAAGCGCTTTTGCTAGGTCGTCCGAGGATACTTTAAGTTGCCTAGTAATCAGCACTACTACGTTGGACAATCGTTTGCCTACGAGCCTTTTTGAGAGGTTCTTAACGAATATGTTTAAATCAGGTATTTCCGGCATATAAATCTCTTTTAGAGATATCGGCTTTCGATCTTGTCACCAATTGTTTCAGTAATGTCGGCCGGTAGCTTTTCGCCGGATATCTGCACCCAAATATCACTATCATTAGTTGCTACAGTAGCAACAAAGTCACCGTTAAAAAACACGTCGTAAGAGCCGTCGTGCATCTTTACTTCACAATCAGTATCTCTTCCCTGGAAAGGGATATTGAAGCTAAAAGATGGTATTTCGTTTTCCATAGTTAAATATATTTCGATGCTTAAATTTTCGCACATTTGTTTTTGATCATTAATAGAACGGTAATTAAGACATGAAGTTTGGCGCCACTGAAGAAGATTTAACCAACATTGATTTTACGTTACCAGCAGACGGGTTTACAACCGAAAAAGTATTGACCGGCACAAAAGCCGAAAAGTTTAACGTTTGGGTTGGCACACCAAAATGGGGCGCAGCGAGCTGGAAAGGCAAAATTTATCCCCCTAAAATTAAGGAGGGGGAATTTTTAGATCATTATGTCAGTATTTACAATGCCATAGAATTTAACCCCACGTTTTATAAAATCTTTACAGCAAAAGTAATTTCTAAATGGGCAAGTAAAGCAAAACATCAATCCGGTTTTAAATTCTGTCCTAAATTTCCACAGGCAATAAGCCATGTCAGACAGCTTAAAAATGCTGAAACGCAGACGAAGGAATTTTATGCTGGAGTGGAGGTCTTTGGAGACAACTTAGGCCCTTTATTTCTGCAGTTGAGTGACAACTTTTCACCTAAAGGGGTTCAATATTTAAAGGATTACCTGACTGTTCAGCCCAAAACGCATAAAGTTTGTGTCGAACTACGCCACAAAGATTGGTACGTTAACAAAAAAGTGTTCGAAGATATTATGCATTTTTTGTATGATCATCAAATAGGAACTGTCATATCCGACACCGCCGGCCGCCGTGACTGCATGCACATGAATTTGACAACAACTGATGCATTTATCAGATTTGTTGGTAATGACCTGGCGCCTAGCGACTATACCCGAATGGATGATTGGGTTAATCGTATCAAGCAATGGGCAGAACAAGGTTTAGAAAATCTCTATTTTTTCGTCCATATAGACGATGAACAATTAACTCCCGAGGCCAGCATTTATTTTATCGAAAAATTGAACACGACGCTTGGCACCAATCTGCAGGTGCCTCAAATGCTACAACTGTTTTAGGTCATTAAGGCAGTCAGCTAACAGCTTTATCTCTTTGTATGTGTTATAACTATGAAGGCACACCCTAAGCCTTTCACCCCCAACAGCTACAGTTGGACTTAGGATCGGACGGGCGTCAATGCCACTTGCTAGAAGTAAGTTGGACATCGCTTTGGCATCTGGATTACTGCCGGCTCGTATTCCTTGGATAGCGCTTACACTTCGGGTTACCAACTGATCATCGCCAAAACATGAATTAAAATAAGCAATGTTTGCGTGTAATTGCTTTCGCTCACTAATTGCGCCGGTAAGCATTTCATAGGCGCATTTAATAGATGCAAGTTGATGAAGTGGTGCTGCAGTAGTGTATATAAATGAACGGGCAAAGTTTACCAGATAATCAACCAATAATTTACTGCCCAAAATTGCAGCTCCATGAACGCCCATTGCTTTTCCATAGGTTATGACACATGCAAACACATCATCCTGCAAGTTCAGTTCATTAATTATCCCCTTTTTGAATACACCGATTGCATGAGCTTCGTCAACAATCAGATTTGCGTGGTACTCTTTGCAGAGTTTAAGAATACTGATCAGATCTGGCGTATCGCCGTCCATAGAATATACGCTTTCAACAACAACATATATATTGCCTTTGGCGGCTCTTAATTTATCTGTCAGGCTGGCCAAATCATTATGCTTAAAAGAATAACGGTTTGCATTACTTAATCTAATTCCGTCAATAATTGACGCATGAATAAATTCATCTGCAATAACCGTGTCACCACGTTGCGGTAACGCCGAAAACAATCCGATATTGGCATCGTAACCGGAATTGAAATGTAATGCCGAGTGATACCCATGATATTGCGCAATCGATTGTTCCAATGCTTCTGCATACGCTGAATTACCCGTAAGCAACCTGGAGCCGGTTGCTCCATTCGAAGTGTTAATCCGAACCATTTCACTGGCTATTTTATTTTGCAGCGCTTCTGATTTGGAAAACCCCAAATAATCGTTTGAAGTAAAGTCTACCCTGTTGTGCGCAACCAGATTGAGTGCGCGCAAATTTCCTGCAACGTTTCGTTCGTTCAGTCTATTTAGAATATTGATATCTGCAGGATGCATGCCGCTCAAAGATTGCCGGTTCCGTTTGTTTTTATTGCTTCTGAAAAGATCTGTTCACCTGATAAAACAACCTCCGGACAATTGGCTTTAATCGCGATAAAAAAGTCACCATTTTGGTCGACCTGCATATGGAAACGCTTTTTAAGACCTTCATCAATATAATAGACCTGAAAAAGCTGAAGTTTTATCGAATTTACGGTACGGAATTCAAACTCTACTCCGGCATACTCGTATTTAAAATTTTTCAAGTAGTAAAAATACACAGTTTGCAGCACCAGTTTACCTTCGTTATGAAGTTTTAACAATCCGAGAATTCTCAACAACCTTTGATTCTATTCTATAAAACCAGGGTATCAATGTAATGGGAGCAATACATGCGAAAGATGAACTTCCTGTTTTATTGTCTGACTCGCTTGTCAAAGGCCAAATTAAATTAACTTATGCTGCTGCCCAATATCCGCATGCGCCAGGCGGTGGTGATGCAATTGCCAACGGGTTTGTATACCATGGAAAACTATTACCTGCTCTCAGGAATTGCCTGGTTTTTGGAGATATCACAACAGGCCGTATTGGTATGTGCCCATTAAAGAAGTTATAGCAGCAGGATCAGACAACGACCCGAATACTATCGCGCCTATCCATGAACTAAAAACACAAATACGAAAGCTTTCCGAGGACACTTATCACCAGCGTGGAGAATTAGCTACAGGGTTACCTGGCCGTGGCGCAGTAGCCGGTGCGGGGCGGATAGATCTAAGATTGGCAGAAGATAATGACGGCGAATTAAATGTATTAACTAAAGGTGATGGTATGATACGTAAACTTGTATCCGTGAAATAACTTGTTTTTGCAATTACATTAATTAACCTTTAGAATTAAAGAATTCGACATATGGTTTAATTGACATTATTATAATTGAGATAAAATAAACGTTTTAATGAATCTAATGGTGATAACTGAAAATGACATAATGTTCGAATACCCTTTGTTGGCATAATAATTTTAAATTATAAAATAAGATCCTTTTTGTGTCATTGATTATTTGACCATAGATTGGTAATTTTAATCTTATATTAATTTCATGCCCTTTTATCATTTAGAAGTTTTACACGATAAGGAATTTGAAGAACTGTCTAAAGACCTGCTGGAAAGTGAATTAAATATTAGTTTCCAGAATTTTAAAAGCGGCGCTGACAAAGGTATCGACTTGCGTTATGCCGGGACCGAAGAAAACCAAATTATTGTTCAGGCCAAGCGATATATCCGAACCAGCTTTTCCAAACTTAAATCGGAGCTGTTTAAGGAACAAAAAAAAATGTTGGCACTTTCTCCCCGACCAAAACGCTATTTATTGACTACTGCACTTGACCTAAGTGTGGCACAGATCGATGAAGTCGTTCAATTAATGGAACCTTTTATTAAAAATTCGCAGGACGTATATGCCCGCGAACGAATCCATTCGATGATTGCGAATAATCCGATTGTCGAAAAAAAGTTTTATAAACTTTGGCTCACCAGTACGAACACATTACAGGAAATATTAACGAATGGTGCGAGTGGAAGATCTAGTTTTATCGAAGAAAAAATCATCAGAAGAGCAAGCCTATATGTGCCCACTAACAATTTTGATATAGCAGTTAGTAGATTACGACAACATCACTTCTTGATCATAAGTGGCGAGCCTGGGATCGGTAAAACTACAATAGCTTACTTGCTGATTTGCGACATGTTAGCTGCAGGCCATCAGCTCATTTACGTTGATGATCAAATAAAGGATGCCGAGGATATGCTTAGTCGTTCCCCTGATCATAAGCAAGTGATATTTTTTGATGACTTTTTAGGTTCCAATCTGTCAGAGATTATGAATCCCCGGAACAGCGAACGAAAAATCGTCAATTTTATCGAAAGGATACAAGCAAGCCCTAATAAGTATTTTGTATTAACAACCCGAACCACCATTTTAAAACAAGCCCAATCACGGTATGAAAACTTTAATCGTTCAGGACTGGCGGATTTGTCAAAGTATGAATTGGAAATAAAGGCTTATTCCAAGCTTGACAAGGCAAAGATTTTGTACAACCATTTGTTTCATTCAGGTATAGCTGCCGAACAGTATGATATTTTTTTACAGCCCAGGAATTATCTTCGAATCATCAACCATAAAAATTATTTCCCCCGTTTAATAGAGTTTGTAACTTCTGCAGCCCAGTTACAGGCTATAAAAGCGTCAGAAACTGAAGAGTTTATTTTTAGTTGCCTCGACAATCCTGACCAGATATGGTACCATGCCTTTATCAATCAGTTAGATGATGAGGAGCGGTTTGTTTTAACAACATTATTTAGTCTTGGTGCCTATAAAGTTCCATCTCAGTGGTTAGAAAGAGCATTTGAGGATCGTTATGATTACGAAATCAAAACTAATGGCTTCCATTTGAAAACTGGCGCTTTTCAACGGTCAGTACGCAAATTACTTGATGGCTTTATTCGAAGCGAAAAAGACTCAGAAACAGGGCAGGTTACTTTTGCGCTACTCAATCCATCCGTGGGCGATTTTTTAATCAATTATTTGCGTGATAACAGCGCTGAAGTTAAGCGTATTCTAAATTCTATTAGTTACTTCGGGCAATTAACAGGCTATTTTCAACCGTCCCCGACTAAAGCTATTGCCTTAAAACCCGAACAGCTTGCTGAGTACTATCCTAAATATTTGAGACGACTACCGACGCTTATTGCTAATGATGGTGATCTTTTAAATGGGCAGCTTAAACATGTTTATGTTTTACTTCATTATTTTCAATCACATATTACAGAAGACAATTTATTAAAAATAATTGAAGGCCTTGATCTGACTTACGCAAAAAACGTCGACCATAAGGAATTGATGTATGTTTTAAGCACGATTTATAATTACGATGAGGTAAAGAAATATATAACGTCACACTGGTTGGATTTTTTCCATATCGCCGTAGAAACAGCTAAAGACAGTAGTGATTTGAAAAACATTGTTGAAGAGTTGGGATACTACGAAATTGATGACGATAAATGGTCTACCAACGATGATTTTCGAACGACATTACGCTCCAGTGTCAATCATTTGTATAGCACGGATGATATAGACTTTTCGGGTGTCGATGATGGTACATACAATTATGAAGGTTATTATTATTCAGATTATCAAGGGCGGGTGATGGCTGCGATTGAAGATAAAGTGGTTGCAGATTATGATGACTTTTTAATTGACTGCAATCTATATCAGTTTTCTACAGAGTTTTACGAGTATGCAGATATTGATACGCAGAGTTTATTTAATAACTACATGGAAAATAGGGAAACCCATGATGAGTATGACCCCGGCGATCGCATCAACGCTATGCCGGGTCAAGGTAATGAAGATGACGCAATTCGGCAATTATTTGAGCGTTGACCCACGTATAATCGTAAATCTTTTAGAAAAGGTCGATTACCTCGATTTTAAGTACAATTAATTCTTTGACGGACCTATGCGCGCAAAGACCTCCGAAAATGATTTTCACTCAAATTGACGGCTCTTGATTTAGTGACTATTATCCAGCAGCGATCAAAATATTACAACCAGCATCCCAATGATCTGGCAGATATTCGGTGTATATTGTTTTTTAGGGATTATTTTCACTTAGAGCATTGTGTGAAATTCCTATGTAGAAGCTCGGGATTTTAAATCAAGCATTTTTAGATCCGGTAAAGCGTTTTCAATGCAATGCTAAATCATATGGAAAAATCAGGTTAAAGACAGTGCTGTGCGGAAGTTGATATACGCAGAATTTATGGGGAATATTATCTTTACATTAGGTTTGGCCATTGTTTTAAGATAACATAAAACTTAACTATAATATTTACCAATGACGTTAATAGCAGCGATCAAAACTAGGCAAGGGATTGTCATGACAGCCGATAGTAAGGAAATGATCCAGGGCGGTCAGCTGCTTTGGAGCGATTTTGAAACCATTCTCCAAGCAAAGTCACTTCATGAAGATTTTGAACAACCCGCGATTAGTCCGGCTGAGCTAAAAGAACTTTTTCGTACAACTGCGCAAGCAAATGACAATGGAAGAATTAAAAGTATGAATACCGGGTTGAAGCTTTTTAAATTAACCGAATTCACTGGTTTGTCCACCACAGGAACGGCTAACCCTGGAGGGTTAGAATTCTCGCAAATTATCGTTAATATTCAATCAAAGCTTAAATCCACAGATCTGTCACTCGATGAGATTTGTGATATAGCATTCAACTACTTCGAAAATCTCTTTGAAACTGACGGTGAGAATAGATTCAAAAATAATATCATATTCTGTGGCTATGACTGGCAAAAAGAAATTTTCAGATCATTTGTTTTTTATTACAATGAAAAAAGAGTTCTGGACTGCAAAGGTGGCTTTAAATTGGATGTTAACAGAGTTCCGGTAACAAAAAGGTTTTTCTATAAACAAGAAGTCAATGATGATCGTCCGTTAATTTTAAAAGGTTGGGTTGGTTGTTTGCAATCATTGGATACCTATAATCAAAAAGCTCCAAACATAGATTTAATACAAGGTTTTATTTTGCTAAACAAGATAATGGAATTGGGTGTCACTATCGAGGAAATATCGCATGTTATTACTGGTATCGGTGGGAAGATACTATATGCGGTAATAACTAAGGAAGGCTTTCGCTTTGTGGAAAACGAGGCTGATGTCCGCAATATAACCTTCTCATTTTGTAAAGGTAATCATTAGGCATTTATCTTAAACCGGGAATGCCAATGCTGTAAAGCCGAATAAAGAGTTAACTGCATTATATGGATAAAATTAATGTTATTTAAGAGGTACAAAAAGCAGTTTCAAAAGAACAATGGACATGGAATATTGCTACATTTAAATAATATTTTACAATGTTATCTTTGAAATGGATAAGGCTTTAAGTGTCGTTCAAATCATTTTTTATCCGCTGGGGTATTTCCTGGCGTTAGCTGCGGTCTATGTCATTTCAAAATTCACGACCATGTTTTTAGTGGCAGCAGGCCGGTTAAAATCATTTCACGCTGTATCAAATTATTGGATATATATACTGATCGCGCTTTTCTGCGCTCTCATAGGTGTGATCGTTTCTCTTGGTGATTACATGGTATTTTGCAGGTGGTTTGCCTGCACTACATTTGTCGGCCTGCTAGGCATACATTTTGGTTTTGAAAAGGGTGTCAGTATCAGTGACGAGGACTTGCAAGAAATAGCGAATTCTGCGGACGAAATGCGAAAGAGTTCATAGGCTAATATTTCCCCTCTTACCTTAGTGCAGGGTATGCGTGTGATAGCTGCAAGAGGCAACAATACCACGGTTGCCCGTGCGCCCGATGATTAAAAGTTTGTCTTTCAGTGCACTATTCTTCAATACCTCAACAGATACGAAAAAGCTGTCCAAATCGAGACGCATGATTTGCCGATCCATACGCGAATCCAAGAGCTATACAACAGAAATATCTTTACTTTTATTTTCTACACTATCATAAAATAGATGAACACAGCTGAGTTCATCTCGGTAAATGAAACATGCCTCTTTATAGTCTTTTCCATAAGGACATTTTTCAACACGAAGAGATTTAACTGTATAATACTCTATATTATTGACCACGTAGTCGCTCTCACGATCGTAGTTTTCAGGCAGTTTATTAGCATTTAGAATATCTGTATTAATGTTTTCGTGACCGGTATAAAATAATGATAGAACAATAATCCTCTCGACCTTTTCAAAGAAAGCCTTTTCCCTTTTATCTACCAATTTCCTGATAGTTCTTCCATCATTTACAACATCTGTTATAATAATAACCGTTTTGAAATCCCCAGTTTTATTATCATAATTCAATTTCTTTTCATAATCATGATGATCGTTATATCGATAAGAATATGGAAGAGAACTGTAAGGAATATTGTATTTAATCGAAGCTTTGCTTGAGATGATGTTTCCTTCGTAACCGAGTCCTATAATAAGGTTGCAGTTGACCGCTAGATTGAAAGTATCAATAATGTCAATTATAGCATTTTGAACAAAATATAGGTTTTCATTATGCTCCAATAGCTTGGAGACGTCAATCCAGTTATGTGCTCTGGAAGTATCACTCCAATGAAAGTGTCCAGAATGAAAAAGTTTCTCTTCCCTTACAATCGAATAAAGTTTTTCAGAAATACTTATATTATCATAAAATATCGGTTCAACTTCATTTATACCTAGGTCCGAATCTGGCATAAAAGGTGTCAAATCGTGTGGCAAATCAACAATTTCATTTATTACTTGGTCATTTTTTTCAAAAAGCTCAAATCTTTCTGGTTGCTTTGCACCGTGATTATCTCTTATATTCCAAAAATAAGACGAATCATTTCCATTGGTCTTTTGAAGACCATAGATTTTATTATCAAGGATTATACTATCATCAATCTTAATAGGGTAGACTTTAAAAGTTGTGTCGTATTTTACAGACGAAAATGCGCCGCTATCGCTAGAACGAACTGTGCCGAGTAATACACTTTTTGAATTATTTGTATGCTCGTTTCCATTCAATACAAGCTTAATGTTTTGTCTTTCTAATTCAGCGAGAAAATGTTTCCTATTGTCAGGCTCCCATTGACCTCTATTAGTGTCATCATATCCAGCAGTAAAATTATGATGCCAACAAGCTATAATTTGAAGTTGATCATTTCCCAATGCTTTTTTTAGTAACTCAATTTCCATCCGAAATTTCTCTACAGGCACATATCCTTCCCCTCCACTTGCATCAATCTTATAATTTGAATTTATTGCAATAAGTACTATTGTATTTTCAACAACAATGTGATCAAATATTATTGTTCCAAAAGAGAAATCCGTCTTTTTTATGTTTTTGTAAAAACTGGAAAAGTTTTTGAATTTAACTTCATTCATGAGATAGGACTCATCGCTTGGCGTTTCATCTAGCGCATTGATCAAAGAACGTCTATGTACATCATGATCCCCTGGAACTATAATGCAATTATCAACGCTAATTACAAGTTCGGACATAACTTTATTAATAAATTTCGAAGCAAAGTCAAACTCTTTAACTTCACCGGAATTTGAAATGTCACCGGTAATTATTAAAATGAATGAATACCCTGCGAAATCCTCTTTTATTTTGTCGATAAAACATTGGATAAAATAATCTGCGTTAGATTGGTCGTTATTGGTAGTTAAATAAGAATCAATCTTTGTGTTAATCACCCCATCGTTTCCTCTATAGGTGGTCACATGCAGGTCGGATATATGTATGATTACTTTATCCATATTACAGTTGTTCCAAATCGGTTGTGATACTATAACCTAACTCTTTATTATTATTTTTATTTATCGAAAAAACGGCAATTGAGGCATCCCTTCGCAAAATATCGGCTTTACTTAAAGTTTCTGTTTTGATAATTGAAACATTGCCGAGAAAACGTCCACCAATAAATTGTATAATGTTTTTTACGATTTTCACTTCCGTTCCAAGACAAACTAAATCTGAGACAACTATATACTTTCTGTTAGCAATTATGGTTTTATCTAACCTGTTATACAATTTATTAATAGGGCCTATTTTATCCAAAATAAGAATATCTAACTTAAGCAAATTGGAAAGAACAGATACGATATAGGCGCTATTCATGCTTTGACAAATCAATACTGGATCTTTGTCAATCTCAACATGCCATTCTTTTTTAATTTTTAAAGCGAGCTTATACAAAGAAAATAGCATGAATTCTTTTTCGTAGCTTAAAAACTTTTTTACATCCACGTAAGAGGTTAGGTAGACATTAGAAGAGGTGTGTGGCTGTTGATGAGGTTCAATAAATTTTTTAATCTTCACCTTGAACGTTTCTTGAAAAAGAATATGAACAGCTATTTCAGTTTCAGTTAATGGATCATTTGCGTCTTCGAAAAAATAGTATTTTGAATAAGTATCACCCTCAAGCAAATTTTTGCTATTAGCTATAGTTGTTATAGCCAGTTCGTCACACAACGATTTTTTTATATTAAGAAAGATAATTTTATAACCAGCAGTTTTAAGCTCAATCAGTATTTTATTTAGGTTTGGTTGACAGGCTTCCAAAAATTTAAAATCTAAAGCAATATTTTTTGATTGACTGTCAGACTTTAGGAATTCGACAACTCTATTTAATGTCACTATTTGCAACCGATCTCCGTAAATGCCGATATTGTCATCCTCAATAAAATTGGACGTGACAACTTCTTCGGCGTGCATATTGAGATAGATAAAATCTTCTGTTTTAATTGTTGAAATTATCATCGCTCAGTGTATTTGGAATTTCTACTTCTATATGGACTCCTCTAAATTTTACCTTAAAAAACCTTAATGATGAGTACTTTATATCAAAACTATATTTTGCTACCGCCTTTACGCAGAAGGAGATGAAAGCTTCTTGAATTGATTTTGATTTAATAATCAAGTTGTTTCTCCAGGTTCGTTCGTCAATTTGATTTAACAAATAAGTGGTGTGTAGATTGTAAATTTCATTTCTAAACCCATTAAGAATTAGTAATTCGTCCATCATTCTATTGGATATGATGATCTGACAATTATCGTTATGTATCCTAAAGTATCCCTTACTTTCAAGAACTACAGTAACCATTAGATCAAATATGCCATGACGATCTTTTAGAGATGAAAAATATAACGTATCGAAAATCGTAAACAAGTTATCGAGGATTGAAGCTGGAATATTATTGATGATGATTTTTTCGAAGAGAATTTTCTTTACTGCGTTTGGGGAGTAGTAAAATGTCGGTTGTTTTAATTTCATAGATGCCCCAAAGCCTACACCATTGTCGGATATCGAGAACTTAGTCCGAAAACGATCAACAAACATCAATGCAAAGGCATTCGACCCGGAATGTAAAACTGAATTTGTTATAAGTTCGGATAGAATGTCAATATATACATTATAAATTTCGGCAGTAAATTCATTATCGAAAAGTAATTCCTGAAAATGCTCCCTTACTTTATAAGTGTAATGTGAAATAAGGAAATCCCTTTTATCTTCTTCATTAGAGTAACTTTTCAATAAAGACGAAAGTCCATCATCAGCTAAAGAATAAGCCCGTACCCGATGCTCTTTTCTAATTGTCTTACCTTTAAATGCACCTAAGTACCCTCTGTCGAAGCTAATAATATTCCGCCCTTTGGGGAATGAAGGATTGCTATTATCTCCTATTAGAGAGAAGAAATCACTTTGAAATAAAAACTCCAACACATCAATTGTGGCGCGGTTATTAAATAAAATTAATGAAAGAGCTTGCTTGTGATATTTACTCAACTGTTCAAATAAACTCAATAGCAAAGGAATCACAATCGGATCTATCTGATATTGAGATTCATAAATATCATCATCTCCCTTTTCGAAAAGTTTAAATTTTATGGCCTGTTCATTATTACGGTAAAAATCAGCTAAGCCTTCCAAAAACTCTGTATAGAATTTATAGGGTGTCAGGTTGCTATTACTTTTTAGAATTGTCTTTACGTCATCCATAATATTTACCTGTTCAATAAATACCGTAAGGTAACGTAATGCTTTTCAACCGACAAAAATATTGTATTATACAGGTTTAACTTACTGGAAGCCATTGTAAATCAGTCGTAGGTTAACGCTAAATTAACGAAAAAATATTAAACATGGAGTGATCTTAATATATCAACTCCATCTTAAATTTATTCCAGTTTGTGGCATAACGATAAATGGTTTCAATCTTTTCCAAAAGTCAAATATTAAATCCTGTAAAATCTTATTTAGCTTAATATCATCACTAAAAAATCTTTTAATGCTTTTAAGAGATTTGACAATACCGGTAACCATATCAAGTAGAATTATAGACTTTTTCGATCCTGGTTCCTGCTTCAAAATCTTTGGAAAACTTTGGGTATGTTTTCGAAGGAACTGTTATGTACATTTTAATTTCTCTGCGTTGTATCAATCTGAGATTTTCTGTTTCTTCAGTAACTACATCTGCGACATTATTAATGTCTAACCGGTTGGTCTTCAAATTTATTTTGCAGGATTATGCTTATGAAAGGATTTTTTCTCCTAAAAGTGACAACTCTATTCTTGAATATTAAAAGTTACAGTTTATCAATATGTTATAAATTAACGCAGTGAGTATTTATCTTTACGAAAAAAATTAGTAAAATGGATACTGTTAAACGTGGTGACCTTTTTGAAGAACGTTCTTTTCAAATAATAACGAATGCTTTAAATGAGCGACGTCTCGGTGTACATTCTGAATGCTGTCGTATTTACCGGAAACAACCTTACTATTCAAGGCTCAGAGAAAATAATATAATTTTTGACCTAAGTATAGAGGTATGGCCACCGGGTGCTGAACGGTATCATTTATTATATTTAATCGAGTGCAAGGATTATTCCGGTACTGTACCGGTTAATGACATTGAAGAGTTTATCGCTAAAATTCAGCAGGTGTCGGGTGTAAACGTCAAAGGTGTTTTTATTACAACAGGTGATGTTCAGGAAAGTGGCTTAAAACTTCTTCAAAACCTAAATTTTATGTTTATCAAAGTTTCCGGCGAACAGGCTGACATTGTATTGCACAGCAAAAATAATGGCAAGGCCCAACAGCAGGATTTCCCCGTATTAAAACTTTGGGAGGATATAAATAAGTTAATCGAAATACGCAAACTTTATGAACATCAGGAAAACGGAGAAATAAATTGGGACTACGTGTTACGCAATTTTCTTCAAAGCGAATTAAATAGCCGCGTTAATTGGGAAGAACCCGGTGATAGGGCTCAAGGATTAGAATATCTTTCAAAAAAACTAATCACTAGCTTGACAGAAGAAATTTTAAATGAATTTGATACATCCATATTATCTTATGGCAAACCGTTACCCATTACTGAGTTTATGTCTTATCTTACCGAAAAGTATGGGCTTAAATTCGTTACTGATCAGGCGTTCAAAAAGAATAAAGACCATTTGAAAGGTTATTTTGACCGCGCTAACAAGACTATTCACATTAATCCCTGTAATTGTGTTAACCAGTTCGCTTTCGTTTGCGCCCACGAAATCGGCCATTTTTTCCTGCATCAAAAGTTGCAGATTTCGCAAATGTGTTATGACTCCCAGCCAGATGCGAAATACGATCCAATTTCTCGTAAACATCTATTGGAAAAAGAAAAACATTGGATAGAATGGCAAGCCAATCACTTTGCCGAATGCTTACTGATGCCGGTGAGATCACTTCTTTGGCAACTGATCAAATGGCAGGATACTGTTGGCTTAAGCAGAAAAGGATACATATGGTTGGATAATCAGCCTTGTAATATCCTTGACTTTAAAAAAGCGATGTTAATTCTTGGTTACACTTTTGAAGTAAGTCGAACCATTCTTGAAATAAGAATGGCTGATTTGGGTATGATCAAATATCAAAAAAAACCTGATTATCGAAGTTATAATTTTGGTAGTAAGATAATGCCTCCGAAATCCCTCTCTGAAATTCTAAATTCTCGATACTTTAACTGGAATACGATCGAAGATGATAGTTAGTTAATAACCTGAGGTAAATAGCTTTTTTTTTGACTTTCGGATTTCGGAATTCTAAGGATTGATAAGTATGCCATTATTGCTTCCGGAGAACTCATTTCTTTAGACGTTTCATCCAATACTTGTGTGGAATTATTGTTTGCACAGAAATTTATTTAATTTAAGTCATTGATTATTCTGATAAAGTTAGCAACAACAATTGGGAACGTGTTTCACTTTTTTTACCTATTTCATATATTAATTATGACTTTGCTGAAGAATTTTTAGTATTGGCATTATCAATCGATCGTAATCAGATTCTGTTTTAATAAAATTATTTTCAATAGTTTGTATAGGTTGTTTTGACTGGTCAAAAAAAATTACGCGAAAACCTTTTTGCGAATTTTCCCAACATAATTCAATTGGGTAAGGGTGTTTAAATAAGCATTTTTCTTCAGTATTATATCCTGTTTGAGATAACTGCCACCCCAAGTTTGTTAAAAAGTTTATGTCGATGTTTTCCATTTTTAAAAGCTTAAATGAATTATTAATTTTATAAGAATATTTCACTTTAAATATCATTAAAAAATTTTAAGCATACATAAAATGGCAGCGAAAAAAAACGTTCATGTAGTTCCCAATTCGGATGGAGGATGGGATGCTAAACGAGAAAGTGCACAGCGCTCATCAAAGCATTTTGACAAGAAAGCAGATGCAGTGGATTACGGAAAAGACTTAGCTAAAAAAGATAAAGTTGAGTTTATTCCTCATGGCAAAGACGGTAAGATACAGAATCCAAATAGCTATGGCAACGATCCCAATCCACCACGGGATAAAAAAAACTAGGAATTGATGTGTTGCTTATCATTATTTAAGATTGAAAATTTTTCTCTGATATATGTACGAGATATATAAGAGTGGTAATGGTCAGCGTCTTTTCAGATTAAATTTTTGCGGTTACCTTGATATTTTAGGATTCAGCCAGAAAATAAATGAATCTGATCTTAAATTCTTCTCAAAATATTTAACTGTTTTAGATACTGAGCTTAAATATATCGAAGACAAACATGACCTTCTAAATAAAGAAGGGTTAAAGAAGTTTGAGTTAAAAATATTTACGGACAATTTTGTTTTCTGCCATCCACAATATGATGATTCCGGGGAATCAGAGTTAGGCAATATTTTCGAAGTTTTATCTCATATACAGTTTACTTTTGCTAAAGCTGATATTTTTGTCCGGGGGGCAATTTCAATGAGTAATCTTTATATGGATAAAGACATTGTATTAGGACCTGCATTAATAGAGGCTTATAATTTAGAAAAGGATAAGGCTATTAACCCTAGAATTATTTTATCTCAAAAAGTAATTGAAGTTTTAAATAAACATATACATTACTACTCAGATCACAAAGCATCACCTCAATCTCAAGAATATTTAATTGATATTGACGGGAACTATTTCGTAAACTATCTCTTTATACTTTTTTATGATTATGATTTACCGTCAAAAAAACTTCTTGAAGAGCTCGTAAAACATAAGCGACCTGTTGTGAAGAATTTAAAGATTCACAAAAATAATTATAAACTATTTGAAAAATATGCTTGGATCGCATCCTACCATAACCATTTCTGCTTAAACTTTGTTAGGCCTCGACTTCCAACTGTTGATCTAAAAAAAATTCTTATCTCTGAAAAATTATATAGAAAAACAATTAAGAGCATTGTATAATTTTATCATTTATCCTACATCTCTTTAAGGATTGCAGGGATGCCCACAGCGAAGCAAGGACTTGATGCGAAAAGCCTGGCCGCTGAAAAGCGGAACGATCAAATTTTTAGGAACTCAATTTTATTTTTTTACAAATCTCATTTAATAGATCTGCGGGTTCAATATCAATAGACAAAGCGATCTTCCAAAGTTCTATTGCGGTTAGTTTGGTCGAAGAGTTATTTGATAATTGAGTTAATCGAGCTTTACTAATTCCAGAACGCCTTGAAATCTCCGCTTTATTAACGGATTTTTTGGCCAAATACAAACCCAATTCTGTCATTAATTCTACTGTATTATTAATAATTAGAATTAATGTTACTCCACTTAAATCACACTATTCAAAAATTTTGTTTTTGGATAGAATTTATGTACAATTGTTTCGATAATCTAAACAAACGATTTTAAAATAATTATTTTGTTGATTAAAAAATAAATTTGCAGCACTCCAAAATATTGAAAGTGCTCGCTCTTTGAGTCTCGCTTTAGAAACGTAGGAAATTTCAAAAAAGGAACGAGAGGATAAGCGCAAGCGCTCATGCCAAAAGGCGTGGGCCTGCTTATTCGTTTCCTTAGGTCTCCTACGACCTCTAAAGCAGTAAGTTGGGTTCCACGCCTTCTTTTTGCTCCGGCACAAGGCCAATACCCTTCTTTTAATAAATGGGAATGGAAGCCGAAACAACTACCTTATTTAACCGGATCAAACTGCTTTCAGCAGAGGGGGCACTCGAACGCCTGTTCGAAACCACCGATGATGCAGTCTTAAAAGCCGAACTTGAAAAATGGTTCTTTTTTGGACTGACCGGTAATGGTAAATCGCTATCCACCCTCAACTCTGTACAACTTGCCGAACTGATGGACAAGATTCCTGACCTTGTGCTGGCATTGTACACATTTCACCAGGAAATTCAGAAAGGAGCAGACAAATGACTACGGAACCTAAAAACACCTGGTTGCTTGTTATATGCCCGCCCGAGTGATAAGCCACCGATAGCAGCCCGGCAGTTAATAGTTAAACAAACGGGCTGCCTATCCTCATTTCTTAATTTCTGAACCTTTAAATTTTAATCTTTTCATTTATGAAAAAAAAGATACTACTAAGTGTCATGGCCGCGCTTTGCCTTTTTTATCAGGTTTTAGCACAGCCAAAAGCGCAACAAAATAAAATCATCTTATCAGGCATAGTCACGGACGATAGCGGGCTTCCGCTGCCCGGTGCCTCAGTAAATTACTATCCGGAACAATTGACCGCCATAACCAATAAAGACGGCACTTTCCATTTGACTGTTTCCCAAACCAGAGGCAGGCTCACTTTCAGCTTTACAGGATTTCAAAAACTGGAGTTGCCGGCAGAACGGTTTTCAAACACTAACGTCAAGGTTACCATGAAGCCTTCCCAAAGTACGCTGGATGAAGTGCAGGTTATTGCCTATGGCAAAACTACCAAGCGTTTCAATACCGGTGACGTAAGCACGGTTACCGCAGCAACAATTGAAACGCAGCCAGTTAGCAATCCACTAGCTGCATTAGAGGGGCGTGTTCCCGGGCTAATCATTTCCCAAAACAGCGGGGTTGCAGGATCATCATTCAAAGTTCAGATAAGGGGGCAGAGCGCTCTTGACCTCGGACTTTCTAAAAACGACCCTTTATTTATCGTAGACGGTGTGCCTTTTGAAAGTGGCAATACGTCAAGTAACCAAATTAATTCGGCAGCCAACAACCCTACCTCAATAAGCTCCGGGGGCTTAAGCCCATTAAATTCGATAAGTCCCTCGGACATTGAAAGTATCGAAGTGTTAAAGGATGCAGATGCCACCGCAATTTACGGTTCCCGTGGCGCAAACGGGGTTATTTTAATTACCACAAAAAAGGGCAAGGCTGGTGCTGACAAAATCAGCTTCAGCGTAAATACGGGGTTCAGTAAGGTAGGCAGGAAGCTGCCTCTGCTCAATACTTCCCAATACTTGCAGGTAAGAAAAGAAGGCTTCGCTAATGACGGATTAACCCCGAACTCGACACCAGGAGATCCGGGCTTTGCGCCAGACATTACACTGTGGGACAATAATCGCTATACCGACTTTCAAAAGCTGTTGATTGGTGGAACTGCTCATTCGACCGATGCAAGGGGAACTGTATCCGGCGGAAATGTAAATACCCAGTTTTTAGTTGGTGGCGGGTATCACCGGGAAACCACTGTATACAGTTCTGATTTCTCAGATGCGGTGGCTTCGGCCCATTTTAGCATAACGCATGCATCGGAAAATAAAAGGTTTACACTTTTATTCACAGGGTTATTTTCAAATGATAATAACCGGCTTCCGCGCTATGACCTGACAAGATATATTAACCTACCACCGAACCTGAACCTTTACGATGCCTCAGGCAAACTTGCATGGCAGGATCAGAACGTATTGTATTCTTCCTTAGGAAATGGCGATATCATTAACCCACTTTCACTATTGCAGGATAAATACAGATCGGTCAACGAAAACTTGAACGGCAATTTGCAGTTGGGCTACAAAATATTGCCCGGTCTGACTTTAAGATCGAGCTTCGGATACAACAGTTTCAGGACAGATGAAAGGTCTATGCGACCGACGGCAGCGATAGATCCCAATTCAGGCGAATTACCTTCTGCAGCATTCGCAAGTTCGCAGAATAAGAACTGGATCATCGAGCCGCAGCTTGAATATAACATGATCAATGGCGCACACAAATTAAATGTGCTTGTCGGCAATACTTACCAGGACCGTTCGGCAGACAGCTACGCACAACAGGGTAATAATTACAACTCCGATTTGCTACTGAACTCCATTGCTGCCGCTTCTCAGATAACCGCTGTTAACGATCACAGCCCGTATCGCTACACTGCACTATTCGGCAGGGTAAATTATAACCTGGCAGACAAATACTTGCTAAACCTATCTGCAAGAAGAGATGGATCATCAAGGTTCGCTCCCGATAAAAGAATGGCCAACTTCGGGGCAATTGGTGCGGCTTGGATATTTTCTGGTGAAAATTTCTTCCAGAAGGCAATACCTTTCCTCAGTTTTGGTAAGCTACGCAGCAGTTACGGTCAAACTGGCAACGACCAAATTGGAGAGTATAAATACTTGAATCTTTGGACGAATACAGCTATCCCCTATGGCGGAATTCCGGGATTGATTCCCCGGACACTTTACAATCCTGATTATAGCTGGGAAGTCAATAAGAAGTTCGAAGCTGCAATCGAGCTTGGCTTTTTGAAGGACAACTTACTATTGAGTACAGCCTACTATAATAATGAAAGCAGTAATCAGCTGATCAGTTATAACCTCCCTAGTCAAACAGGGTTCTTTAGCGTTACGCGTAATTTTCCCGGAAAGGTGCGCAATACCGGGTGGGAAATATTGCTGACCAGCAAGAATTTTCATTCAAAAGAATTCAGCTGGACGACCACTTTTAATATAACTGTTCCGAAGAATAAACTGATTGCTTTTCCTGATTTGGCGACTTCAAGTTATGCAAGCAGATATGTTATCGGTCAATCATTGAACCTGGTAAATGCGTATAAATATGCAGGCGTCGATTCTCAAACCGGCTTATATAAGGTGGTGGATACCAATGGTGATGGTCAGCTCAATGTGGCTGACTACCAAGTTTCCGGCAACCTTGACCCGAAATTTTATGGCGGTTTACAGAACAGCATCACATGGCATAGTTTTGACCTCGGATTCTTCTTTGAATTCAGGAAGCAGAGGGGATTAAATTATCTAGGTCAATTGTCTAACACCCCACCGGGCTGGATATATAATCAGCCTGATTTGGTTTTAAACAGGTGGCAGCAACCGGGTGAAACCGGACCTGTGCAGCGCTACACCACTGGATTCACAAACGCACTTACCGCCGCGGCTTACCTGGCTAATTCTGACGGGATTTATACTGATGCCTCTTTTATCAGGTTAAAAAACGTTTCACTTTCCTATAGAATACCTGAGCAGATTATCCGGAAATATCACCTTGGAAGTTGCAGGTTATTTATCGAGGGTCAGAACCTGCTCACCATAACTAACTATCAGGGCAGTGATCCAGAAAACATGAATTTTTTCGTCTTACCACCGCTCCGCACACTCGTCGCAGGGCTTCAATTGAACTTATAAATTCTTTAAACATGAGACAAATCGAATATAAAAAAGGATTTTGCCTGATATTGTTAATAGCCTTGCTTGGATCCTGCAAGAAGTTTCTTGCCATAGACCCGCCGCAAACACAAGCTCAATCCCAGGAAATCTTTAACAGTGACCAGACCGCTACCTCAGCAGCCGTTGGTGTTTACTATCAGATGGCCAGTGGTAACCTAACATTTCTAAATGGGGCGATTTCCGTTTATCCCGGTCTATCAGCCGATGAACTGACAAACCCAACCTCCAATTCGGACTATGACCCTTTCAAGATTGACAATTTATTAGCGACTACATCATCCGTCAATTCAAAATTCTGGAGTAACGGGTATAAATACATCTATAATGCGAACGCTGTGATTGAAGGCATTAATAACTCGACCGGTATGAGCGCAACAACGATGAGTGAATTAAAGGCAGAGATGCTATTCGTGCGGGCATTGAATAATTTTTACCTAGTTAATCTATTCGGCGATATCCCTTTAATAACAGTCACCGATTACCGTGTCAACAGTTTAACACCGCGAACTCCTGCCGACCAGGTCTATGACGCAATTATTAGCGACCTTTTAACAGCAAAAACATTATTTAATGGCGTTCTACCGAATACCCGTCCGAACAAATTTGCAGCGGCGGCCTTGCTCGCTCGCGTTTATCTTTACCGTAAGGACTGGGTAAATGCTGAAAAGCAGGCTACGGAAGTGATCAGTTCTAATGCTTATCTGCTGGAATCAAACCTGAATAATGTGTTCCTTAATACATCAGGTGAAACCATCTTCCAACTTGGCCGAGCCAATTCAAACACTTCTGAAGGGTTTGTTTTCGTCACGGCAACGACAACAACCAGGCCGGCATTCACGCTGACCGCGCCATTATATGCTGCTTTTACTGCCGCTGATAAAAGAAGGTCTAGTTGGATCAAAAGCAATGTGGTTGGCGGGGTAACTTATAATTACCCTTATAAATACAAAGTTAAAAGCAGCACATCGGTTACTGAAAGTAATATCGTTCTGCGCCTTGCAGAACAATACCTGATAAGGGCTGAGGCAAGAGCGCAGCAAGGCAATCTCACCGGTGGGCAGGCAGACCTGAATAACATTAGATTCCGGGCCGGACTGACAGCTTCGGCATTTGCTACGCAAACCGACCTTCTTGCTGCGGTCGCTGCAGAGCGGCGGTTAGAGCTTTTCGCTGAATGGGGGCACCGCTGGCTCGATTTGAAAAGAACGAACATGGCAGACGCTGTGCTCGGATCATTTAAGGGCACAAACTGGCAGACTACCGATGCGCTGTATCCAATACCCCAGGCCCAAATACTTTTAAATCCAGCATTAACACAAAATCCAAGCTACTGATGAAAATATTAATTATAATCTTTCTTTGCCTGACAGTGGCGATGGCACGTTCGCAAAATAAACAACCGCTAAAAATTGGCGATAACTTTCCTGATTACCAATTTAAAGAACTGGTATATTCAACGAAAACCAACCGTATTAGCAATTACAAAGGCCAATGGCTTATCATGGACTTCTGGAATAAATACTGTTCACTATGCATTAACAGGATGCCGGCTTTAGATAGCATAAAAAGGTCTATAACAAGTGTTAATTTCCTACTTGTAGGATACACCGGCAGCCAATATGGACACAAAAAAGGCGACGCTGCGATGCATAAACTTTATCCGGAGCTTAGGGAACGTTTTCACTTAGATATCCCAATGGCTTATGACTCTCTACTCTTTCACAAGCTGGCAATCGGACCGTGCCCATATGTTGTAATACTAGACCCTAGGGGAATTGTTCGCGCTATTACCACGGAAATAAAATCTGATGATCTTAAAATGCTCATGGCTGGTGGCCATCCCAGCTTAGACAAAGCAGTCAACAGATTTGGTTATTAAATATATAGAGACATCATTAAAAAAGCCACAACACATGAGTTGTGGCTTTTCTATTAAACTGCTGCCAGCTTACTCGTTAGGACGTTTAATCTGGTCGGCACCCATTGCAGTGGTAGGGAATGATGTCAACTCGTTCGTAAAACCGCGAAGGCAATCTTTCTGTGTGCCTTCGTCACAAGGAGAAACCACCTGGCTCTTTTCAGAAACAGTATATTCATCACTTGAACTGTTGATCACACCACTTGGGTTCGATGAATAATCAACTGTGTACCAGTGCAATACAGCGGTTCTGTGAGCAGAACTTTTAACTGTTGTAAATGCACTTGCGCTTAAGGCGATAATGATGGCTAAAAATCCGAATAATTGCTTTTTCATAATTTTAATATGCTTTGTTGGATCAAAAAGCATTTGAAAAACTTAAATTAAATAATTGTTATGCCTACTCTATTTGCGGGTTTTCGGCACCTCCTGACCGTTCTTTACTGACCACATCAGAAAATGAGCGGATTTAAACTTTAAGTTATTGCCTGCTTTTCCTCCTTTCTCTGACTGTTATATATAAACCGATCCCAGTAAGCAGCAAGAAAAACAGGTTAAGAATGAAGTGCCATTTCCAGCCCAGGGATTTTAGCGCCCCGCCGCAGGCACAAGGAACCTTATCGTAAAAGTGGAGCAATACCAGCCCGACATAGCCAGTAAATAGGGCCATTAAAATAAATGCGAGTAAAAATCCTATTAGAGAAATTGGACGGAATAACAGAAGGATGGATACACCAATTTCTGCAAATGGAATGGCGTATAATAGTACCTGAATAAAACCTTCATTAAAAGGCTGCAGGTGCATTTGCACAGAAAACTGAGAAAAATTTAGCAACTTGCTCGATGCTGTGTACATAAAAAGCAGGATCAGCAGAAAAGATATTCCGTCTGTCCATTTTTGCGCTGAAATATTTTGTTTATATGTGTTCATCTCAATAATAAACACCCAAAGTAATTTCAAACGCCGATGCAAAAACAGTTGCAAAAGGGTTTAAGTACCCAGCTTATTAAAACAATAACTAAATAGTGATGGATTTTAAGATCATTTCTATATCCATTCTTATTCCCGCAAAGTTTTCAGAAATTTGTAAATCAGTTACCTTCCTTATATTGGGGATATCCTTATAAGCCATTTCTTCATCCTTTAAAGCCTGATGGTCATTAATGATCTCACTGTGAAATACTTTCTGATTAATTTTATTTGACGGGTCATCGGCAACCATACCTACAAATTCACCTGAGGAAAGGGATGATATCGTTGATGCAGGGACAGCGAAATCTAATTGGGTTGATTTATTAACTGAAGTATCCTGACTGTTAAGTGTCAGGCTTTGCCTTTCTTGCATAATTTTACCGAACCTTTCACTCAACTGCTTAGCAGTATCCCCGTTTACCTGTCCGGAAATTACATTTCCAACAATGTTCATAATCACTTCCGCGTGCTCTCTGCCATAGTCTTTCTTTAGTTGGCTATAATCCTGGACCGCTAGCGTGGTTGCGACCTTATTGGACCTTGCAGTTGCGATCAGGCTATCCATGTTATTTACATAAATGGTTGGAAATTCGTCGAAAATTAGACTTGATTTTAATTTACCTTTCTGATTGACCTGCTTGATCATGCGCGATACATACAGGCTTAACACCGCCCCGTAAACTTGTTGTTTCTGCGGATTATTTCCTACGCAAACGATTTTCGGCTCTTCGGGATTGTTAATGTCCAGCGTAAAGTCGCTTTTAGAAAGTACATAATAGAGTTGAGGTGAAGATAACCTTGCTAAGCTAATTTTTGCACTCGCTATCTGACCCTCCAGCTGGTCGCTCGCTTCATTTTGCCATGCAGATATAAACGGGTTGATGAGCACCTCGATTTCGGGTTCTGTCTTCAATAAGGCAAACAAATCTTTATAATCGACTTGTGCCAACTCGATCGCATGTGGTATGGTACAGAATCTTCCATTTTCAAATTTCTTTAAAAACCAGAATATTGCGGTAACGAAATTTATTGGTGATTCCACAAAAAAGTCGCCCTGCTTTTTGATCCATTCCCTGTTTAGGCCAAGCATAAATATACGTGCAGACTCCATGGCATCCATGATGTCATGCATGGTTCCGGGTTCGAGAGGATTACAGCAATGTTTGATGTGATCAAAATCAATCGCATAAAATCTTGGCCTTATGGAATAGTTGCCAGCATATTGTAAAAGTGCGTTGTAGGCTATGCGGCTTAAATCGGCAAACTTGAAGTCGTATAAAAACATACTGAACCCTTTCTGGATGTGCTGGGTGATGATGTGCCTTATCACGAAATAGGATTTTCCTGCTCCAGGACTTCCTAAAATTAGGGAGCCGCGGAAAGGATTGATGATGTTTATCCAACTTTTCCTCCTTTGAGATTTTAGGTAATATTCCGCCGGCAGGTTAATTGAGAATTCATTGTTTAACAGTCGTTCCTCTTGTGGAAATGTTTCATTCTCATTATTGAATATGTCGAATTTTAAATTTGCTGAAATTATTCTGAAAAGCCGGCTGGCACCGTAAATGACAGCGAGATATCCGATAGTTGTAAGTGATATATAAAGAATTGAAATAAAATAATAATTCCCTTTAATATCTAAGAAGATCGATGTACAATAGAAAAGCAAAATACCCAACACACAATACGCAATGCAGTTTCCCCCAGTAACGGTTTCTTCCTTTTTTCCTTTCGAGCCAGAAAGAGATACTAATAATATTAATAATGCAAAGGACTTGGTCAACAATGGATGCCTGAAAATACCTAGCCTGAATACATTAGCAAGCACGCGGTCGGCGGCGGGATGAGTTATATGTAAATGCCTGAACAGGCCATAGCATATAAAATAATAATGGAGCAGCAATACGAGAATGCTCAAAAATCTTGTGAAATCTATCACCTTTTTTAACGCCTGTTCATTTTCACCTGTCTGCATGATAACTTTATTAAAATTTTAATTTTTTACGTTTCTTCTTCTTAAATTTTAAAGCTGTAGGTATTGCCTGATCCTGAAGTTCATGTAGTCCTAATAGTTGCTCAACCAAGGAATCCGAATTATCTGCAAACTCATTAATGCATTCGTCAAATTGGGATTTAGTTTTTATCGGATGTGCGACAGAATATTTGGGGAAATTATTCTGTTCCTGAGTCGATTTAAATTTTAAGAGCAGGTTCGCCGCACTGAATTCTTTACCAAGATCACTGCCTTTAATAACCACTTTAAGATCATGGTCAACGAAAGTCACGCCATAATAGCGGCCTTCGTTATTTACCCTGAATACAACGTGCACGTTTTGCTTTTGTAAAGTCTTTTGAAATTGCTCCTTATTCGGCGATGAATCGGCAACATGACCGATCTTGCCTCGCAATTCTTTAAGACTTGCTTTTCGCAAGTAGCTATTTAGTTTAAACCGTTCATGCAAAATTCTTAATGTGGGTTTCTTGTAAAGGGAGCTTGCTTTTAATGGCACACCTACACGTAAGCCATGGTTTAATATCCAATATCTTAATCCCTGTTTTTTAAACATAGTCGAAACAGGTGAGCCAGTATCAGCCATGATATTATAAGCTTGTAAAACCGCATTGAATTCCGGTATCGATGTGAAGTTGTACGAACGGGTAATTTCGTTCACTATAATTGACACCGATCTTCTTGAATCAGTATTCCCATAGACCACTGGTTTTAAATCGCTATAAGAAATATCATTTTGCTCTGAGTTAGACAGCGCTGCTTTGACCAGAGAAAAATCATTTTCAATTTCAACTCTCGCTTTTTCAGATCTGTCACGGCCAATGTTGTGCATGCTAATCCTCTGACCATCGGCTTTGATGTTAGTGCTTAGGATATGGATATGCGGATGCGCCGCGTCATTATGCTTATATATTAAAAAAGGTTGATCTTCGAAACCTAACTTTTGCATATAAACCTGGGCAATATCAAGTAGGACCTCTTTTTCTAAATGTTCAGCAAGATTAAAATTTAATGAAGCATGAAAGGTGTTTGTTCGGGTTCGTTGGTTTCTTTCTGCAAGACCCGTCAACCGTTCCAATTTATCGCGAAAAGTTAGGAGCGCGTCTTCTTTCACATAATTATAAGCTCCTAAAAACTCAGCAAGGCCTTTACCGACCTTACTTTCATTATAATTTAATGCCCCGATGAGGCTTTGTCCATGTTTAATTTTTGCGACCATAGATCAGAAAACTTATTCATTCGTTCCTGTATTTCATCCATTTTGGGTTCAAGCCTTTTATTAATCATCCGTATCAATTCTATCCATGATCCCGGAACAGGTTTTCCATTCGCTGTGTTGATTTGCTTAGTAACTTGATTAATATTCCTGCCGATCGCATTAAGCTCGCGGCGCAGGATGGCAAGTTCTTCTATTGCATTATCTGCAGACTTGTCACGGTAATAAATAGTGACAGGTTTATTCAAAAGCAAGGCACGCCCATAATCACTCATTTTCCTGAAGATGCTTTTCTGTTGATGTTTTTTAAAAGTTTTAAATTCATCTTCAGTTAACCGAAGATTCAGCCATTTTATTTTCCTTTTCTCAATTTCCATTAGACTAATTTTAAACCGACTTAGGAGTGTTTAAGCGGATATAAACCTGCGACTTTGAAGCAGGGCAAGATCCGTTTGTGTAACAAACGTACATCTTGCTAACTGCAAAAAGACAGCAGGTTTATCCCTCAGACAAACCGATTAAAAAAAACGCATACTCGAAACTGCTACCTATTATTCATATTCAAAAAGTCCTCTAAGGCTTTGATGGTAATATCTTTCTGAGACATGTCATTTTTTACGCCATATAGCTGTATTTTCCTTTTAAGATCTTTGGGAATCCAGTTATTAAAACGAGCGAGCTCTTGCTCAAACACTGTTGGATTATTGACTACTGGCTGAACCTGTTGTATGGGGGCTTGAAGCGTTTCGTTTTTAATCCTATCGGCTAGGCTGCCCAATTTTTTCTTGTAATCCTTCATGGCAGAATAATAAAATTCAGAGTATTTGATTCTAATTGGTATTGAACATTTGTACAAATGCTGAATTATTCAAATACACATTTATACAAATGAACATTTGAACATTTGTACAAATGTTCCTAAGAACAATTGCAGGAATGTCGACATGAACATTTATTCAGATATCCATTTCTAGATTTATTCACTGATGACATTGACAATTTCTTCAGCGAGATGAGTTACCTCTTCGATGGCTTTCTGATCTGAGCTTTTTAAAATTCCTGAAGTCATTGAAGAGCGTGCCAAACTAACCCGGTCGACTATCCTAGTGGTTAATATTGGTGTACCAAGGGAAGACAATAACTCAATTACCTCCGAGGTGATACCGGATCTTGGTTTTATCATATTCAATACTATACCTGCTTTTAGCTTTGTATTTTGCGCTTGCGCAAAACGGATCAATGCTAGGGTAGATTTGATTGCCATCACGTCAAAGAAGCCGGCTTTTGAAGGCACAAGCACGTAATCTGAATAACCAAACAACTCATTTAGTTTATTCGATAAGTAAGGCGGTGTATCGACTATTATTAAATCATAACTTAAATCCGGAATTACACTGATCTTTTCAGGGGATAAGATATCCAATTCGGGAAAATCATTCTTTATATGATATATACTGCCTTGCACGTCAGAATCAATGAGTGCGACCTTGAGTTGATCTTTGAAGCACAACGCCAAATTTAGAGCCAAGGTGCTCTTTCCTACGCCGCCTTTCTGATGGGCAATAGTGATAATTTTTGCCATGATAAATTCGATTTAATTATTCTGGTTAGCAATTATTAGGTGATTTGAAGCTCAAGCCATTCTGATCCATAAAAAGCACAATTCTCTTCAGTTTAACTATAGTTACTGAATTGAAACTCAATAAGTCCATTAAGGTGAGTTTTTCCATATCACCTATTCTTTCCACATTAAAAGTTTTAAGTTCCTGAATAAACTGGTGGGATAGATACAGGTGATTTTCTACCCAATCTTTTTTTATTGCCTCGTTATTCATGATGCATGATTAATGACGATGGGTTCTTATAAATGTAGTTGAGGTAGCAAGTTCAACCAGAGTCCGTTTTCTGCCTGATTTGACCCATTCCAACAATTCCGTTTTATTGAAATAAAGTCGTTTTCCTTGTTTGCTTACAGGAATTTCCCGGCGGCACACCTTTCCGTAAATAGTGGAGATTGAAAGGTTCAAAAATTTTGCTGCCTGCGTAATCGAAAAAAGCCCTTCAGGTTCTTTATTTTCAGCATGATCTTGGTTAAGGATATCCTCAATCTTAGATACCTTTTCTAAAAGCTCCCCAACTGCTTGAGGTAATTGATCAAAAGTTAATGATTCCATAATTATTTGTTTAATCGTTATGGAAGCAAAGGTAGATTGACATGAGTTGTGCTATATCCGATATTGTCCGACTCGGATAGCAGAAAAATAAAATAACCGTAAATGAAAGTTAATTAGACCTATTAACGATGTTTACTTTTTGACAAAAATAAACATAGTTATCACCTCCATAGGTATTTAGGTAGGGATGCTTAACGATCAAAAAAGGCGATGAAAAATCTCAGTTAATTATTAAGATACGGATTTAAGCTTTCTGTAGTGTAGCAAGAATTCAATCAGAGGTATTAAATGGGCGTGGTGACAACTATAAATGAAACCTAATAACTGTACTTACGAACATTAAATAGTGTTCAAAGTATGCACATTTTATGCACATAAAAAAGCCCCGCTTGTCTAAGCGAGGCTAAATCATTGATTTTAAGGCTCCTGAGGCTGGGCTCGAACCAGCGACCCTCTGATTAACAGTCAGATGCTCTAACCGGCTGAGCTACTCAGGAATCATTTTCCGGTTTGGAGTGTGCAAAAGTATGATTTCTGCTCTAAATTCACAATCTTTGTCAACAAAATTTTTAAAAAATATTTAATGAGCCTTTTAGTTATTGGTACGGTGGCGTTTGACGCTATTGAAACCCCTTTTGGTAAAACAGATAAGATAGTTGGTGGCGCAGCCACTTATGCAGGCTTGGCCGCTTCTTATTTTTACAACGACGTTAAGATTGTAGCAGTCGTTGGTGAAGATTTTCCAGAAGAAGAAATAGCTGATTTTAATCGCCACCACATTGATACAGAAGGTTTACAGATTAAACAAGGAGAAAAATCCTTTTTTTGGAGCGGCAAATACCATAACGACATGAACAGTCGCGATACGTTGGTGACAGAACTTAACGTACTGGCTGATTTTGATCCCATTATCCCCGATAGTTACCAGGATTGCGAATATTTAATGCTCGGCAACTTAACGCCGCAAGTGCAACAAACTGTCATTAACCGTTTAAAAAAGCGGCCTAAGCTTATCGTAATGGACACCATGAACTTTTGGATGGACATTGCTATGGATAATCTGCTGCAAGCCATTAAAATGGTTGATGTTTTAACTATTAATGACGCAGAGGCACGCCAGCTAAGCGGCGAGTACTCATTAGTCAAGGCAGCCAACAAGATCCTGACGATGGGCCCCAAATACCTGATCATAAAAAAAGGCGAGCACGGTGCGTTATTATTCCATGAGAAACACATTTTTTCTGCTCCTGCTTTGCCATTAGAAGAGGTTTTCGATCCGACAGGTGCAGGCGATACCTTCGCTGGCGGCTTTATTGGCTACATGGCGAAGGCAGGTGAAGTGAATTACGAAAATATGAAGAGTGCCATAATATACGGATCTGCATTGGCGTCATTCTGTGTAGAAAAGTTTGGCACGGAGAAAATTAAAGGCCTCGCTGCCGATGAAGTTAAAGCCCGCGTGCAGCAGTTTGTAAGCCTGTCGCACTTTGATATTGCATAACAGTATTCCTTAAAGCGACCAGTACCAGAAATTGGTCGCTTTGTACCTCCCATTCTATGAGTTTTGCTCCAAACACAAATACCAATAATCAAAAACTGATCTGGTATTTTATCCTTGTTTGGACTATCCTCAACGCTTTCCAGGCAGCCACATTAGAGATCCATGCAGATGAGGCTTATTATTGGCTTTATTCCCGCTTTTTAGATTGGGGTTATTACGACCATCCACCGATGGTGGCTGTATTCATAAAGGTGGGCTACAGCCTGTTTCAAAATGAATTTGGAGCACGCTTGGTAACCGTACTTACAAGTTCTATAGCAATTGGCATCCTGTGGCAAACTTTAAAGACCTATCGCGTAGACGCCGGGCTATTTATAACTATCGTAAGCAGTTTACTCATATTCCATATCTACGGTTTTATCACCACACCAGACGCGCCGCTATTTTTCTTCACCGTAATTTTTTACTTCTTATTTGAACAATATCTCAAAACGGATAAATGGCTAACGGCGTTACTCATCTCTATAACATTAGCTTGTCTGCTGTATAGCAAATACCATGGTGTGCTTGTGATCTTGTTTAGTGTATTGGCGAATGTTAAGCTCTTAAAACGCCCAACGTTTTGGCTCATCGTCTTCCTGACAACGGCACTGTACATACCGCATATTTGGTGGCAAATAAGGCACAACTACCCATCGATAGAATATCACTTGTTTGAACGCACTTCAGAAATCAATGGCATTGAAAACGCATTGTTGTTTCCATTGGGTCAGCTGCTCATTGCAGGCCCGTTGGTGGGATGGATGATCTTTTATTACGCCTTTCGAACTAAAATCAAAGATGCTTTTATCCGCACATTATTGGTTAATGCAATCGGCACTTTGTTGTTTTTCTGGTTTAGTTCTGCCAAAGGCGAAGTGCAGCCGCATTGGACGCTTATTGCTTTTGTACCAATTACGTTGCTCACGCTCATTAATTTCAGTCAGGGTGGGGCGCCCGCAAAATGGTTTAAAATATTGGCTTACATAAATATCGGTGTGATCGTTTTATTCCGGATCGCTTTATCAGACCAACTGCCATTCATTATGCAAAGGACGCGGTTAGGAAGTTTATTCGGGTACAAAGAATGGACTAAGCAAATACAAGCTAAAGCCGGCAATGCTTATGTAATGTTCGGCGATGGTTTTCAGGATCCGGCTAAGTATTCATTTTACACACATTCGCTTAAAGGCTTCTCTTACGACAGTCGCTATTATCGCCGCACGCAATTTGAACTTTGGCCTATAGAAAATGATTTTCAAGGGAAGCGTACGTTGTACGTTGCCACCATGCAAGACCCGCTTTTTATGCGCGATACTTTCACGACTGTAAAACGTAAATATTGGTATGGTTGGGTAGACAGCACACGCACCTATCAGCGGGTTTTCATTAAAACAGATAATTATAAAATGACTGTAAAGGCGGGTGAACAGGTAACCGTGCCTGTCACTTTAAATAATCCGTATCCCTTTCAAATCAATTTTACCAACAAGGGTCAACCGCACCAAGTAATTTTCGGCGCTTGCTTTTTGCAGCACGAAGAGATGGTATATGCGCAAAGGGCAGATAGCACGTTTTATACAAAAAGCATCGCCCCGGGTAAAACCATTACCTATAACTTTACATTTGCAGCACCATCAATTAAAGGCAGTTATGATCTGTTATTTTCACTGCGTACAACCCCTTTCCCGGGCGGGCGTAACAGCCGGGTCATCAAGTTTACCGTTCAATAATATTAGATGAATAAAAAACTACTCCTCTTTATATCCGCTTTTTTTACGGTTGTAACAGTCCGGGCACAAAGCCTAGATGTTCATTTTAACGGTTTTGGGTTTCTTGACAACCGCGAGTATAAAGCGTTTGTAGAACGATCTCGCACTTACTCAGGCGCGCGCACTACTTTAGACCTTGGTCTAAATGCCGATAGCCTAAATCATTTTAGGGTTGGTGTTAACGCCATCCACGAATTTGGCGCACAGCCCTATTTTTTAAAAGTAGATCCTGTTGCGTATTACAGTTACGAAAGTCATCATTGGTTATTTAATGCCGGTATGTTTCCGCGCGAAGGCTTGCTAAGCCAGGTTCCGAGGGCGATATTAAATGATACGCTACGTTACTACCGCCCAAATGTAGAAGGTTTATTAGCCCGATATCAGTCATCCCATGGGTACGAAACCATGTATTTGGATTGGGTGAGCAGACAAACTAATGTGGAGCGTGAACAATTTTTGTTCGGTTTGGCTGGTAAATATGCGCCCAAACCTTACGGTTCATTTTACATAGCACATTATTTTAATATGCTGCATGATGCAGGGCCGGCGATAGATATCCCCGGAGACCATATACGGGATAACGGAGCAGGCCAGGTTAGGTTAGGTTATAATGTGAAGCATACCAAACTCGACTCGTTATCATTCGAAGCAGGGGGCATGATCTCACTTGCACGCACTCGCGGCGCAAACGGCGCAGACTTCTTTAAAAAGCCACTTGGTTTTGTGTTCAGCGCTTATGCGGGCTGGCACCGTTTTGCAATATTTGAAGAGTTTTACGCAGGTGAGCCACAGTTTGTAACCTATGGCGATTCTTACTACCAAAAGAAATTTTACAACCGCATAGATCTTATTTACACGCCTTTTCTATTCAACCGGATCAAAGGGCAATTTATCGCAAGTTTTCATTTCTCGCCCGGGCAGTTTAACGACAACCAGGAAGCATTCAGGGTAACCTACGACTTAGGCCGGAAAACATTGATAAGGTTTAAAGACTGAGTTTGGTAATTGGTTTGTCTTGTGAATGGTGAATAGTTAAAATTTATCACTTGGCCGCAAAAAGCCACAGCATAGGTATCCATAATAAAGAAAGCCGGGTAATAACCGGCTTTCTTTATGAAGTTTCAAAAACAAATCGGTGGGAGGTCAACTCACCATTAACAACTCACTTATTCGCTAATTAAATACGGTGCACGCTGCCGCTTCCCGATTTTGAGGTTGATACGTTTTTGGCAGCGCCGGTGTAACGAACATCACCTGAACCTGATACAGACGCATCAATTTTATCATTTGCGTTTACCGTGGCATCACCAGAGCCCGATACCCTTACGGCAACGTTATTAGTCACCAGGTCGCGGGCGCTGTAAGTTCCCGAACCTGAAACGGTTATAGCGGCATTAGATGCCTTACCTTCTAATTTCATGTCACCAGAGCCCGAGACACTGCATTGCAGTTCGCCCGCCTCTACCCTTCCGGTAGCATTGCCGGAACCGGATACATGCAATACCAATGATGATGAAGAGATTCCATTTTTAAAGAACAAGTCGCCTGAGCCTGACTGGGACACCGCCTTTAATTGTTTGGCAGAGATATAGATCACTACTTTTTTGTGACTACCGTTCCACCAGTTTCCCCAGCCTTTGCTTTTTTGATAGATCTTTAATTCGCCGTCAACAACCTCTGTTTTAATTTCATTGATGATATCACCCGGCGCTTCAACCTTTACCGATTCTGTGCCACCCTGGGTTAAATAGGTGTCGAACGAGCCACCGATGCTAATAGCGTTAAAACCGCTGATGTGGCGGTCTTGCGTGTCTGCAAAGGCTTTGTTTACGCCTACAGTCAACAGTGCAACAACAAGTACTTTAGCTAATGCTTTCATGTTTAAGTTTGTTTAAGTATGCAATAAGACGCCGCCCTTTCGCTAAAGGTTGCAGTCCAAATAAATTTTATTCGTAAGCAAAGCGGTAACCAATACCACGCACAGTTTGCAAATACTGTGGCGAGTCGGGGTTATCCTCAATTTTTTTACGCAAGCGCACAATATGCATATCAAGCGTACGCGTGTTTACATCAGCATTGTATCCCCACACTTCCATCATCAGTTCTTCGCGATTTATTACCTTATTCTTATTTTTCAAGAAGTACAGCAAAATGCGGTTCTCCAAAATAGTAAGCTCTATCTTGCGGCCATCCTTTATCAACAAGTGGGTATTAGGATGATGCTCCATGTTGGCAAAACGATAGGTTTCATGCTTATCGTTATTAAGCGAGAACTTTATCTTATTATCTATCATCGCCACCAGCACATCCATGTTGTAAGGCTTGGTTATGTAGTCAGATACGCCAAAGTTGTAAGCCTCAATTTTATCTACATCCTGCGCTTTAGCCGTCATCATGATGACTAGTTTATCGAAGCCATTTTTACGAATATTTTCACAAACTTCAGAGCCTTGTTTGCCGGGCAACATCCAATCAAGCAAAACAATATCAGGGTTTTCCTGCATGATCATTTTCTCGGCATCATCACCGTTTGATGCTTCTAATACGCGGTAGCCTTCGGTTTGTAAACGTTCTGCTACCAGGAAACGCAGGTTTTCGTCATCCTCAACCAGCGCGATTTTTATTTCTTGATTCATATATTAAATTTCGTAAGGCAGGGTTACCGTAAACTCAGACCCTTGGTTAATTTCGCTTTTTACAGTGATATCGCCACCCATAAAATTAGCCAGTTCTTTGCAAAACGCCAAACCAAGGCCAACACTACCCTGCTGATTGTATTTATTTTCTATTCGGTAAAACTTCCTGAAAATGTTTTTGATCTCATTTTTAGGTATGCCAATCCCCCTATCGGTAAAAGTAAATATAATGGTGTTGCGATCATACATCGCGTTTATGAAAAGGTCTTTGTTTTCGGGCGGTGAATACTTATACGCGTTTTCAATCAAATTTTGAAACAGACTGCCCAACAACACCGAATCTGAATTAAATGTCCCGACACCATCTATATGGTACGCGATCTTAAAATCGGGGTATCGTATCCTAAATGTTTGGATGTACCCCTCTATAAATTCCTTTATGTCAATGGTTTTCTTTTTAAGGCTGATAGATCGGTTTTCTATTTGCGTAAAAGATAGCAGTTTGTTCATCAGGTCGTTCAGCTTATCAGCCTCTTCGTCCAAAATGCGGCCATAGTGTTTACGTGCCCGTTCAGTTAATTCGGCTTCGCTGCGCAGGTTTGACCCTGCAATTTTTATTACACTTACGGGCGTCTTAAACTCGTGCGTAAAGTTGTTAATGAAATCATATTGCAATTTGAATAGCTTTAAGTTGGTGCTTAAATTGCGGTAAATGAGCCAGCCTATCAGCACTAAAAAAAGATAAATAAGTAACACCACAGCCGCTGTTGGCACAAACCTGTGTATAATCTCTGTAGATAAATGGTTATTGGTCGACCTGAAATAAAGTTTATAATCAGAAAAGGCACCGGGGAAGGCCAGTTCCGTAATCAAATGTTGCCCCTGATCATCGAGCGGATCATACACTACAGGTTTGATGCTGATGTCTTGATAAAGCTCAGGGTGCGTGTTTTTTATCTTTAGCGCATAGGGCTCCAGATAAAAAGTCATCATGTTTTGCTTGTAAAAAGTGGATTGGGCGCCGGTGTTAAGCAGGTTTCGGTAGTTTTTGATTTCTTCCCTGCGAGGGATATTCAAATAACTGATCTTGTCCGGCTTTATATCGTAAAATATCTTGTATATCTCCGCCTGTGTGGGAGAACGTGTGGTATCGGTATTCATCACAAAGTTCTCAAACTTATCGGTCATCTGCCTGAACTCAGTATTCTCCACATAAGATCGCTTGGTGCTTACAAAACGCTTCTTGTAAACAAAATATTCATAAGCAGACCGCACACTGATGTTTAACCGGCGTGGTTTTATGTTTAAGTTGGCCGGCGCCGCAATACGGACTTCGTAGAAAACAGTACGTTTTACAAACGGGTAATCTTTAAACACGCTTGCCGAATATTTGGCAGCTGAAGCCGAGTCCAGATAGCCCTGGTATGATGTGATCTCGTAAACCTTGTTCAGAAAGAGATCGTTATAAGGCTTAAGCGTTTGCTCTAAAACGTCGATCTTCTTGGATGCAAACTCATTCTCTACGTAAGTACGTGTAAAGTTGTAGACGATGAAAAGAGCCACTGCTAAAGCGGCTGTTATAAGCGCAAAAAAGGTGATAATGAGTGAAAAATTCTTTTGATATCCTTGTTTGCTTCCCTTCATTTTGGCGGTCAAGGTGTGCCTTTCATGTATTTGTCCAGATACTTCTCAATATCGGCATACATTTGTATACGATTATGCTGACTGCGAAAATACGTACGCTCGTTATCTTTTAACACATACGTAACCGGAACATTTCTTCGCTTTAATTCGCGCACAAACTGGTTCAACTCACTGATGTTGGCACGCGGGTCCTTTGCTCCCTGAAAGATAAGTAAAGGTGTTTTGATCTTGTCCGCATGAAAGACAGGCGAGATGGCGCGTAGGCTATCAGCATCAGTCTCCGGATTGCCAACCATTTCATAAGTCATTTGCAAATAAGGCTTCACAAATGGCGGCGCATCTTTAATGTAGGTGAAAAAATTGATCAGTCCGTATTGGACTATGGCGCAATTGTACATTTTGGGGTGCGATGATGATCCGTATAATGCAGAAAAGCCACCAAAACCGCTGCCTAATACAGCTATCTTTTTAGGGTTAGCAATTTTTTTACTGATTAGCCAGTTAACACCGTCTGTTATATCCTGCTGAATTTTGCCGCCAACTTGTTTGAAGCCCGCACGATGAAACGCCTTACCATAACCCATTGATCCACGGTAATTCGGTTGAAATACTGCATATCCCCTGTTTGCCAGAAATTGCATATCGGCGCTATATCCCCAGTTTATCCTATTCCAAGGACCGTTGCGCAAAAAAACAACTACAGGCAGGTTAGTCCGTTTATTTCCTTGCGGATAGGTCAAAAATCCATGGATAGTTAAACCATCACTCGCTTTATAGCTAACCGGCGTCATAGCGCAAAGCTCATCAGGCTTTAGGTCAGAATTTATGTCGCCAAGCTTTGTCAACTGTTTCTCTTTACTGTCGTATAAATAAAATGACCCGGGATTTTTGTCAGTGCTGCTTTGCACAACAAATTTATTTTCGCTGCTGTCACGGTCAATGATCTTAATCTCGGTCCCCGGGAGTTGCTTTATCAATTCGTTATACCGGGCCTCAGCATATTTATTTAAAAAATGAATATGCGGTTTATCATCTTCCCAAAGCGCATACTCAACAGTATTATGCTTTTTAGAAAAACCCCAATCTTCAATATCGGCGTCATTGCTCGCGTATAGCACTTTGCTTTCTTTACCTGTATTAGCGTTTATTTCTACGAGCGCTGCCTTATCGCGGTTAATATTCGAGAGCGCGTAAAACTCATTTTTATCCGTAGTAAAACTTATAGGCTGCACCTGGTCAATGAAATTGCTGGTTATTATAGGCCTAAACGGCGCTGCAACATCCTTCCTAAACAAAATTGTTTTGTTTACCCCATCTGACGATTGTGCCAACCTGATCTCGCCGTCGCCGTCAGGAAACCAATCCGTCATATTGCCGGGATTGTTAATGTACGTGGTTAGTTTACCATCGCGGATGTTAAGCCTATAAACATCAAAAACCGTAGGGTCGCGTTTATTTAAGGCAAGGGTAATAATGTCAGGATCTTTGCGGCCACGGTTCAATAATTTAAATTTTGCATTGCCGAATGACAGCAAGTCGCGCTGTTTCATGGTAGCAATGTCAACCACAAACATTTTAAATTGGTCTGTGGCTATGATGTCCTGGCTTAAAACAATTTTGTTATTGTAAGTCCAAAAGTAATCACGCACCGGGTAGTTGGTAAAAGATGTGGCCATCACTTCTTTACCATCTGATAGCGACTGAATGAATATATTTTGCTTGTCTTTATAAGGTTTCAGATATGACACATATCTCCCATCGGGCGATATCTTGAAAAAAGATTTCTCGGGCGTTTTAAAAAAGTCTAGAACAGGAATTTGCCTCTTGCCATTAGTGCAGGACCAAAGCAAAAGCGCAATGACGGCGTATATAAAAACCTTTGGCCTGATAGACATTTATTAATTGGTCAGTTCAATCGAGATGAGGTCAAAATCGTAATTTAAAAAGATGTTTATACGTTTGTCACCACAATTTTACCCGTAGATAACGTTTATAAACCAGCGTAGTAACCATTTGTTATTGCGTATTTTTGAGATGATGAAACGGGTATTATTGCTGATGATTTTTTGCTACGCTGGGGCTTACCACTGTTTTGCACAAACAGGCGAGTTGCAATTAGCACAGCAGTATACTTACAATAACGCGTTTCAAAAAGCATTTGATATTTACCAAAAGCTTTATAAGCTGGACAACGAATCATACTTCAGCTTTTATGTAAACAGTCTTATAAGTCTAAAAAGATTTGATGAGGCGGAGAGCGTGAGTAAGAAATTGATGCGCAAGCATCCGGCCGACTTTCAATATGCAATAACGCTTGGCCGTGTCTACCGTGAACAAGGCAAAACTGACAAAGCTGATGAGGTTTATAGTGATCTTTTAAATAACCTTCCTGCAGATCAGAATGTTATTACCGGATTGGCAACGCAATTTTATCAGGCTGAAAGTGCAGACTATGCCATTCGCATTTTTGTTCAGGGCCGCAAACTGTTGCACAACGAACATTTATTCAGTCATGAGTTGCTTAGCCTTTATCGCTTTAAGAACGACAAGGTAAATATCATTGCTGAGTACATGAATTTTCTGCCCGGCAATCCGGACTATGTGTTGCAGGCCGAAAGCGTACTTGCACCGATATTGGATGGCGAAAAAGACTATGATTTGTTACGTACAGAGTTGCTTCGACATATTCAAAAACAACCCGAGGTGACCGCCTTTGCAGATCTGCTGACGTGGCAGTACATGCAGCAAAAACAATATGACCATGCACTGAACCAGGCACTTGCTTTAAGCCGTCGCCGCGACGATAAAGGTGCTGGCATTTATGACCTTTGCCACAGCTTGGTAAGTAATGGCGCTTATGACGAAGCTATTCGCGGTTATACATTCATTATTGAAAAAAGCACACGCGACGACCCCTTCTATATTCCGGCTAAAATTGAGTTGATAGATGTAAAGAACATGAAACTTAATGCGGGTAAGTTGTCGCAGGCAGATATCACTGCACTTGAGCAGGACTATTTATCTTTACTGAGTGAGTTCGGCAAAACAGCAAATACTGCGTTGGCTATACAAAGATTGGCAAACCTGCAGGCATTTAAATTACACAAATATACCCCGGCAAGGCAATTATTGTTAGAGGCTATCGACATCCCTAATTTGAGGCCTGCGTTGTTGGCCCAACTTAAACTCACACTGGGCGATATCTATTTGCTGGAAGATCAGCCTTGGGAGTCTACTTTGATTTACAGTCAGGTTGAAAAAGCAAATCAAGGTTTGCCGGTATCACAGGATGCTGCTTACCGTAACGCGAAACTTGCTTACTACACCGGCGATTTCAAATGGGCTAAAGGGCAGTTAGATATTTTAAAGGCGGCAACTTCGCAATTGATCGCTAATGACGCATTGAACTTATCATTGCTAATTACCGACAACATTACGTTTGACACCACAGGTAATGCGCTTAAAATGTACGCACGGGCAGATCTGGAGATTTTTAAACAACGAAGCGACAGAGCACTGTTAACGCTGGATAGCATAGACAAAAAATACCCCGGCAATACCTTTGCCGGAGATATCCTGATGGCCAAGGCGCGCATACACCTTGATGAGAAAGATTTTGAGAAAGCTATTACCGAGTTAAAGACGGTAGAGAAAGATTACAGTAAGGGTATTTGGGCCGATGATGCTGTTTTTATGCTTGGCAATGTTTACGAAAACAACCTCAACGATAAGGCGTTAGCTAAAATATACTACCAGAAAATTATAACAGATTACCCGGGTAGCTTATGGATAAATGAAGCCCGTGCACGATTTAGATTATTGCGCGGCGACAAGCCTGACAATCCGTCGTAAATGTTAATTTTGCCGCTGATGATCGTATACAACGAAACCTACTTAATAGACGAAGACATACACGAACAGTGGCTGCAATGGATAAAGGCAAACCATGTTCCTGCAGTACTTAACACCGGGACGTTTTCAGATTCGAAGATCTTGAAGGTGCTAAATTCGCCAAATGAGGGAATTACGTACTGCGTACAATTTTATACAGAGGATCCTGCAAAGTATGAAGATTTCATGCTATACCATCTAAATCCGCTTTCTATAGCTCACAACCAGGCATTTGAAAACCGCTTTGTTGTATTTAATACATTAATGCAGCAATTAGACTAATTTATGACGGTTACAACCACTCCTATTGAAGGTTTACTGATTATAGAGCCGCGTGTTTTCCCTGACGACCGTGGTTACTTTTTTGAAAGCTATAATAAGAAAAAGTTTGAGGAGCATGGCATATACGCAGATTTTGTACAAGACAATCAATCGCTATCACAAAAAGGAGCATTACGTGGGATGCATGCACAAGCGCCACCATTTGCACAAGGCAAACTGGTACGTGTAATTCAAGGTGCCGTATTGGACGTAGTGGTAGATATCCGCAAGGCCTCAGCAACTTATGGTCAGCACTTTACTATCGAGTTATCAGGAGAAAATAAAAAACAGTTTTGGGTGCCTGCCGGCTTTTTGCATGGTTTCCATACCCTGCAAGACAATACCATATTTGCTTATAAGGTAACCAACTATTATGATAAGGAGTCAGAAATAGGCATAATTTGGAACGACCCGCTTATGGGCATTGGCTGGGGCGTAAGTGAAAAAGATATCTTGCTATCTTCAAAAGATGAACTCTTAATGTCTTTTAAAGATCTGGTTACCCCGTTTTAAGCCACAACGGATAATTCATGCTGCAAATAGAAGAGAACGTATCGCTTAAAAATTTCAACAGCTTTGGCTTAGCAGTATCAGCGCGTTATTTTACGGAGATAAATCACCCTGAAGATTTAACGGAACTCTTTAGCGATCCAAAATGGGTTGAAGCCGAAAGATTGATCTTAGGCGGCGGCAGCAATATGTTGTTTCTTAAAGACTTTGATGGATTGGTCGTGAAAATGAATATTCGTGGCATTGAGCACCGAATTAATCACGATGACGTTATTGTAGAGGCTGGTGCCGGCGAGGTGTGGAATGACTTGGTAAACTATTGTGTGAATCACGAGTTTGCCGGCATGGAAAATTTAAGTCTTATACCTGGGTCGGTAGGCGCCTCACCTATTCAAAATATCGGTGCCTACGGAGTTGAACTGAAAGATGTTTTCTACTCATGCACAGCTTTTCATATATCAACTAAAACCTTTAAGACCTTTACCAAAGAAGAATGTGAGTTTGGATACCGTGAAAGTATATTCAAATCACATTTTAAAGGCCAATATATTATCACTAGCGTAAAGTTTATCCTACATAAGCAAGCTAAGTTTGTGTTGCATTATGGCGCGATAGAACAGGAACTGCAAAACAACGGCATTAGCCACCCATCTCTTAAAGATGTGTCTCAAACCGTTTCGAGAATACGTGTTTCCAAACTGCCTGATCCTTCAACTATCGGCAATGCAGGCAGCTTCTTTAAAAATCCGGTTGTCAGCGCCAGCGACTTCGACAAACTGATTGCGCAATATCCTGCTGTGGTTAATTTCCCCGCTCCAAATGGAATTAAACTCGCCGCCGGCTGGCTTATCGAGCAATGCGGATGGAAAGGTAAAACCGTTGGCGAAACCGGTACCTGGAAAAATCAGGCGTTGGTATTAGTAAATCATGGCGGGGCAACCGGTCAGGACATTTATGCACTTTCGTCGCAAATCATAGACACTGTGTACACTAAATTTGGCGTTTTATTGGAGCGTGAAGTCAATATAATTGATTAATTATTTTTCTTATTAATTAATTACAATCTTACATGTGTTATCAGTTTGTTAACAAGAAACGTTTTTATGCGATACAAAATACAGAAAATTATTCCAGAGAATTTTATATAACACACTGTCTGTTAGCAATTTAAATAATTAACCTGCAAAAATATCATACCGTTTAGTTAGCATCAGCAGGAAAAAATATCCTTAGGGAACACCACTATAAAACAAATAGTAGCCAAAGCGGTATCATGTTTGTTTATACATCAGAACCAAACAACTAACAAGATGACTAAAATTGAGTTTAACACCATGGTGCTTCGTCAGGCAAGTTCATTGCGTTCCTACGCTTTACACTTTACACATGACGCTGATGACGCGAATGACCTTGTGCAAGACACGATGTTAAAAGCGATAACTTATTATAACAAGTTTAAAGAAGGTACTAATCTTAAAGGATGGTTGTATACCATCATGAAAAACACTTTTATAAACAACTACCGTCGTTTTGTAAAGATGAGCACCTTTGTAACTAAGTCAGAAGAGATCTCTTCTGCTAACCTGGTATTCAGTTCAACAAAAAATCAAGGTGAAGCAAAATTTGTGATGGATGATATCCGTCGCGCTTTGGATAAATTACCTGAAGATTATTATGTCCCCTTTACCATGTATTTTGAAGGTCATAAATACCACGAGATTGCAGATCATCTAACAATCCCGATCGGCACAGTTAAAACGCGCATTCACGTAGCACGTAAACTGCTTAAAAAGAATCTTAAAGCGTATGATAACGGTGTTAAAAAACCTATCTACGCCGAAGAAGAATAAAATATTTACATCCTACCTATTTATCTAAATGGCATTCCACAAACCGGGATGCCATTTTTATTTGGACTGATTTCCAAAATAATTGATTGCCTCTTTCGCTGCTATCTCTCCGGAAATTATAGCCGGCGGCACCCCGGGACCGGGCACTGTGAGTTGGCCTGTGTACAGCAGGTTCCTTAACTTTTTCGAGTGAATAGCAGGTTTCATAAAAGCTGTTTGCGATAACACATTGGCCAAACCATACGCATTCCCTTTGTACGCGTGGTAGTCCTTTACAAAGTCGTTTACGCAATAGCTCCTCTTAACCAATATATTGTCGCGAATCGAAACACTCGCTAATGCTTCAAACCTTGACAACATTTTAATAAAATACGTTGCTCTTAACGCCTCGGTGTCTTCTATACCAGCTGCAAGCGGCATCAAAAAAAACAAGTTTGTGCAACCCGGTGGCGCGACTGTATGGTCTGTTTTAGATGGGCAGCAAACATAAAAGGATGGCTCATCAGGCCACTTGGCTGCTTTATAAATATCATCTGCATGACCATCATGGTCACCATCGAAAAATAAATTGTGATGTAATATGCCGTCGACCCGCTTACCAACGCCTACGTAAAATATGAGACATGATGGCGACATTTTACGCGACCGCCAATATTTTGGTGAATACCGGCGATCTTTCTTTTTCAGCAATTGCTGTTCTGTATGCTCATAGTCTGCACCGGAGATAACCAGGTCTGCAGCTATGCTGCCACGGTTGGTAATCACATTACTAACAATCCCGCCATTTGCGACAATCTCTTTTACTTCTGCATTATATATGATACGCACGCTGTTTTCTTCAGCTACAGCCACCATCGCTTTGATAATCTCTCCCATGCCTCCTTGCGGGTACCACGTGCCTAAAACTAAGTCGGCATAATTCATTAAACTATACATAGCCGGGATGTCTTTTGCTGTAGCGCCAAGGAACAGCACCGGAAACTCCAGCAGTTGCCTTAACTTTGGATGTTTCACAAATTTCCGGATGTGGGTACGCATGCTGGTAAGCAAGTGCAGGCCCTGGCTTTGTTTAATCAGCTTCAGATCAAAAAACTCCTTTAACCCTTTTGAAGGCCTGTGAGCGTAATCGGCCATTCCGACATTATATTTATATTCAGCCTGTTTTAAAAATTTATCCAGCTTCTTACTGCTGCCGGCTTCAATTTCATCAAAAAGATCATTTAATGTGTTGCGGTCTGCCGGAATATTTATAAGGTCATCCTTCCCAAAATAAATGCGGTAAGATGGGTCTAACCGTTGCAAGTGATAAAAATCTTTCACGGAGTGCCCGAAGTTTTTAAAAAAATCTTCAAAAACATCGGGCATCCAATACCAGCTTGGGCCCATATCAAATTTAAATCCATCTTGCTCCCAAACGCGGGCGCGCCCACCGGGCTGGTCGTTTTTTTCGAGCACAGTTACCTTATAGCCCTCTTTTCCTAAGAAAGCCGCTGCAGATAGTCCTGCGAAGCCAGCCCCAATTATAACAACATGTTTTTGTAGAGGTGAATCCATAAATCTGGTTACAAATTACATATTGTTACGGTGCAAAGTTTGTTAAACAGGTAAATTACGTACATTTATAACTATCCATGGATGGCTTGAGTTTTTACGACGAAACATGTTTTGCCAGCAGCAAACTCATTACACAAAAATATAGTACCTCTTTTACCAAAGGCATCCGTGCTTTTGACAAGAACCTAAGAGATCCTATTTACAGCATTTACGGTTTTGTGCGTACCGCCGATGAAATAGTAGATACTTTTCATGGCTTTGACCAACAGCAGCTATTACTTAAATTCAGCGAAGATACGTTCGAGGCAATAAAAATGGGGATTAGCACTAACCCGGTACTGCAGTCTTTCCAATTAGTGGTTAACCGTTATAAAATAGAATTAGATCTGATAAAAAGCTTTCTTAATTCTATGCAAATGGATATAGTCGGAAAGACCTTCACCCGCCGCGAATATGACTCCTACATTTATGGATCTGCAGAAGTTGTAGGATTAATGTGCCTTAAAGTTTTCTGCGACCTGGACACAGATCTATATAATCGTCTTAAACCAACTGCCTGTAAACTGGGCGCCGCGTTTCAAAAGATAAACTTTCTGCGCGATATCAATGCCGACTTTAAGGAACGCGGCCGTGTTTATTTTCCGGA